>DATAXD010000049.1:0-23220 GCA_036266835.1 Galbitalea sp. | reverse complement strand
GCCAAAGACGTCCGCTTCCTGGACATATAGGACTAACAAATGGCAGACGACGACATCCCAACCGACGACCGCATCTTTGAGGACGCGGTCGTCGACACCCGCCACGACAAGATCGAGCAAGTCGATCTCCAGCTGGAGATGCAACGGTCCTACCTCGACTACGCGATGAGCGTGATCGTCGGGCGAGCACTGCCGGACATCCGTGACGGGCTAAAGCCCGTGCATCGCCGCGTCATCTACGGCATGTACGACGGCGGTTACCGTCCCGACAAGGGTTTCAACAAGTGCACCCGAATCGTCGGCGATGTGATGGGGCAGTTCCATCCACACGGTGACGCCTCGATCTACGACGCGCTGGTGCGGCTGGTGCAGCCGTGGAGCCTTCGGTATCCGCTGGCGCTCGGGCAGGGCAATTTCGGCTCCGCGGGCAACGACGGCGCGGCGGCCATGCGGTACACCGAGACCAAGATGGCGCCGCTCGCCATGGAGCTCGTCCGCGACATCGACGAGGAGACCGTCGACTTCCAGGACAACTATGACGGCAAAACCAAGGAACCGGTCGTGCTGCCCGCCCGATTCCCGAACCTGCTCGTCAACGGGTCGGTCGGAATCGCCGTGGGCATGGCCACCAACATCCCGCCGCACAACCTGCGCGAGGTCGCCGAGGGTGCACTGTGGGCACTCGCGAATCCGGATGCCTCGCGAGACGAACTGCTCGAGGCGTTGATCGAACGAGTCAAGGGTCCGGACTTCCCGACGGGTGCGCAGATTCTGGGACTCAAGGGAATCCAGGATGCCTATCGCACCGGACGCGGGTCGATCACGATGCGCGCGGTGGTTTCGGTTGAGGAACTGCAGGGCCGAACCTGCCTCATCATCACCGAGCTGCCCTACCAGGTGAACCCCGACAACCTCGCGCTCAAGATCGCCGAGCTGGTCAAAGATGCCCGGGTCGGCGGCATCGCCGACATCCGCGACGAGAGCTCTGGCCGAACCGGCCAGCGTCTCGTCGTCGTGCTCAAGCGCGACGCGGTCGCCAAGGTCGTGCTCAACAATCTCTACAAGCACACCCAGCTGCAGGACAACTTCGGCGCGAACATGCTTGCCATCGTCGACGGCGTACCGCGCACGCTGCCGATCGACGGGTTCATCTCGAACTGGATCGCGCACCAGATCGATGTCATCGTTCGACGTACCGCATTCCGTCTGCGCAAGGCAGAAGAGCGGATGCACATCCTGACCGCCTACCTCAAGGCGCTGGATGCACTGGACGAGGTGATCGCTCTCATCCGCAAGAGCGCAGACACCGAAGCGGCGCGTGACGCACTGATGAAGTTCCTGAAGATCGACGAGCTTCAGGCGCGTGCGATCCTCGACATGCAGCTGCGTCGGCTAGCCGCGCTCGAGCGTCAGAAGATCATCGACGAGGCCGCCGAAATCCAGGAGCTCATCAAGGGCTACAAGCACATTCTCGCGACGCCCACTGAGCAGCGTTCGATCGTGCGAGAGGAACTTGAGGAGATCGTCGAGCGATTCGGCGATGACCGCCGCACCGAGATCATGTTCGGATTCGACGGCGACATGAGCGTAGAAGACTTGATCCCCGAAGAAGAGATGGTCGTCACGATCACGCGCGGCGGATACGTCAAGCGCACTCGAAGTGACAACTACCGCAGCCAGCATCGCGGCGGCAAGGGCGTGAAGGGCGCGCAGCTTCGAGCGGATGACGTGGTCGAGCACTTCTTCGTGACCACGACGCACCACTGGCTGCTGTTCTTCACGAATACCGGGCGGGTGCTGCGGGCCAAGGCATATGAGATTCAGGAAGCCGGGCGCGACGCCAAGGGCCAGCACCTCGCGAACCTGCTCGCGCTGCAGCCGGGCGAAGAGGTCGCTCAGGTGCTGGATATCCGCGACTACCAGGCGGCGAAGTACCTCGTTCTCGCGACCCGCGACGGACTCATCAAGAAGTCGGCGCTCACGGACTACGACACGAACCGCACCGGCGGCATCATCGCCATTCACCTGCGAGAGGAAGACGAGCTCGTCTCGGCGATGCTCGTCGAAGAGAACCAGGATGTGCTGCTGGTGTCTCGCAAGGGCATGTCGATCCGGTTCAAGGCGTCTGACAGCGCGCTGCGCCCGATGGGAAGATCAACCTCCGGGGTGATCGGAATGCACTTCAGGGATGACGACAGATTGCTGGATGCGAGCGTAGTTTCCGACCAGGGGTACGTGTTCGTTGTCACCGAGGGCGGATACGCAAAACGCACCTCGGCGGACCAATATCGGGTTCAGAACAGGGGCGGTTTGGGTATCAAGGTGGCGAAGCTGCAGGAGGCTCGTGGCGACCTGGCCGGTGCGCTGATCGTGGATGACGAGGACGAGGTCCTTGTGGTTCTTGCCAGTGGCAAGGTGGTACGGTCGTCCGTGGCCGAAGTGCCGGCCAAGGGTCGAGACACCATGGGTGTTGTTTTCGCCAGGTTCGCCGATGACGACAAGATCATTGCCGTTGCCAAGAACAGTGAGCGTACGGTGCAAACTGAAGATGTGGAATCGCAGGACTTGGATCCGGAGGATGTGGTCGAGCCCGACGCAGCATCCGATGAGCAAGCCCCTGGAAAGGACGAGTCAGATCAATGAGTAGTGTCGCGGAACAACTCCAGCGCAAATCGCAGCGGGCAGTCGCCACGAAGCAGGTTCGGCTGAAGCTCGTCTACCTCGACTTCTGGTCGACCGTTAAGCTTGCGTTCCTGATCTCGGTTGCGGCCGGCATCGTGCTCGTCGTCGCATCGATCCTGATTTGGGTTCTCCTTGACGCGCTGCAGGTTTTCCACACGCTCGACGGGACGCTGCAAGACATCCTCGACAACCCGACGTTCTCGATCGAGACGAGCGCGTCACTCGTGACGGTCGCCGGGTTCGCTTTCGTTATCGCTCTGCTGAACGTCGTCGTCGGCACGGCACTCGGAGCGATTGGCAGCATCCTCTACAACTTCACGGTGCGCCTCACCGGTGGGCTTCTCGTAGGCTTCACCAACCAGTAGTGATTTTCGTCTTGGCAGGCCGGTGCGATACTCTCGTATCTGCTCCAAGGGGGTATAGCTCAGGCGGTTAGAGCGCTTCGCTGATAACGAAGAGGTCCCAGGTTCAAGTCCTGGTACCCCCACGGTGCTAGTTTGGTCGGCCGGTCCCCGCCCGGCTGACGACTGGCGTCGAAACGAATCGGATGCAAAGCACGACGTGCGGAACGCACGAAGAATCGACCGCTCGCGCGCGGTCGATTCTTCGAATGTGCGACGCAGGGGCGGCGGCGCACCAACTAGTACGGGGCCTTAGCTCAATTGGTAGAGCGCCTGCTTTGCAAGCAGGAGGTCAGGGGTTCGATTCCCCTAGGCTCCACGGAACGAAATGCCCCGCTGTAGGCGGGGTTTTTCGTGCCGTGTTGGTTAGGTCGCGGAAAACCTTCGTGGGCCCCCGCTGCGCAGTCCGAAATGTCGCGACGCGATATTTCGGCGGCTCAGTAGGGGCGTCGATTCCCCTAGGCTCCACGGTGTTTTTCGGTTCGCCGCCGCCTCTGCGGCGAAGTGCTCCGTGCGATGTACCCGCCGCCGCGACTGCGCAGAAGCTCAGGCGGTACCGCCACCGACGTCGGCGTCTGCCTTCTGTCCCACCCAGCAGTCGATCTCGCGGTCGTTGGTCTTGGTCCAGTCGGACTTCGATGGGATGTAGGCGATCCAGGTCTCGTTGCTGTCGGTCACGTACTTCAGGCAGACGTCGCCCGACTCTTTGTTCGCGGTGGCGTCCGTTGGGAATGCGGCACCAGCTGGTTCGGGGAAGTTTCCGTGCCCCTCGAGAACCCATTGCGGATCGGTGCGGCAGTCCGCGATACGACCACTCGAACTGTCGAGTGGACCCGACTCGTTCACCGGAGAGGGCGACGTCACGCAGAAGTTGTAGCGTTTCGGATCGGATGACACCGCCGCTACCAGCGTTGAAATCTTGGCGGGCAGGGTCGCGAGCGCCTCATTGTCGATCGTCGTTCCGTAGGAGAGCACGCCGACGTCGCAGCGAACCCACCGCGCACCGGCGCGCCAATCGGCCTTCGACGGCAGAAAGAAGAAGCCCTGGATGAGCTGCTGCGTCCACTTGAGTTTGGGCAACAGCTCCTCTGTGCTGCAGGCGTCGTCGGCGCGATCCGCGACCGCGGTGCTGGTCTGATCCGGCGACCCGGACTTGGCCCACGTTTTCGCCGAAACCCCTTCGATCTTGCCGATCGCGTAGGTGTACAAGACGTGCGACGTCGAGCACGGAGTGGCGGACTGGCCTTCCCAATCAGACCAATTGTCGGCCTCGCTGTTCGTGGCATTCCAGCACTCGCCTACCTTAGGCGCGCCGGAACCGCCCGAAGCTGCGGGGGCACTGGAATCGCCGGAGCCCGAGGTGTTCGGGTGAAACGGATTGGGAATAATCGAGCATCCGGCCAGTGCGAAGGCGACCGCGAGCGCGGCCGCCATGCTGGCCAGCAGCCGTTTCTTCCCCATCCGCAGCCCCTTCGTCGCGCGAGCGTGTTCCAGCACAGATCGTAGTGCGCGAAAGTGCGGAGCGACCGCTACGAGGGCTGAGCGTCGCCTGTCTGCTCGGTGAGTTCCTCGTCGTCGATCCACAGGTCATCGTCGGCGCGCAACGTTTGCCAGGCCGCATACGCGACCCCCGCCAGCGCGACGACACCGACTCCGATGAGGATGTATCGCCCGGGTCCCGGAGACGGCTTCGCCTTCACGATGCCCACGCGGCTCGCCGCCCGTCGGCCCATCGAGGACGCGCGGCTCAGCGCCGCACGCACTTCGGGGTTGCGCGCCGCTTCGAGAATGGCCAGCGCCGATCCGAGCGCAGACGAGACAACGGGAAAAACGTCGTCGACGAGACGCTCGCGCCCCGCGGATGCCGCCCCGCGCCCCGCGGCGACTCCGGATGCGACGACCGGTCGAACCCGATTGTCGAACACATCGTGCCCGCGTGCAGTCGCCTCGCGCCGCGCACTGCGACTGGCCGACCGGATCACCCGGTTTGCGCGTTCAAGCACCTCCCGCTGGTCTTCCCACAGATCCTCGGCCTCGCCCTTGAGGCGATCGAGTTCAGTGTGATTCTTTCGTGACGGTGCCATTGAAACCTCCCGACGGGTTCATGATTTCTTGCCAGTACATCCTGTCACCCAATGGATTGGTGAAGATAGCGGGTGGACTGAGAAGCTGGTGGGTGTAGAGTCCGCCCGCCGGTAGTACAGCGTGCCGCTATGCAAGAATTGTTCTCATGTCTGCTCACACCGCTGTTGCCACTCTCCACACGAACAAGGGCGACATCATCGTCAACCTGCTCGGAAATCACGCCCCGAAGACCGTCGCCAACTTCACCGGCCTCGCGACGGGTTCCACCGAGTGGACGCATCCGGCAACCGGCAAGGTCTCGCACGATCCGCTGTACAACGGGGTGATCTTCCACCGCATCATCAAGGACTTCATGCTTCAGGCGGGGGATCCGCTGGGTCAGGGAACCGGCGGGCCCGGCTATCAGTTCGACGACGAAATCAACCCGGAACTCAACTTCAACGAACCCTACGTTGTCGCGATGGCGAACGCCGGCACTCACGGAGGTCACGGCACCAACGGATCACAATTCTTCATCACCACCGTTCCAACCCAGTGGCTGCAGGGAAAGCACACGATCTTCGGCCTGGTCGAGGATGACGCCTCCCAAAAGGTCGTCGACGCGATCGAAGCCGTCGATACGGACGGTCGCGACAAGCCAGTGACGCCCGTTGTCATTGAGAGCATTGACGTCGTCGAGGGCTAACCGGTCCGAAAGCGAGCAGGCCGGGGAGCTCGAGTCGTGACTGACGCCGCGCATAATCCGGACGACTACTGCTACCGCCATCCCGACCGGCCCAGCTTTGTGTTGTGCGAGCGGTGCGGTCGCACGATCTGCCTCGAATGCCAGAACCATGTCGGCGGCAAAGTGTTATGCCCGGATGACGCGCGAAACAGCAATGTCTCGATGATGCCGGTCAACGCAAGGCCGCCGAAACCGACGCGGATTCGTCGACGGTCGGTTCTTTCGCGCGTCCCCGAGTCGTGGCCGCTGGTGAGCACCGTGATCGTCGCGGTCCTGCTCGTTGTGTTCATCGTCGACACCATTGCGCGAGGCGCGCTCGGTTCGGTAATGGTGGTGGTCGCGACGAGCCCGCTGAAGATGCCGTGGACGCTTCTGACGTCGATGTTCTACCCGAACAACATCCTGAGCCTCCTGCTGAGCGGTGTGAACCTGTTCCTGCTCGGACGAATCCTCGAACCGCACTTCGGGCGATTGCAGTTTTTCCTGCTGTATCTGGTCAGCGGGTTCAGCGGTGCAGTATTTGCGTTTCTGCTCGACGGATTTTCGGTGAGCCCCTACGGCGCAATCAGCGGCCTGATTGCGGCGCTCGCGATTACCGCACGCCGGATGGGTGCGAACCTGGTGTACATCTACATCAGCTGCGCGATCAGCGCAGTGCTCGCCATCTACCTCGGCGGCTGGCAGACCTTCCTGGGCGGTTTCATCGCCGGTGGTGTCATCGGGTGGATTTACCACCTGGAAGAGGATGACCACGCCAGCAGGCGGGCGATCCTGCTGGTGATCGCCGTCGGCGGCGTGCTGGTGGTTACCGCGTTCATTCGAGCACTGTTCTTCTACCTGAGCTGATGACAGATTCAACAACCGACACCGACAACCGGTGCTACCGCCACCCGGATCGCGAGACTTTCGTCAAGTGCCAGCGCTGCGGTCGGTCGATTTGCGGGCAGTGCCAGACCCTCGCGCCAGTCGGGGTTCATTGCCCGGAGTGCGTCCGCGAGGCTCGCGGCTCGGCAGCCGCATCTGTGCGACCGATCGGGCGACGGTTCGCCCGAGTGGTCAGCCCATCCGGCGGACGCCCGATTGTCAGTTTCGCAATCATCGGCCTGTGTCTGGTGATCTACGCCATCCAGTACTTCACCGGCGACGAGCGGTCCCCAGTGACGAACGATCTGATCTACGCGCCATTCCTTACGTCGACCCAGCCATGGCGGATGATGACGAGCATTTTCATTCACGCATCGATCCTCCACGTCGCCCTGAACATGTACTCGCTGTGGGTCGTCGGGCCCACGCTCGAGGCGGTCCTCGGACGAATCCGATACCTGGTGCTGTTCCTGGTGGCGGGATTCGGTGGCTCCGTCGCGGTGTTGCTGATTGCCCCCGCGGGTGAAGGAGTGCTCGGAGCATCCGGTGCAATCTTCGGGCTGTTCGGTGCGTACTTCATCATTGCCAGGCGGATGGGCGGCAACGCGACCTACGTGCTCGTGATCATCGTGCTGAACCTGGTGATCGGGTTCGTCCCGGGTCTCGGGATTGCCTGGCAGGCCCACGTGGGCGGACTGGTCGCCGGCGGTGCGGTTGCATTCATCTACCTTGAGACGCGCCAGCGGTCTCGACGTTGGGTGCAGGTACTGCTGGTTGCCCTCGTCACCGTCATCCTGATTGGGCTCACGGTGTTCAAGGCGTCGCTGCTCGGATAGTTATCCACAGGCGCGTCCACAGTGGGGATAATTACAATCGTGTAATTAGGCTCGCAAGATTGGGGCGCGTCGGCTAGCGCCAGCGGGTTGTCATGAGAAACCCGACGGCCATGATGCCGAAGCCAATAACGATGTTCCAGCTGGAGAGCGCCGGAATTGGCGCCGAGCTTCCGCTCACGTAGAAGACGATGATCCAGACAAGCCCGAGAAGCATGAAGCCGAACATGAGCGGTTTGAACCAGACCGGGTTCGGCGCTTGCTCCTTCGCCTGAGTCGTTCGGGCGGGCTTTGTGCTGGATGTACGGGCCATGCGCAAGATTGTAGCCTGTCGACCTTGCGTGCTCTTCGTCGCCGGTGTGGGCACTGGGAGAGATCCAAGGATTCTGCGCTTACAATCGTGCCTATGACTCTTGGCGCGGGCGAAAACGGTGCGCGCCGCGCAGCACCCAAGCGACGAGCCACGCCAAAGCATCGAATGAGTATCGTCGGCATTCTTGGCGAGGTGCTCATCACCGCCGGGGTCTTCGTTCTGCTGTTTCTCGGCTGGCAGGTGTGGCTCAACGACATCATCGAGGGCGCCGCTCAGGACCAGCAGGCGCAACAACTGAGCCAGACCTGGAAGCACGACGCGGCTGTTGCGCCGCCGCTGAAGACGACGAGTCCGGGAACGCCGGTGGTCACGGCCGCGCCGGCAAACGCGAAGGTTTTTGGCATCCTCTACATACCGCGGTTCGGCGCGAAGTGGGAGCGGCCGATCGCCCAGGGAGTTGGCGTTGCCGATGTGCTCGACGCCATCGGCGTTGGCCACTATCCGGGAACGGCGATGCCCGGGCAGATCGGCAATTTCGCCATTGCGGCGCATCGGCACGCGTACGGTGGAGGTTTCGAGAATCTCCACCTGCTGCACGTCGGTGATCATGTGTACATCGGAACGAAGGATGGCTGGTACGAATACACCTTCCGGGACATTGAGTACGTGCAGCCGAATCAGGTGAACGTGCTTCAGCCGGTGCCTATGGAGCCGGGCGTCGCGCCCATCAATCGCCTCATCACGATGACGACCTGTAACCCGTTCTTCTCGACGGCGGAGCGGATGATCGCGTACGGCGAGTTCGAGCGCTGGTATCCGTACGCGGATGGCCCGCCCAAGGAAATCGCCGCCACCGTGGCTCAGGTCGGCTGATCATGTACGCGGCATTATGGCGTGTATTGCCCGGGCCCTGGTGGGTGCGTCTGCTCATTCTGCTGGTGCTGATCGCGGCGATCCTTGCAGCGTGCGTCTACTGGATCTTCCCGTGGATCCAGCCGTACGTGTCGCCGCCTCCGCCGGAGACCGTCACGAACTAACGGGCGGCTAGCCGGTGCAGACGGTGATGGTCATCGCCGAGTTCTGCGGATGCTCACCGACCAGCGACTGAGCTGTGACCTGTCCGCCCGTGCATCCGTCGTTCGCGATCACCGAATAGTTGATGTTCAGGGCACTGAGCGTCGCACCGGCCTGCGATCCGGACTTGCCGACGACGCTGGGGATGTCGACGTTGCCAGTGGACACGACGACCGACACGGCTGTACCGCTGGCCACCTTGGTGCCGCTCGACGGGGTGGACGAGATGATCGCACCTTTCGGCACGGTCGACGAGTCCGCGGTGCTCGAACTGCCGAGCGTCAGTCCGGCCTGCGTCAGCGCGGTTGTGGCCTGAGGGGTTGTCATTCCGGTGATGTTGGGTACGGAAATCTGGCTGGCGCCATTCGACACATCCACGGTTACCGTGCTGTGCGGGGCAACCGAACTGCCCGCGCCGGGATTGGTGCTGATGACGGCGCCGGGCACGATGGTCGCGCTGGCGACTTTCTGCTCAACGGCAACCAGGCCCAGTTTGTTGAGCGCCGACTTCGCGTTGGAGTACGCCTGACCTTTGAGCTGCGGCACCTTGACCGATAGCCCGGTGTCGATTCCGGTGACGTCCTTGGGCAACGTCAGAGTCCAGACGATAACGGCAACGACAATGACGAGGATCAGCAGGATGCCGGCCCAAATCCAGGCGACGGGCGGGCGCTGCTGAGTACGCGATCCCCGAGCCTCCTGATCGATAGTCAATTGGCGAAGCGCGGCATCCGAACCCGCGGACACCGTTGGGTTCACACCGAACAGCGTCGCGTTGAAGTCGTTCGCGGGTACCACCTGCCGCACCACCGGCGCAGCGCCGGCGCCAGCGGCCTCGAGCTGTTCGCGGAACTCGGTCGCGCTCTGGAATCGGGCGAAGCGATCCTTTGAGAGGGCGTGGGCGACCACAGCGTCGACTGCGGGCGAAACCCCTTTGCTGAGCGAGCTCGGCGGCGGGGGGACCTGGTTGACGTGCTGGTACGCAACCGCCACCGGGTTTTCTCCGCGGAACGGCGGCTGGCCCGTGAGCATCTCAAAGAGAACCACGGCAGTGGAATAGAGATCGGTGCGCGCATCCACGCTCTCGCCCCGAGCCTGCTCCGGCGAGAAGTATTGCGCCGTGCCCACGATTGCGCTGGTCTCCGTGATCGTTGCTGAGGACTCCGCGACCGCGCGGGCGATTCCGAAGTCCATGACTTTAACCTGACCGTTGTTGGCGATCATGATGTTGCCCGGTTTGATGTCACGGTGGACGACTCCCGCACGATGCGAATACTCGAGCGCGGTGAGAATCTGAGACGTAATGCGTACGGCTTCGTGCTCGGGCAGCGGACCCTCGGCGATGATGTCCTTCAGCAGTCGACCGTCGACGTACTCCATCACAATGAACGGAATCTGCGCCTCGTTGCCCCTCGGGTCAACGACCGTTTCTTCGCCGGCGTCAAAAATGCGCACGATCGTCGGATGCGCCATCTTCGCGGCATCCTGTGCCTCGCGGCGGAAGCGGGTACGGAAGGCGGGATCGCTGGCAAGCGCGGGCTTCAGCAACTTGATCGCGACGCGCCGACCAAGGCGTGCGTCGGTTCCGGCGCGTACGTCGGCCATGCCGCCGCGCCCGATGAGGGGCCCGATTTCATACCGTCCGGCGAGCAGGCGCACGCGCTGATTCACGCTGTCTGTCACGATCCGTCTCCCGTAGCCTGACTAAAATGCCCCTGTCGAGTGTAACCTCAAGCAACTTTGAGTTCCGTCAGCCGGTGGGATGACGCTGGTGGCAGGCGCGTTTGCGCCGTTGGCTATGGTCCGATGGGGAGCGAGAGCGCCTGCGATGAGCTGGAGTCGATCGCCCCGGACCCGGTTCCACAGACGGCCTGGTAGCTCACTCCCGTCGAACCGCTCGCGCCAACCGTGATCGTGTCGGTTTCGGTGCCGGCCGGGATGTTCTGCGTGCCCGTTCCGTTGGTCACTGTGACGATGTAGCCGGAGAGGTCCTGGCCCGCCGGGCAATCCTCGTAGGGAACCCATTCGACATCCACCATCGACCCGGGAGCATATGGCGGCGCAGAGTCGGCGGTGGGCGTGGCCGGCTGCGGCGGAGCAGCGACCGGCCCATAGAAGGGAACGCTGATGGACGCGTTCGGCTGGAGATCCTGGAACTGGGTGACTCCGGACACCTCGACCGTGCCCACCTGGGCGGAGGTCGGTGCAGCATCGCCGGTCGTGGCCGTCATCGTGCCGAGACCCAGCTGCGTCAGTTTCGCCTGCGCCTGCGTCTTGTTCAGCCCCTTCAAAACGGACGGGTCGAACGTGATCAGCTTCGGGGTTGGCGTCGAGCTGACCGTCGGAGTGGTCGTCGGCGTATGGGTGTGCACCGGTTTGCTGGGAGATGCGAGCAGCGCGATGATCGTTCCGACCAGAACCAGCAGCAACAGCGCGACGAGCGCGATGAGCGGCCAGGTCCAGGGATTCCGCTTCCGTTTGGTGGCGGTCGTCGGCACCGTATCCGAGGTCGGCAACACGCGCGTTGCGGTCGTCGCGTTGCCGTAATTCGCACCGGCGGCCGCGGTGAGAGATCCGGTTCCGATTACCCCGGGAACGGATGCCGCGGCCGCTGCAACATCCCCATTTCGCAGCGCCTGAGCCGCCCGCGCGAGATGCGCGGCGGATGCCGGACGATCGGCCGGACTCTTCGCGATCGACGAGTACACCAGGTTGCGAACGGGTTCGGCGATGGTCGCCGGCAGCTCCGGTGGAGTTTCGTTGATCTGCGCCATGGCAATGGCGACCTGGGATTCGCCGGTGAATGGCCGGCGCCCGGCGAGCGCCTCGTAGGCAACGATTCCCAGTGAGTAGATGTCGGTGGTGGGCGACGCGGCATGTCCGCTGGCCTGCTCGGGCGAGAGATACTGCACGGTGCCCATGACCTGGCCGGTGGCCGTCAGTGGGACCTGATCCGCGATGCGGGCGATGCCGAAGTCCGTAATTTTGACTCGGCCATCCGGCGTGATCAGCAGGTTGCCGGGTTTGATGTCCCGGTGCACTAGACCAGCCGAGTGGGCAGCGTGAAGGGCATTCGCCGTTTGGGCCACGATGTCGAGGGCACGGTCGGTCGCCAGAACGCGCTCGCGCTCAAGGATGGTCGAGAGCGCCTCACCGGGCACGAGCTCCATGACCAGGAACGCGCTGCCGTCCTCTTCGCCGTAATCGAAGACGTTCGCGATGCCTTCGTGGTTGACCAGGGCCGCGTGCCGCGCTTCTGCGCGGAAGCGCTCGAGGAATCCCGGATCGCCCAGATATTCGTCTTTGAGGATCTTGATGGCGACCGTGCGCCCGATGACGAGGTCGGTGGCTTGCCACACCTCACCCATGCCGCCGATGGCGACCCGGCTGGAGAGTTGGTAGCGGCCGCCGAACGTGAGCCCGCTCGTGGGTCTCATTCTCCTAGCACCGCCTCAAGTACTGCCTTGCCGACCGGTGCAGCAATCTGGTTGCCGACGGCATCCTGTCCGAGTCCACCGCCGTTTTCAATGACCACCGCGACGACGACCTGGGGATCGTCAGCCGGGGCGAATCCGGTGAACCACAGTGTGTATGGATCGTTGACGCCGTTCTGTGCTGTACCGGTTTTTCCCGCTACCTGAACACCTTCTATTGTGGCATTGCTGGCGGCGCCGTCCGCGACACTCGAAACCATCATGTCGCGTACCTCACCCGCCGTGGTCGGAGTGATCGGCGTTCCATAGACCGTCGGCTTGAGTACCTGCAGCTGAGAAAGATCCGGTTCGATGATCTTCTTAATCAGCGTCGGACGCATCTCGACGCCGCCGTTGGCGATGGCTGCGGAGTCGAGTGCGATCTGGAGGGGAGTGACGCGGTCGTCGCTCTGCCCGAACGCCGACATCATGAGGTGCGGAGCATCCTGCCCGGTCGGGTAGATGCTGGGCGTCACGTCGAAGTTGCCGTCCGCGAGAGAGAACGGCCGTCCGAACCCGAACCTGGTCGCGTACTCCGAGATCGTCGACTCGCCGATTGAAGCGCCGAGTTGGGCCATCGGAATGTTGCAGCTGAGACGGATGGCCGTCGCGATCGTCGCGGTCGCTCCCGGTCCGCACGGCAGGTTCGTCGAGTTGTGAATGTAGTCCGTCGAGAGAGGGAGCTTGAGTGCGGCGGGGTTCGGGAACGCGGTGGTCGGGGTGGCCTTGCCGCTGTCGAGCGCGGCGGCTGCGACAACGAGCTTGAAGACCGATCCGGGGTGATAGAGATCGCCGGCGGTCGCGCGATTCGTGAGCGGCTTGCTCCGCGATTTGATCAGCGCGTTGTAGGCGGTGAAGAACTTGGACGTGGAATGAACAGACAGTGTGTTGGGGTCATACGACGGCTTCGAAACCATTGCGAGAATCGCGCCCGTCTTCGGGTTCATCGCCACCACCGCACCGATGTTGTTACCCAGGGCGTTGTAGGCCGCCTGCTGCACCTTCGGGTCGATGGTCAGTTCCACCGATGCCCCCTGCACCGACTGGCCGGTCGCGATGCGCGACAGGTTACTGAAGAACTCGCCGTTCGCGCTTCCGCTGAGGTAGTCGTCCAGCGCACCTTCGATGCCCGGGTTCGCCTGATTGAAGGTGAAGTAGCCGGTGACATCCGCGTACAGCTTTGGATCGGTGTACATGCGCTGGTATTTGAAAACATCCTTCGAGGGCACCGACTTGGCGAGCACATTACCGTCGGCATCCAGGATTTCCCCCCGCTGGGCCGAATAGCTGTCATCGAGGGTTCGGATGTTGCGCGGGTCCGCCTTGAGCTGGTCTGCCGAGAACACCTGGATGATCGTGGTCGAGCAGAACAACGCGAGGAACATGATCAGGACGAGCGTGCCGACGCGACGCAGTTGACGGTTCATGTGCGCACCACCGGTGGTGAGCTGCGCACCGAATCGCTCAGCCGCAGCAGCAACGCCGCGATAATCCAGTTGGCCACGAGCGACGAACCGCCGGCGGCGAGGAACGGCGTCGTGAGGCCGGTGAGCGGGATGACCCGCGTCACGCCCCCGATGACGATGAAGACCTGGATCGCGATGACGAACGCGAGGCCGACCCCGAGAAGCCGCCCGAAGTCATCCTGCCCCGCGAATCCAATTCGCAGGCCTCGCGATACGAAGAGCAGGTACAACGCGAGGATGGCGAATACCCCCACGAGGCCGAGCTCTTCGCCGATCGACGTGAAAATGAAGTCGCTGTTGGCGAGCGGCGTCTTTTGCGGTGCGCCCAACCCGAGCCCGGTGCCGAGGAGCCCGCCGTGGGCGAGACCGAAAATGCCCTGGACGAGCTGGTAGCTCCCGCCCTGCGCGTTGTAGTTCGCCGGGGCAAAGGCGTTCAGCCAGGAATGCACCCGGCCGCTCACGTAATCGAGCACTCGGTAGGCGACGAAGGCGCCGAGGGCGAACAGCCCCAGCCCGATGACGATCCAACTCACCCGCCCGGTCGCGACATAGAGCATCACCAGGAACAGGCCGAAGTAGAGGAGCGAAGTACCGAGGTCTTTCTGGAAGATCAGCACGCTCATGGATGCCGCGAACACCACAAGGATCGGGCCGAGATCGCGCGCGCGGGGCAGGGTCATTCCCAGGATCTTCCGCCCGACCATCGACAGCGAATCGCGTGCCGTGACGAGATATCCGGCGAAGAAGATTGCCAACGCAACCTTGCCAAGCTCGCCCGGCTGGAACGAGAACGGTCCAATCCCGATCCACACCCGCGCTCCGTTGATCGTGCGACCGATGCCCGGCAGCATGGGCAGCAGGAGCAGCACGATGCCGGTGAACATCGCGATGAAGCGGTAGCGCTGAAGCAGCCGGTGGTTTCGGACCAGAATCAGCACGACGATCGCAATGGCGATCGCCATCCCCGTCCAGACGATCTGCCGGATGCCCGCGCTGTCCCATCCGGAGGCGCCCGCCGCGATATCGATGCGGTAGATCTCGGCGATGCCGATCCCGTTGAGAAGCGTGATGATCGGCAGGATGAGCGGGTCGGCTTGCGGAGCGACGATCCGCATCACGAAGTGCATTATCAGCACGAGAGCCGCGAGCCCGGCCGCGAGGGTCACTATTGTCAGGTCGACGTGACCCAGGGCGCCCAGCTGCACGAGCACGATGGCGAAAGCCACGATCGCGCAGGCGAACAGCAGAAGAACGAGCTCGAGATTGCGGAGGCGAGCGGGCACGCGAAGCCTTACCCGGATCGTCGTCGTAAACGAGGTCAGAGGGTTCGACTCGCTCGGTGCCGTCTGGATCGGCACCGGCTTCGTGCTCGTTGCCTTACTTGCCGCTGGCATTCGATAGCCGCTCGATTATCTTGTTTGCGGCCGCGAGGTCGTCCGCACTGATCGTGGACTTGACCTGTTCACGGCTGAATGGCGCGAGGCTCGACACCGAAATCGAGGTCTTCTCGTAGACGCTCGAGAGATGAATCGGACCCAAGCTCTGTTGAACCCCCCGGTAGATCGTGACGTAGCCGCCGTCGTCGCCGATGTAGTAGTGCGTCTGCGTCCAGCGGTACCCGACGATCGCCGCGGTGACGATGATTCCGGCTGCCACGACGATCGCCACCAACCAGGTAATCCGCCTGCGGCGCTGTCGCCGACGGTCCTCGAGCATGAGCTCGTCGAGGTAGTCATCGGATTCCGGTTCGAAGTGGCTCGGATCCGGCTGGGTTGCCTTGAGCGGATGCAGAAGCAGTGTCGGCAGGCGAAGCGCGCGCCGGGCGCTATCGCTGTCGAAGGACAGCGGGCTGGCCGCCGATCCAACGGTGATTGGCGGGATGTGAGAGGAGTCGGGTGTTTCATCGATGTCGACCAGCACGACGGTGACGTTGTCTGGAGCGCCCTGGTCGAGGCTCTCCTTGATCAGCCGCTCGGCAGCATCCTGTGCCGGATGCACGGTGTGCAGGACGTGCTCCATCTTGTCGTCGGTGACGTAGCTGGAAAGCCCGTCGGAGCAAATGAGCCAACGATCACCCGGCTCGGTGTCGAACACCCTGGTGTCGATTTCGGGCGCGGCATCGACGTCCCCGAGCACGCGCATGAGCACGGAGCGCCGCGGATGCACGGCGGCCTCCTCCGGCGTAATCCGGCCGGAATCCACGAGGCGCTGAACGAACGTGTGGTCGGTCGATACCTGCTCGAGCTTGCCCTTGCGGTAGCGGTAAATGCGGGAGTCGCCGATGTGTGCCATCGCGATTTCGGCGTCGACGCGGATGAGTCCGGACACCGTCGTTCCCATGCCGGTGAGCTCGTCGTGCTCGAACACGGTCTCCGCGAGCAGCGAATTGGCCGCGATCAAGGCGGACTGCAGTGCGAACGCGGCATCCTCCGCCGAATCGAATTTCTGGTCGACTTCCGCGATCCGGTGCACGGCGATCGCCGACGCCACATCCCCGCCGGCGTGGCCGCCCATTCCGTCCGCGACGACGAAGAGGTAGGTGCCGGCGTATCCGCTGTCCTGGTTATTGGCGCGAATTTTGCCGACGTGCGAGACGGCGGCGCTCTTGGGGGTGTCGGCCACGCGCTACCGTCGCAACTCGAACGTCGTGGTGCCGATCGTGACCGGCGTGCCCAGAGGTACGAGTGTCGGGAGGCTCACGCGCGTGCCATCGAGGAATGTTCCGTTCGTGGAGTCGAGGTCCTGGACGACCCAGCCCTCCTTCCACAGCAGGAGCCGGGCGTGATGGGTCGAGGTGTAATCATCGCGGATGACCAGTCCGGACTCGCTGGAGCGTCCGATCGCGAGCTGTTCGCTCGGCAGTTCGATTTCGAGACCCTCCTTCGGTCCGGATGTGATCACCAGCCGGGTCGCGACGACCGGCTTCGCGCTCGCCGTCCCGCGGGTTGTTACCGGCTCGGTCACCGGTGCGGTCGGGAGCCCGGACGCCGCCGGAATCGCGACGGCGGTCGCGGCAAATGGCGCGGCAACATCCGATCCCTGTCGACGTACTCGCTGGCCGAAAATATCGCTGCGCAGCGCGTAGACGACGGCGAATACGAACACCCACATGATCGCGAGAAAGGCGAGCCGCAGAATCAGCAGGGTGAGTTCGCTCATTGCGCGGTCCGACCCTTGTCGCCTTGCCCGGCCGAGGCGGCGCCGGCGGATTGCGCGAGCACGCGGAAGATGATGCGGGTGCGCCCGATCTCGATCATCGAATCCGGCTCGAGTACTGCCTTCGTGAGCGGGCGTCCGGCGAGCTTCGATCCGTTCGTCGAGCCGAGGTCGTTGGCCTGGGCGCGTTTGCCATCCCACAGGATTTCAAGATGCTTGCGGGAGATGCCGGTGTCATCGACGGTGATGTCTGCCTCGGAGCCGCGCCCGATGATCGTGCGCGCACCGGGAAGCGGATGCAGTGCCCCGTCAATCTCGAGCATCGGCGTCCACGTGATTGCGCCCTTAACGTTCTCGGAGTCGATCGCGACCACTCCCTGGGCGAGCTTCTCATCCGAGGTCAGTTCTACCGAAATGCCGCCCGCGAACGAGTAGTGCTGCGCGGTGGCGTGGCGCTCGACCTGCAGAACAAACTCGTCGCGCAGGGTGGGCCCGAGTTCTGCCATCGCGTCGTGGTCCGCGGGGCTCAGTCGCACGGTGAATTTGTTCGGAACGAGGATGCGATCCCGGGCGACGACGACAGCGCGCGTGTCGAGTTCGCGCCGCAGGGCGCTGGTGATTTCGACCGGCTCGAGTCCGCTCCGAAAGGTCTTGGCGAAGGTGCCGTTTACCACCCGCTCAAGACCACGTTCGAAGTTGTCCAGAAGGCCCAAGAATCTCCTCGTCGACGCGGATACGTACCTTCCGATGTTAGTGCGCGTCGCCGAGGGTTGCCTTAGCGTCTGGCTGTCGGCCTGTGGATAAGACGCTAACGTCTGATGCAAATATGCCTAGAGTCTCTGTCGATGAAAGACCACCACCTTCTAATCGGCTCTCTCGCGACGATGGGCCTGATCCTCGTCATTCTCGTTGTCGTCGCCCTCGTTTCCGGCGGCCGATGATCGAAGATGATCCGCCCTCGCCATCGTGCTAATCTCGCTGAGTTGACGACTCGTCGTCGACAGTCACGCGCGAGTGGCGAAATTGGCAGACGCGCACGGTTCAGGTCCGTGTGCCCGTGAGGGCATGGGGGTTCAAGTCCCCCCTCGCGCACGACATCCTTTATTCAGGAGTGCACCCACCCAACTCAGGAGACGGTGTGGTGGAAGGTGACTGGTGTGGCGGATGCGGCACCTTTGACGCCGGTCTGCGGCATCGGCTCCTGAATAGAGTGAGGTGGCGTCGCACCACCTCACCGGTGGTTGCCCGTCAGTAGCAGCACGCCGCTCAACCCGATGATCAGACCACCGCCGATCGCGGACAGGTTGGAGATTCGTTTCGGCGAAGTGGCGAACCAGTTGCGCGCGGTGCCGGCCAGGTAGGCCCAGGTCCCGTCGCTGACGAGCGCGATCAGGATGAAGATGCCGCCGAGCTCGAGGAGTTGCAGCGGGATCAGGCCCGCGCTCCGGTTGACGAACTGTGGCAGCACCGCGACGAAAAACACGATTGTCTTGGGATTGGTGATCCCCACGAAACAGCCCTGAAGGTAGATCCGCTGGTCCGATGGCGCTCGACCCCCGGTCCGCGTCACTTCGAGCGCATGGTCCTTGCGGTGCCGGATGGCCTGGACTCCGAGAAACGCCAGGTAGAGGCATCCGGCGATCTTGATGATCGTGAACACGACGAGAGACGCCGAGACGAGCGCTCCGATTCCGAACGCGACGGCTGCGACGAGTGGGATGGCACCGGTCTCGTTCCCGAGCACGCTGATCAGCCCGGCGCGACGACCCAGGGACAGCGAGCGGCCGATCACGAACAGCACGCTTGGTCCCGGAATGACGATCAACACGAGGCTCGCGACGAGGAACGCGATGAACGAGCTGCCCGAGACCACGACTCACGCTAGAGGCGATGGCCCGTTCGGTGCAATTTCCACCCGGGGCGGACCTCCCGCGGAACGACCAGTTCAGGTCGGCGACCTAGGCTGGGACGGATGCGACTCCTATTGATCAGGCACGCCCAGTCCACCGACAACGTCAGCGGCATCCTCGGCACCCTGGTTCCCGGGCCCCTGCTGACTCCGCTGGGCCGAGCGCAGGCCGAGGCAATCCCCACAGCGCTCGCCGGTGAATCCATCCAAGCCATCTACGCGTCGCGGATGCAGCGGACGAGCCTCACGGCGCAGCCCCTCGCGGCGGCGCTGGGTCTCGATGCGCAAGTCGTCGATGGCCTGGAAGAGATCGGTGCCGGCGCCTTCGAGGGCCGCTCGGATCGCGAAGCTGTTCGCGCCTACATGGGAACGATCATGTCGTGGTGGACGGATCCGGATGCTCGAATCGAGGGCGGCGAAACCGGCGCCGAGTTCTTCGACCGGTTTACCGCTGCCATCAATCGGGCCGTCGCCGATCGAACGGGCACGGTCGCCGTCTTCAGCCACGGCGCGTCTATTCACACCTGGGCCGCGGGCACCTCCCGCAACATCGATGTCCATTTCAGCCAGACGCACGACCTGCCGAACACAGCGATGGTCGTGCTCGAAGGGTCGGTGGCGGATGGGTGGATCACGACCCACTGGGACAACGAGCCGGTCGGCGGTCCCGCGCTCGACGACAAGGCAGCGCCCGACCCAACGGGTCAGCCGCTCTAGGTCAGAGCGACGTCCGGGGTCACGATTCCGCTCGCGGGCCTGATCCGATTTCTCCGAGCCACCAGGAACCATGCGACGATCCCACCGATGTTGATCACGCCGCGGATCACAAGGAGGACGTTCGCCATTGTCGAAGCACTCAGGTGGCCGAAATTCACGAAGTCGATGTAGTCATACAGCCCGTGGGCGGCGGCCAGCAGCAGATACAGTCCGACGAACGCGAGGATCGTTTTCACTCGCGGTTGCCGCATCATCGCAAACAACGCAACGGCGAGAAGCGCAGTGAAGGTTGGATGCAGCCAGCCGAACAGATCCCGTTCGCCGGTGAGTTTGACGATCGACCAGAGCGGCGTCACGTGGTGAAGGTAATCGGGATAGTCCCAGGCCCGCAGTTCGTAGCTCATGTCTTCGATCGCGCCAAAGCCGAGACCCACGGCGCCTCCGATGAAGAGGGCGTTGCGAGGACTTCGATTGGCAAGCCGGATCGAGATGATGAAGACCATGAACACTTTGACGAATTCTTCGACGACCCCAGCGAGCGCAGACGAAAGCCCAGTCGGGCCAACCGGAAGCCCCGGCAGCGGCGACGGGTAGTGCGCGCCGCCCAGCACGTTGGTGAACCAGTCGCCCGCCTGCGCGAGCACCGTCGCGATGACGCCGCCCACCAGGAATGCAAGGAGCAGACGTGACACCGACAGCCCGTCTTCAGGGCGAACCCGATACGCGATCGCGTACAGGACGGCACTTGCCAGAGCGAACCCGCCGAGGACGAGCGCGGTCAGCGAAACGCCCTGGCTCTTGAGCACAAAGGAGTCGAAGCACAGCAGGTACAGCCAGACGACGGCGAAACCAGCGAGAATGACGAGCCCACCCCACGGGCCGAGCCACTTGCGTGCCTTGCGCGGGCGTCGACCGCGGGGCGGGGTTTCCGAAGCATCCGATCGGATCGCTGGGTCGTCGGTGAGGATGTCGGCGTCGGTCATGTCAGCAGCCTACGATCGACTACACCCCGGGAGGCGATCCGTTGGATAGCGATTCCGCTACCGCGCCCACGGGTGGGTCAGTGCCTTCGGCCGAGCGGCTCAGCGCTTTCAGATGTCGCGTGTAGATCAGCCACGCAACACCGAGGCCGATGGCAAAAACGACCTGCGCTGCGAACCCGAGAACGAACGCGATGGCCGGCACTCCATTCCTGGCGAAGCTTTGGTTGATCAGCGCGGGGACGGTATCGATCAGCCCGTGCACGGCGGAGATGACCAGATAGACGCCGATGACGATCGGCGTTATCCGAAAGCGGCCGTTCCGCGTTGCGGCGAACAGGGCAGCGGCGAGCAGGGCACTCATGATCGGATGCTCGAGCGGGCCAATCACATCGCGCCCCACCGTGGTCTGGATGACGGCAAGCAGTCGGCCGTGATCGGGTACTCCCGTGATGCTTTCGAACGCATACCGCATGTCTTCGAATGCGGCGAACCCGAAACCAACAGCGCCACCCATGAAGAGACCGCTGCGCGCCGTTCGCACCTTGAGTCCGCGGGCGGCGACGATCACCACGAGGAGCTTGCAGGCTTCCTCGACGATTCCGGCGAGCGAGGTCGTGAGAATCTCCTGGTTCGCCCGCGATCCAACCGGCAGGTGGATCACGACGTCCTCGAGGATGAACGCGAGTTCGGTCGCTACCAGCCCGCCGACGAGGAAGGTGAGCAGAAGACGAAGGGGCGTTACTCCGTCATCCGGCCGCAAACGGTAGGCCATCGTATAGATAAAGGCGGATGTCATGGCGAAGCCGCCGAGCACGAGGGTGTTAGGCGTGAGCTCGAGGTTGCCGAGCACCAGCTGGTCGAACAGCAGGTGCGCGAGCCAGACGAGCAGCATCGCGCCGAGGATTATCCACCCGCCCTTGGGTCCGAGCCACTTGCGCTGTGCCGCGAGTGGCGCGGGTTCAGACATGATCGAAGCATATTGGTGGCCGAATCTGTCTACCCCCTCTTGTGGTTACATCCGAAGCGGGGTTACGTTCGAAGGGAACGCGGTGAAACTCATCGCGTTCTTTTCACGTGAAGGAAGTGACATGAGCACGTATTCACCACGGCTTGGACGCCGTGCAGCGGCAGTCGTCGCGGGTGCCGCGACGCTGATTGCGCTGTCGTTCGCCGGCGCCGCGCCGGCGGCGGCATCCAGTCGCACCGCATTCCCCGGGTCGAAGCCGGCCTGGGCAACCAGTGCCACAGACTCGGGTACTCCAGCGGCCGACACTTCGGTTGAAGGCGAAATCTACCTGCCGCTCCGCAACGAAGCCGGCGCGGAAGCGCTGGCTACCGCGGTTTCGACTCCCGGATCTCCGCTCTACCGCCACTCGATGTCGCCGTCGGCCTGGATCGCAAAGTACTCGCCCACCAAGGCTGACTCAAAGTCGCTCGTGAGGTATCTTCTCAGCCAGGGCGTCACCATCATTTCCGTGCCGAAGAGCCGAGAGTACGTCGTGTTCCGCGGAACTGCTGACCAGCTCAACAACATCTTCGATGCCAAGTTGCAGACCTACAGCCACAGCGGTCGCCAGCTCATCGCGCCCTCCCAGGCGCCGTCGCTGCCGTCGTCGATCGCCGGGCTGGTGTCGGCGATCTCGATCGACCAGTCGCGCTTCCTGACTCATCCGGACTCGATCGCGCAGGGGTCAATCCCCGCGCCAAAGTCCCCGCAGAGCTTCACGAAGAAGGCTCCGGCAGTCTCGACGCCCGGCTATGTGGTGAACGCGCCATGCTCCGCCTACATGGGTCAGAACATCGCGACGATCCCGAGCGCCTACGGCATGACCAAGGTCGACACCACCAATTGCGGCTATACGGCGGCGCAGCTGCGATCCGGATACGGATTGCAGTCGCTCAGTAACCGCGGCGTGAACGGCGCCGGCCAGACGGTCGCGATTATCGACGCATACGCGTCGCCGACCATCAAAAAGGACGTGAACACGTTCTCCGTCAATGCGGGTGAGCCGAAGCTCAAGAATGGCCAGTACTCGCAGATCGTTCCGTCGCCGAGCAGTTTCCGGGATCAGGCCCTGTGCCAGGACCCGAGCGGGTGGCAGATCGAGCAGACACTGGACACCGAGTCGGTGCACGGCCTGGCTCCCGGAGCGAACATCCTGTACGTCGGAGGCTACAACTGCGGTGGCGGTCTCGACATTGCTGCGTCGACCATCATTGACAACAAGCTCGCCACCATCGTGAGTAACAGCTACAGCGACGCGACCGAGGCACTTCCGCCCGATGTGGTTGCCGGCGAGAACGAAATCTACGTTCAGGCAGCTGGCGAGGGAATCGGCATGTACTTCTCGACGGGTGACGACGGTGACCTCACTGACCTCGGCGAGACTGCGCAGCCATCGTTCCCGGCAACCGACCCGTTCGTGACCGGCGTTGGTGGAACGAGCCTTGGTCTCGACAAGGCGGGCAACATCGCGTTCGAAACCGGGTGGGGCGACCAGCTCGACCAGATCGTTCTCGGGAGTGACGGCGTGACTCCG
>DATAXD010000043.1:0-63377 GCA_036266835.1 Galbitalea sp. | reverse complement strand
GTGGCCAACTGTCCGGCATCCAGGTCGCTGAGCCACTGGTCCTCGATGATTACCTCGCCGCCGGTCGGTTTCGTGAGGCCGCCCGCGATCGTGAGCAGCGTCGACTTGCCCGAGCCGGATGCGCCCATGATGGCGACGAGTTCGCCGCGCTGAACCTCGAGGTCGATGCCGGCAAGCGCGACGACGGCGGTCGCGCCGTGTCCGTAGTGCATCGAGACGCCATCGAGTCGTAGCAGCGGCGCGGTCATCGGACGGCTCGTTTCTTCGGCTTCTGCGTTTCTTCGGCGACTGCTGAGTGCGCAGCCAGCGAATCCAGTTGTCGCGACGTAGCGCGATCAGCCGCGAGCTTGCTCAGCCGCTGCTCGGAATGATCCAGCCACCGGATCTCGGCTTCCGCCTGGAAGATCATCGAGTCGACCACGAGCAACCAGGCGAGTTCGCTCGGGGTCACAGTATCGCCGCCCGCGGCTTTGGTTCTGGTCAGATCCTGCAGCGCTCGCGTCGTCGCTTCGCGCTGCGCCTGGATGATCGAAGCGATGTCGGACCGCGGCAGAGTCGAAGCGATCGCGAGCTTCATGGCTAGCGCATCCCTGCCCCGCTCGACCTGTTCGATCGGCGCGCTCAGCCAGCGATCGCACTCGCGGCGTCCAGCTTCGGTGATCTGCCAGAGCCGCCTGCCATCCGTGTCTTCACCGGCAGAGTCGATCTGGCCGTCTCGCTGCAGGCGGTCGAGGGTCGTATAGACCTGCCCAATATTCAGTGGCCATGCGGCGCCGGTTCGCGCCTCGAACTCCTGCCGAAGTTCATAGCCGTAGAACGCGCGCTCGCCCAGGATTGCCAGAAGACTGTTTCGGATACTCACGATACTGAGTATGCATACGCAGTATGCAGCGGGTCAAGTCGCCACGCGAACCAGTGCCCCGACTGGGGTTCGAACCCAGACTTGGACGATTTTAAGTCGTCTGCCTCTACCGGTTGGGCTATCAGGGCGTGCTTCGCAAGCCTAGCGAGCACCCGCGGTTCCGTGAGGGGCGGCATAAGGCTCTAAACCGCAGGTTTATAGAGCCTTATGCCGCCCCTCACGGATGCACGGTGGCGGGGAGCTACTTGCTCGCGGCCGCCTGCTTCGGACGCGACGCGAATTCCTCGAACGCGGCACGCGGCTCGCTCCGAGCGATGGTGCCCACCATGTCGCGACGTAACAGGAAGTTGAGGATCCAGTTCGTGAAGACGCGAATCTTGCGCTCCCACATCGGGATCGCCAGCCCGTGGTAGCCGCGGTGCATGAACCAGGCCATGAGACCCTTCACCGCGATCCGCCGGCCCTGATACACGCCGGTGTACAGGCCCAGTCCGGCGACAGCTCCGAGGTTCTTGTGGAAGTACTCCGTCGGCAGTTCGCCGCGAAGCCCGCCGGCAATGTTGCGGGCCAGTAGCTTGCCCTGGCGCACGGCGTGCTGCGCGTTGGGTACGCAGAATCCGCCGACGCCCTCACCGGTCAGGTCGGGAACCGCGCACACATCGCCGGCACCCCAGACGTCCTCTACGACGTTGCCGTCGGCATCCTTGGCTCGCAGATCCGCCTGAACCATCAGCCGCCCACGGTCATCGATCGGCAAGTCCGTGTTCTTGAGCATCGGGCTGGCCATGACCCCGGCGGTCCAGATGATGAGATCGGATTCGAAGCTGTCACCGGTCGATAGCTCGACCTTTCCGTCAACGGCCGACTTCAACTGCGTCTCGAGGTGCACGCGCGCCTCGCGCTGCGCGAAACTCTTGAGCACCCAGTAGCTGGTCTTCAGCGAAACCTCGGGCATGATTCGCCCCATCGCCTCGACCAGGTGGAAATGAGTGTCGTCGATCGTCAGCGACGGATAGTTCGACAGCAGATCGGATGCGAAGCTGCGCAGCTCCCCAAAGATTTCGATGCCCGCGAATCCGCCGCCGACGACGACCACCGTAAGCAAGCGATCGCGAGCGCGACCAGCCGGCATCGTGGATGCGCGCTCGAAGTTGTCGGTCAGCCGATCGCGGATGGCCATCGCCTCTTCGATGGTCTTCAAGCCGATGGCCTGCTCGGCCACTCCCGGGATCGGGAAGGTTCGTGACACCGAACCTGCAGTGACCACCACGATGTCGTAGCTCTCGGTCCACGGCTTTCCGTCGGCCGGTGTGACGGTGACCTTCTTCTTCTTGTGGTCAATTCCCGTCACCTTCGCCGCAATCACGCGCGTCTTGTAGAGGTGACGGCGAAGACCGACCACCGCATGCCGCGGCTCGATCGATCCGGCTGCGACTTCCGGCAGGAACGGCTGGTACGTCATGTAGGGAAGCGGGTCGATGATGGTGACCTCTGCTTCACGGTTACGCAACCACTTTTCAAGCTTGAGTGCGGTGTAAAAACCGGCGTAACCGCCGCCAACGATCAGGATTTTGGGCACGAGCGAAAGTCTCCTAGAGGGTGGTAGTCCCTTCAAATCTAGCGCCTCCGGCTGAGTCTCCCGAATTGACGCACAGCCGCGACGATCATGACGGCGGCGATGATCGCGAAGGCGAGAAGCACACCGAGTGGCAGGCCCACATTTCGCAGCTCGGTGGACGTCGGATAGAGCACCCCGAGCGGATTTTCCGCGGTGCCGGCAGCACGAGCGGATGCTGATCCCGACCCCGACTTGCCCGTCGACGCCGGCGGAGCTGACGGCTCTGCAGTGGCTTCGGCTCTGCGGTTGAGATGGATCCACGCGGTCAGGCTGCCCAGCGGGTTGGTCGTCACCGAGGGTACCGTGTCGCGGACGGCAGCCGCGGCATTCACGAGCCCGTAGCCATAGATCGGATCGACGCCCTTTGCACCGGCATCGGTTGCCGTCACGAGGACGCGGTTGATCGCGTTATCCGCCGAGATCCCCGGATGCGCGGCCATGACGAGCGCGACGACGCCTGCCACGATCGGGGTCGAGCCGCTCGTGCCGGCCCATTCGACGAACCCACCACCCGGAACCGCTCCGAGCAGTTGTTCGCTCGGCGCCGAAACCCCGATCGTGATGCCCTGCGCGGATGCGTCGACGCTCGCGTGACCGGAGCGATCGACGCCAGCAACGGTAAGCACGCCCGGCATCGTCGCCGGCGCGCCGACTTCGCTCGTTCCACTCCCCCGGTTACCGGCCGCAGCCACGATCACGACGTTGTGTTGCATCGCATAAAGGAACGCCTTGTCCCAACTCGGCGGCCAGGTGAGCGTGTTGCGCGTCAGCGACATGTTGATGACGTTCGCGCCGTGATTGACGGCCCACGTCACGGCATCCGCGATCTGCTCGTCCGAGTTCGTCGCCTGCGCCCCGAAACCGATCGAGATGCTCAGGATGCGGGCCTGCGGCGCGACCCCGATCAGGCCGTCGGACGCCGACGTGCCGCGGCCGGCCGCCAGCGAGGCCACCATCGTGCCGTGATTTCGGTCGTCCGCAGCGCCCTCCGGCGTTTGGCCGTTACTGGATCCGAGGCCGGAGAAATCGGTGCCCCCGACCACGGCACCAGCGAGATCCGGAACCGCCCCGTCGACTCCCGTGTCGATGACCGCGATGGTGATGCCCTTGCCCTCGGTCGTCGACCAGGCGCTTCTGATGCCGTATTCGTCGAGCCAGTATTCGTCCGAGCGGATGTAGTCGGCGTGCAGGCCGATGGCGGATCCCGTCGCGGCGACAGCGTGCGGAGTGCCTGCGACGGCCGGTGCGCCCGAGACAGCTCCCAGCAGCATCGCTGCGACGGCTGCCGAAATGCACGCAGCGAGCCGTCGCATCCTGCGACTCATGTGGTGCACTCGCAAACATCCGGACTCCAGGCAGCGCGCGCGAGCGCGGCGTCCCCGATCGGGTTGACTCCGGCGCCGGCGGCAAGCGAATGCGCGACGAGTGCGTGCAGGCACTTCACGCGAGTCGGCATGCCACCTGCGGAGACCCCGTCGAGCTCGGGCACGAAGTCGATGCCCTCTCGGTCGGCGAGGTACGACTCGTGCGCGGCGAGATACGCCGCCGCGGTCGCATCGTCGTCGAGCATCCCGGCGAGTTCGGCCATGACGCCCTCGGCCTCGAGAGTCGACACCGCGGCGGTGGCGGCCGGATGCGACAAGTAATACAGAGTCGGGAACGGAGTGCCGTCGGACAGGCGTGGACGGGTCGAGACGACCGTCGGCGCGCCGCAGCGGCAGCGGGCGGCGATCCCGATGACATCGCGCGCGGGTCGCCCCAGCTGCGCGGAGACGGTTGCAATGTCGAGGGCGGAGGGCGAATCGAATGGCGGCCTGGACACTACTTCGTTCCGCCGTTGGTTCCGGAGGTCGGCGACACCAGCTGGCTCTTGGTGGCGTTCGAGAGTGCGGCCCGCAGGATGGACGAGGTCAGGGCCTGCACCCAGTCGGTTTGCGTGGTCTGGATGTGCTTGCTGATGGGCGTCGCGTCCCGAGTTTGGGTGATTCCCGCCTGCGGGATGACGAGGTAGCTGTACTCGCCGGGGAAGACGAACAGCAGCCGGTTGCGAGCCTGCGCTTCGATGTAGGCGGGATCATCCCAGCGCGCGACCTGGCTCTTCAGCGTCGAGACGTCATGCTGCTGCTGCTTGACGGAGCGCTCGAGACTTGCGATCTGGCTGCGCTGCTGGATGAGCAGCTTGAGCGACGGAGCAAGAACTACGACGCCGAGAACGATCAGGCCGAGCATGAGAACCGTGAATCCGGATACCCGGATGTTGCTGAGCCAGCGCTCCGGTGCCGAACCTTCGGGCATCCGCACGGGCACTCGGACGGTGCGCGCCTTCCCGCTGCGAGCTTGCCTGGCCATGCCTCGATGTTAAGCGCGGATGCTGCGCGCCGCTCGGGTAGCGCGCCGGGTGGCTCATTACCCCTTGAACCTCGGGAACGCTCCGCGCCCGGCGTAGGTCGCAGAATCGCCGAGCTCCTCTTCGATCCGCAGCAGCTGGTTGTACTTCGCGACACGATCCGATCGTGCCGGCGCTCCCGTCTTGATCTGCCCACCGTTGGTGGCAACCGCGAGATCCGCAATCGTCGCGTCCTCGGTCTCGCCGGAACGATGCGACATCACCGTCGTGAACGAGTGCGTCTGCGCGAGAGCCACCGCATCCAGTGTCTCGGTGAGAGTTCCGATCTGGTTGACCTTGATCAGGATCGAGTTGGCCGACTTCTCCTCGATGCCCCTCGCCAGGCGCACCGGGTTCGTCACGAAAATGTCGTCACCGACGATCTGGATCTTGTCCCCGACTTCGCTGGTGAAGTGCTTCCAACCGGCCCAGTCATCCTCGTCCAGAGGGTCCTCGATGGTGATTAGGGGGAACGCGCTTTCGAGCTCCTTGTAGTACGCCGTCATCTCTTCGGCCGTGTGCGGCTTGGACTCGAACGTGTAGACGCCGTCCGTGAAGAATTCGCTGGCCGCGACATCCATGCCGAGGGCAATCTCGCTGCCCGGCTTGTAGCCGGCCTTCTCAATCGCCTCGACGAGCAGTTCGAGGGCCGCCCGGTTGCTCGGAAGGTTGGGCGCAAATCCGCCCTCGTCGCCCAGCCCGGTCGAGTATCCCTTGGCAGACAGGAGCGACTTGAGCGCGTGGTAGGTTTCCGCTCCCCACCGCAGTCCCTCACGGAACGACGGTGCACCAATCGGCAGCAGCATGAATTCCTGTATGTCGACGTTCGACTCGGCGTGCGCTCCACCGTTGATGACGTTCATCATCGGCACCGGCAGCACGTGGGCGTTGGCCCCGCCGACGTACCGGAACAGGTCGAGTCCGGATGAGTCTGCTGCGGCCTTCGCGACCGCGAGCGAAACCCCGAGGATCGCGTTTGCGCCGAGCTTCGATTTGTTGTCGGTGCCGTCGGCCGCGATCAGCACGGCATCGATCGCACGCTGGTCTGTGGCCTCGAATCCCTCGATCGCCGGGCCGAGCACATCCTCGACGGCTGCGACTGCCTTCTCGACACCCTTGCCGCCGTATCGCGCCTTGTCGCCATCGCGAAGTTCGTACGCCTCGAAGGCGCCCGTCGAAGCTCCCGATGGAACCGCCGCACGCGCGACCGTCTCGTCGTCGAGAACGACTTCGACCTCAACGGTTGGGTTGCCGCGGGAATCCAGGATTTCGCGGGCAATGACGACGTCGACGAGGGGCACGATTGTCTCCTTACATAAGGCAGTGGTGGTAGTAGAAAAAGCCTACTGCGCGGCGTGACGACGGTTATCCGGCCGAGATCGTGCGGACTTCGAGGTCCTCGGCAGAGACCACCGCATCGGTCACAAAGGCAAATCGCGCGAACCCCTGGGCGGCGAGCTGGTCGAGCTGCTGCTTCGAGTTACGCGCCCGGGGAGCCAGGGTCACGCGCGACCCGGACGCGACGAGCTCGGCCTTCAGGCGTGCAAGGACTGCGGCAGCAACATCCGGCTCGTAGACGAGGCCGATCGAATCGGTCGTCGCGTCATCCGGAAGCTCGACGAGGTCGACGAGCCGCTCGAACCCGAGCGAGAATCCGGCGGCGGGAACATCCGTTCCGAGGAATCGGCCGATCATCCCGTCGTAGCGGCCGCCACCGCCCAGCGAGTAGTCGAGATCGGGGTGGGCGATTTCGAAGATAGTTCCGGTGTAGTAGCCCATGCCACGAACCAAGTTCGGCGAGAACACGAGATGTGCGGATATCCCGGATGCTGCCACAGCCGCCCGAAGCGCCAGCAGGTCGACGTAGGCGGGCTGGTCAAGCCAGGTCGGCGGCGCCGCGGGGCCCTCGAGCAGCGACCATCCGTGGTTGTCCAGCTCGGACATTGATTTCAGATGCGCCGTGGCCGCGGCAACGGCGTCTTTGGGCAGCAGCCCGGCTTCCGCCAGCTCCCTGACTACGCCGTCGGCACCAATCTTGTCTTCCTTGTCGATGACGATGAGCGCCCGCTCGAACCCGTCGGGCGCGATGCCGAGGTCGGCGACGATGGAGCGCAGGATGCGACGGTCGTTGATCCGGATCGAGCAGCCGTCCAGTCCGAGGGCGGTCAAGGCGGCGGCGGTGGCGGTGATCAGTTCCACCTCGGCGAGCTGGCTGTCGTCGCCGATGATGTCGATGTCGCACTGCATGAACTGGCGGTAGCGACCCCGCTGCGGGCGCTCCGCCCGCCAGACCGGAGCGATCTGGATCGAGCGGAACACTCGCGGCAGCTCGGCGCGGTGAGTCGCATAGAAGCGAGCGAGCGGAACGGTGAGATCGAAACGCAGGCCGAGATCAGCAAGTTGGAGGGCGTCATCGGCGGATGCTGCGGCTTCGAGAGTTTCACGCGAGAGATCACGCTTCATCACGGCGAACGACAGTTTCTCGTTGTCGCCGCCGAGTCCCGCGTGGAGCCGAGCGCTGTCTTCGACCACGGGCGTCTCGATCTCGTCAAAGCCGTGCGCGCGGAACGTCTCACGGATGACGGAGAGCACGTGCTCCCGGCGGGCCTTGTCGGCGGGCAGAAAGTCGCGCATGCCACGAGGAGGATTTACGGGACTGGCCACCGCACCAGTTTGGCAGACGCGCTGGCCGACTGGTCTCGATACGCGTGCCTTCGGCGCGCTACTCGACCGCCGAAATCCGCGCTAGCGCGCGACAGGCAACAGCGCCTCGATGTGCTCGCGATGCCGTGCCATCGCCTCGCGATATGCGCCGGTCGCCGCATCCGCCTGGCCATTCAGGACGTAGTCGTACTGGATGCCGTAGAACGTGTCCACCAACAACCGCACCTCGACTTCGGCCGCGTCGTGATCGACCCCGAGCTTGGTGAGTGACTCATGTCCGATCCGCACCCAGGTCGCAAAGACCGATCGACTGAACGTGTGACGATCCGGCTCGACCGCCTCGATCAGTGCCGCCTCGAACTCGAGTCGCTGCAGCTGCCTGTTGTGCGGCTTGAGCGTCCACTCCCAGGATGCTTCGAAACCCGAGAAGTAGCTCTCCAGAGTGTCGGAGCTATTGCGCATCTGTTCGTCGATGACGGATGCCCGCGTCGAGCACGCCGCAACGATCTCGCTGACCAGCTGCTCTCGCGTTCCGAAGTGGTACACGAGCGTGTAGGTGCTGAATCCGAGCGCTTGCGCGATCGTACGAAAGGACACGGATGCGAGCGACCTGTCGAGCAGGTACTCGATGATTTCGCCCAGCAATTGCGGCTTTCGCGATGGATCCGGCTGGCGTGGCATACCTTCACTATCCCATATTCATAACAGTCGTGAGCCTAACGATAGAAAATTCTCAGCGGGCGGAATGTCGCATTGTTGAGAAAACATTTTGAATACATAACGCGTGTTGTGCTAACGACTGTTATGTATTACGATTGCCAGCGCGTCAGCAATGACTCCGCGCGAACCGGGCCCATTTGTAACGAGGTTAGGCCCGAATTTCGCGCTACTGGTGTGCCGACGCAGGCTACGGATGGCGTGGGGGCGCTTTTCCGGCGGACAGAATCGACGACAGATCTTGAGCGTCGATTCGATTCCGGCCGATTGCGCGCTCTGCAGTGTCCGCGCGGCCGGTCGGATGGGATGCCCTCCCTTAGTCGGGTTTGGGAGGGCATCGTCCCGCTGGAGCTTCGGCGGCCCGCATGTCGGCTTCGAGCCCGCGGATCGCCGCTCGCAGCGCGCGTTCCGCATCCAGCCCATCCGCGCGCGCCGCGCTCACTGTCGCAAGGAGCGCCTGGCCGAGTGCATCCTCCGATTCGTATGACACGCCCGGCTCGCGCTCGACGCCGAGCTTCGCCGCCTTCCCGAGCAGCTTGTCGGCGAGCGCCAGAGCCGGCATCCCCTGGGGGACCCCATCCAGCACACTGTTGCGACCCGGCTTCTCGACCCGCTTCATTTCGTCCCAGCGCTGGTTGACTTCGGCAGCGGTGTTGGCCGTCGCGTCGCCGAACACATGCGGATGACGGCCGACCATCTTCGCGGTCATGTGGGCAGCGACATCCTCGAGCGTGAATTCTTCGCCGGGCGTGTGGGCGGCGATGTCCGAGTGAAAGATCACCTGGTAGAGCACGTCGCCGAGTTCCTCGATCAGCTCATCACGGTTGCCGGTCTCGATTGCGTCGATGAGCTCATAGGTCTCCTCGACCAGGTAGCGCACGAGCGACTCGTGTGTCTGTTCGCCATCCCACGCACATCCGCCCGGTGCACGCAAGAACTCGAGCACTGCTATCAACTGCTCGAGCTGCGGATGCGGCGTGGTCGCGGGTAGCGCGATCGTCGGCGCCGGATGCTCCTGCTGGGTCATGCACCCATCTTGCTACTTCCGCGAATCAGTCAGCGCCGCTCGCCGTGAGTTCGTCGCGGAAGGCAAGCAGCGCCGGGCCGATCGCCTGCGGATCCCGCATCGACCGGCGCGCCTGACCGAGCGCTCGCCTCGCGTCCGCTGACAGCGCGGGCTTCCGGCGGACGAGCCGCGCGGACTCGTGCACGAGCCGCATCCACTGGCCGGGTTTGCGATCGGTTTTGCGCCAGCCGCTGATTCGCTCCCACGCGGCCCAGGGTGCTGCGACCTCATCCAGACGCTCCAGCGACACCGCGAGGTCGTCGTCGGTGACTGGCCCGGGCGCTGCGGCAAATTCGCTGAGCGCCGCAAGCGCGCCAGCGAGACGCCGGCGAACAACACCCTCCGACCTCACCGGCAGTACGAACCACGAGGCGAGCACGCCGCATGCCGCCCCGACGATGATCGCGAGGATGCGCGTCCAGAGCGCGGCGCCCTCGGGGACTCCGGCCGCGCCCGCCGCGGGCACGATCGCACCCTGGATGAGCGTAATCACGAGCGTCATCGCGACGGCCCAGGCGGCGTAGGTCCACTCGCGCAACCACATCCCGAGAGCCAGGATCACCAGCGCCACGATGACGAGCTGCGGGCCTTGCAGTGCTGAGTGTCCTGCGGGAAGAGCGAGCAGACCAACGGATGCAAGGACGGTTCCGAACGTGGCGCCGACGATTCGCAGGCCACTCTTGTAGAGAACGTCCGCTCTTCCGCGATTGCCGCTGCAGACGATGAACGCGGTAATCAGAACCCAGGTCACGTGTTGCGGGAACAGCAGGAAGCCGAGCACGAACGCCGCCGCCAGGGCGATCGCCATTTGGATGGCCATCTTCGTGCTGACGAACATCCGGCCGGATGTTGGTGGCGTCGGGGTGGGCGCCGGTTTGTCGTCCGCCGCCGAAGTGGCAGCCACGGGCCGGGCCGGTCGCGGCACCAGCCGCACGAGTTCGGCAAGCAGTCGCAGCGCCACGACCACGACCAGTGCGACCACCGACACGAGCACCACCGAAAGCACCGTGCTTCCGGCTCCACCGGCTGGCGCGATGAGGAGGGTGATGAACGGCAACGCGATGAGTGATCCGATGCGGCTCCAGGTCGGGCCGAACCGCCGCAGCCAGATCGACAGAAATAGCGCCGCGACGTAGGCCGCCGCGCCGACGATCGGTACCCGGAAGAGCAGAAAGGCGACTCCCGCAGTGGCGAGACCGAGGACCGGCAGCAGGATGACGGCCTCGGCGCGCCCACGCCAGGTGAGGACGAGCCGGTTGCGAGCAAGCGTCATGGACAGCGCTGCCGCAAGGACGAGCGGTCCCGGATTCCGGTCGACGGTTGCGACTAGGCCAACGGCCACCGACATCGTGATCGCCGTGAGCAATGGCTGGCGCCAGCTTCGCAGCGGATGCAGCGGTCGCTCCGAGTCGTCGAATCCGCCAGCGCCGTCCCCGCCAGCGCCGCGGCCACCGCCGCGATCCCCGGCACCCCGATCGCCACCGCTGCGATCCTCACCGCCGCGGCCGGGCTCGCCTGAGGGCCCATTCGGTTCTGCGGTGGTCACGACAAAACTCTAACTATTCGTCCCGGCCCGGTGGCCGCACAGGTTCTCGACTGAGGTCGATGATGTTTCTGCCCTTGGCGCTCAGGATGGTCGGCGGAGAGCCCATGGCATCCGCACCCGGTGGTTTGACGAGCCAGTACCTGCCGTCAGCGTCAAGGCGAATCTCCCAACCCGAATTGTGAAACTGCCGATGGTGGTGCGCGCACAGCGGTACGCCGAGGTCGACATTCGTGCGTCCACGATCTCGCTGCCAATGCTCAATATGGTGAATCTCTGTCCAACTGGGTGGTCGATCACAATTGTCTGCCGCGCAACCACCCCACTTCACGATGATTGCCTCGCGCTGCTTTGCGGTGAACAGCCGATGGTCGCGCCCCACGTCAAGCGGCCGAAGCGAAGTGTCAAAGATGACATCGTGGATGGTTCCAAAGCAGGTGAGTCGCTTTACGGTCGCGATCGAGACGGGAGAGGCCTGTCCGTCGATGCGACCCAGTCCGATTCCGGTCTCGAGTGCAACAGCCGTTGCGGTCACGCGAATGACCGGTGCACCCGATCCCAGGAGCACTCCCGGATCCGCATCCGCTCCAATCTTGATGAGCTGGACAAGCGCATCCGAGCCGAGTTGTTCCGGAGTGCGATCGTCGAGCGCAATCGAATCGGCCCTTGCCTGACGCTCCGGGTCGACGAATCGGACACCACCGAGTTTTGGCGAGGTGGCCCGGTCGACGACTTCGCGGACCGTCGCTGCGGTTTCCGGATCCATGATCCAAACCAACTTTGTCGTGCCGTCGGGCTGGCGATAGAGCCGCAGCGATCGCTTCTGGCGACGCTCTTCTTCGCGCAACCCGACACCTTCGAGATCGAGTTCCTCGCGAACCTGCCGCGCAAGCTTCGCCAGGGCATCCGGATCTAGACAGCCAACCTCGCAGGCCTTGACGAGTTCCTCGGCGGCATCAGTCAACTGGCTCGCCGTTATGGCAGAGTCCGGCTCGGCGAGCCCGGTCTGGATTGCATCCGCCTGGTCGACAGACAGGGTGCGAGACGCGAGCGCATCCGTCACTGGCGCGAGCCACGGCATCGGGTTCTCCGCGATAACCCCCGTGTTCTCATCCACTTCGCCGGCGGTCGCGGCGTCGTGCATGAGAACACCAACGCGCACGGCCGTCTTCGCGTCGCGTGCCGTTGATCCCGTTGTCACCTTGACGAACTGCTCGGCCGTACGCAGTCCCAAACGCTGGGCGAGACCGGAGAGACCGAGAGTCGAACGCGACCGGAATGCGACCTCTCCCGCGACCAGGGCGAGGTGCGAGTCGAGGAGACGCCTGGACGCGGCACCGATCTGGTTGATCTCGAGCAGGACGGATTCGGGAAGCTCTCGATAGTCGGCTGCCTCCGTCGACACCTCGTCGAGCGCGGCGAGCGCAGCCACATAACGCTCGACGAGCCCCGGTCGCTCGGGGACCGCATAACGCTCGACGAGCTCAGCACCCTCGATGAGGTCAGCACCCTCGACGAGCTCAGCGCCCTCGATTCGGTCAGCAGGCGCGCCGACCGGGACCGCGGTTGCGGCCGGAGCGTCGATCAGGGTCATACATCAATTATCGAACTCCAGTACGAATGTGGGAAGCGAAAATGACAATCTGTGGATGAAATCCGCGCCCCAGTCGTGGGGCGTGAGTCATCTGCCCAGCTCGGCACGCGATGGCCCGCCACCACGCCATCCGCGCGCAACTACTCGGCGACGGGCTCCGACACGATCGGCGCCGGGACGGCCACCGCCGGCGCAACGCCCTGCGCAACGCCCGGCACAACGCGGGAGCGCGGCATGGCGAGCGCACCGAACACGGTCGCGATCACGACGATGGCAACCGCAGCGAACACCGCGGTCGAGGATGACACGACGGTGGTCACTGCGGTCGGCGACGAGCCGGATGCGACAAGCGCATTCGCAATCGCCCCAAAGATCGCGACCCCGACGGCGCTCCCGAGCGAACGGAAGAACAGGTTGGCCCCGGTCACGACGCCGCGCTCTTCCCAGCCGACACTCGACTGCGCAGCGACCAGCGTCGGAACCGCAACCAGGCCCATCCCGATCCCAATAACGAAACAGGACACGGCGACGATCGCAATAGACGGCGAGTGCGCGAACCCAGCGAGCGACAGCGATCCCGCGATCGCGAACACCAGCCCGATGAGGGCCGTGTTGCGGAAACCGATGCGCAGGTACAACCGGCCTGCCTGCGATGCCGACAGCGGCCATCCGACGGTCAGTGCCGCGAGCGCCAGCCCGGCGACGATGGGTGGCGATCCGAGCGAACCCTCCAGGTAGGTCGGCACGTAAGCAGACAGCCCGATGACGATCGCCCCGACGCCGAGGGCCACCAGCGATGTGGATGCCAGCAGCCGCCTCGAGAACACCCAGAGCGGCAGGATGGGCTCCGCCGCCCGCCTCTCGACGAGAACGAACGCGATCACGAGCAACCCCCCGACCACGAAAGCGACGATGCTGATTGGCGCATCCCAGGCCCAGGCGACGCCGCCCTCGAGCACGGCGAGAATCAGCAGCGACGTGCCAGCCGTGATCAGGCCCGCGCCGAGGTAGTCAACCCGGTGACGCCTGGGTTCGATCGTCTCCTTGAGCGCGCGGATGATCATGATGGCCGCCAGGATGCAGATGGGCACATTGACGTAGAAGATCCACCGCCAGCTCACGAATTGCGAAAACACACCGCCGAGCGTCGGCCCGACGACTGCCGCGATGCCCCAGACACTCGCGAGATAGCCCTGCGCTTTCGCTCGCTCCTGCACCGTGTAGATGTCTCCGGCGATCGTGATCGACATCGGCAGCACCGCGCCCGCACCGAGGCCCTGAATAATCCGGAACACGATGAGCGACGGCATGCTCCAGGCCGCGCCACACAGCACAGACCCGAGCAGGAACAGTCCGATGCCGATGATCATTATCGGCTTGCGCCCAAAAGTGTCCGCCAGCTTCGAATACACCGGCACGGTAACGGCCTGAACCAGCACGTACACCGAGAACAGCCACGGGAACGCGGATGCTCCCCCGATGTCATGCACCACGGTCGGAACCGCGGTGGCGATGATTGTGCCGTCGATTGCGACGAGCGCAGTCGAGAGCATGAGAGCGATCAGGATGGGTCCGCGCGCGGATCGGAACCCGACGCCGTCATGTACAGAAGTCACTATGGGTTCAAGTTATCGCGCACCGCAGTCATTCCCTGCGCTCTCGATTCGCTACGACCGATCCCCGGCAACCGTCTCGGCGAGCGCAACCTCTTCGCTCCCGGCTTCTTCTTCGAGGGGCTTTGCGAAACGGCGGAAGTAGACGTAGACGCCGACACACGCGACGCAGAACGCAATCATCACGGCGATCCAGACCCACAGCGCGCTGCCGAGAGCCTGCCAGTTGCCTTCCCACGGGAGCACGGCGAGCACAAACATGACGAGAGTGAGGAAATAGAAGACTCCCCAAAGAGCTCGAGAGTGGGCAAAGAGCCGCTCACCCTCCAGGAACCGGAACGGCAGCAACTCGATCGTGAGCGCGACGATTCCTTCGGTGACGACGGCGACCAGCGTCTCAACGAGTAGCGCGCTCCAGAATGTGCCCCCCTCGTTTCCGCCGATGGTGAGGGAACTGTAGCCGATCCAGGCGGCAATGCCCATGAGCAGCACTACGCTCGCGCGAACGGCAACCAGACGCCAGGCGTATCCCTTGGCCGCGGCTCCCTGAACGGTGACGCCGAGGATAAGGCCGATCAGGAACCCCGGTGAGAAATGCAGAACTCGGGACAGCAGCACGCCGATAATCGTGAGGACAAGTCCGTACGGGCGAAGGCGAACCTCGGCGACGATGTGCCACTGCCGACGCGCGATCCAGCCGGTGATCGCGTTAGCCACGTAACCGACGAAGAACAGGCCGATCGCACAGGCGAGGATGAGCCGAAGCGACGCCACTGTGAATCCGAACGTCGGGTCGGCGAATCCGAGCACGACGGCAGTTGCTGCAGTCACCGCGATGCCGCCGACCAGGGGCGCGGACTTCAGCCAGGCGGCCCAGCGGAGCATCCACCGCGGTCGCTTCCTGATCCGGGCGAACTGGCGCTCAAATCTCGCCGATTGCTCGGCGATGGTTGCGCTGAGAAGATGCGCGGGCAGCACGGCGAGGATCAGCAGCACGAGGCCAATCTCGACTGCCGACGCAATCTTCTCCGGATGAAGGGCGAGGGCTGCCAGCGGAGACAGCGCATGGGTCAGGATGTTCGGGGAGAAGGTGCTCGTGCGCACATCGCGCGTTGCGGGAATCGGCACGAGCCTCGTTTTGGTCGGACCGACCGGTGCCGCGATGGGCACGGAAATCGGGGATCCGCCCGTTTGCGCGAGAGGTCCATCCGCGGGAGCCTGAGCGGGCGTCGCTGTTACGGTGATGGCTTCGGAAAGCGTGGATGTCGTGATCGTCGGACCAGACGCCGTAAGGATGAGGTGGTGCGCGCCGAGCGCCGTGTCCAGCGGAATCCGTACCCGTTCACTGAACTTGCCGCTCGCCCCGGCCCTGGCTGATCCGAGATCTACCGGAATTGAGTGCAGGATCGTGTCGAGCGTGGTGCCGTCCGGAAGTCCGGCCCCGCTGATCGTGATGGTGGAACCGGGGTGGATGTTCGTGACGTCGGTGCTGCCAAGTCCGAATGACCAGTTGGGCGTCGACGGCGTGGGTGTCGGCGTCGGAGTCGGCGTCGGGGTCGGCGTTGGAGTCGGAGTCGGCGTCGGCGTCGGCGTCGGCGTCGGGCAAGGCGTGTGCACCTTGGGCGGCGGAGTCCACTTCGGCTTCGGTACCGGAGTGTGCTTATGTTTCGGCGGTGGATTCCACTTGTGCGATGGCGGCGGCGTCCAAGTTGGTTTTGGCGGAGGAGTCCACTTCGGTTTTGGCGGCGGCGTCCAAGTCGGGCGCGGCGTTGCGGACGGGGTGGGCGGGTGCCAGTGGTGACTCGATGAGGACGCGCTCTGGTGACCGGCGTCGGCTTGCGCGGGCACAGCAACACCCAGCGTGGCACCGGCCATCAGGCCGATCACGGCGGACGCGATCAAGAAACGGCGCATACTGACTCTCCGGCGGGGTCCGGATAGCGGAACTCGGGTATTCGGAGTCGGGGGGTAAACTCCTCAGGCCCGATTATGACTCAAAATCGAGTACTTGCATATGTCGTATTTCTGACCGGCTTCGAGATTTGCGACACCGCTCAGGAGCGGTCCCCCGCGACTGTCTCCCCGAGCGCAACCTCTTCGCTCCCGGCTTCCTCTTCGAGTGGCTTTGCGAAGCGGCGGAAGTAGATGTAGATACCCACGCAGATCGCCGCGAACACGGCCAGCACGACGATCCAGATCCAGAGCGAGCTGCCGAGTGCGTCCCAGTTGCCTTCCCAGGGAATCACACCGAGCACGAACACCACGACGGTCAATAGGTACAGGATGCCCCAGAGCACCCGGGAGTGCGCATAAACCCGCTCGCCCTCCAGGAACCGCAGTGGCAGCAGCTCGACCAGCAGCGCGACAATTCCTTCTGTCGTGATCGCAACCAGCGTTTCGACCAGCAACGCTGTGCCGAACGTGCCGCCCTCGGTGCCACCGAGGGTAAGTGTGCTGTAGCCGATCCACGCGGCGATCGCCATAACGAGCACGATGGAGGTTCGCGTCACTACGGTGCGCCATGCGAACCCCGCCGCCGACTTGCCCTGGATGGTCAGGCCCAGGATGAGACCGATCAGGAAGCCCGGCGAGAAGTGCAGCAGGCGCGAGATGAGCACGCCGACCACGGTCAGGATGAGGCCATACGGTCTCGTGCTGACGAGCACGGTGATGTGCCACTGAGCTCGGGCGATCACGCTCGTGAGCCAGTTCGCCACGTATCCGACGAGGAACAGCGCGATTCCGCAGGCGAGAATCAACCGCAGCGAGGCGAGCGTCCAGCCGAATCGGGGATCCGCGAATCCGAACAGGATGGCCGTCACCAGCGTCACGACCAGCCCGCCGACAACCGGCGCCGAGGTAAACCAATCGATCAGCGCGGTCAGCCAGCGTGGGCGCTTCGGGAACCGCTTGAACCGGCGCTCGAACCGATCGGACTGCTCCGCGATCGTGGCGTTCAACAGATGCGCCGGCAGCACGGCCAGGAGCAGCAGCACCAGGCCGATCTCAAGCGCCGACACGATCTTGTTCGGGTGCACCGCGATATCCGCAATCGGGGTCAGTGCCTGGGTCAGGATGTTCGGCTGGATCGCCGTGGTCGTTCCATTCGGATTGGTGCCCGAGCCGTGCGCACTCGTCGGCAGTGACGATGTCGATGCGCCGTCACCGTTGTTGTTTGACGGAACCGCGGTGATCGTGATCGGCTGCTGCTGCGTCGACGTCACGATCCCCGGGCCGGATGCCGTCACGAGGATCGTGTGCGCGCCGACCGGCTCGTCAGTCGGAATCGTCACCGTGTTGGCGAACGTCCCATCGGCCGCGGCGACGACCGTTCCGAGATCCGTCGGCACCGAATGCAGCACGGAGTCGACGGACGTGCCTGCTGGCAAGCCGGATCCCGCAATCGTGATAGTGCCGCCAGGCTGCAGGTTGCCGGTAATCGTGAAGGTCCAGGTCGGGGTCGTGTCGTCCGTCGTTGTGCTGGTAGGCGGCGTGATCACCGGGGCCGGGAAATCCACCGGTCCGATTGGTACCGCGCTCGACAACGCGCCAGTGATGTACTGGCCGTCGTTGGCATCCACGCCCGCTTGTTCCAGTGTGATGCCGACGCCTTCGCCGTCCAGCATTCCTTCATCCGCAATGACGGCGCTGAGAGTGTGAGTGCCATAGGCCAATGTTGGCGAGGTGCAGGAGAAGGAAGAAAAGCCGGTGTCGTCGATCGGCTGAAAGTCCTGCGTGTAGCAGACGACCGCGTCGTTGCTGTCGAGGATCTCAACGGCGCCGGGAACGGGTTCGCCGTATTCCGTTTCGCCGTAGTAGTCGCCCGCCGTCTGCTCGCTCACGGAGCCGGTAATCGTCACCGTGCGGTTCGTGGCATCCTCCGCAAACGTAAGCGGAGCATCCGGGTCGGCGGTCAGGTCGTTCTCCGGCACAAAGAACACCCCGTTGGCGTAATCGCTCGAAACCGCGATTCTCCCATCCCTCTTCAGTCCTTCTGCGCTCTGCACGACGTACGGGGCATCTTCGTCGCTCGGGCCGAGATCGCTGACCGAGCAGGTCACGCTGGACGGCGGGTTTGCACCCAGTAAGCCAAGTTCGCTGCCGACCCAGGAGTCGTCAGGACAGTTGGCAATGGCGTCGTACCCTTCGCCTAGAGCGCGAATCACAGTTGCGACCACGTTGCCTTGCCCTGTGGGAACGGAGCTAACGGAAACTCCGGAGGGCGAGAATTCGTAGGCGACTTCGGGGGACTGAGGTGCCACCGAGCCCTCGGGGTCTTCGGAGTACACCAAAAACGTGAGAACGTTCTGCAGCACCGTACCGTTGGAATTTTGTTCGGTGATGACAATGCTCGCGTCGCCGGACTCCAGCCATTCGACGTCAACCTGACACGACCAAGCAGTGCTCCCGACCCCGACCCCGGTGCAGCTCGGAGTCGTGTCTATGAAGTAGGCGGTCATGTTGCCCAGGATTGAGGACGACGTCTTCGAGCCGGCGAATTGGATGACGGAAGTCTCTTCATCGATCGGTGCGTTCGTTATCTCGGCGGTAAAGGACGGATCCGTCGATCCCTCGATGGTCGCGACGAAACTGGGTGTCTCGAAGGTCGAGGCCGAAGCAAGGTCGGGCACCGCGGATGCCGGGGCGACGACCATAGGCGCGGGCGCCGAAGAGAAAGCCGGTGCGGCCGCGGGAGCTGGAGTTGCTGCAGGCGCCGGTGTCGTCGCAGGCGCGGGTGTCGGACCTGGATCCGGAGTCGTTGTCGGGTCGGGCGTCGCCGTGGGCGCCGGCGCCGCTGTCGCGGTCGGGTCGGGAGTGCTCGCGGGCGCGGCGGCCACATCGAACGAGATCGTGGCCTGGCTCGCGGATCCGTCGACGTTCGTGTAGTCGATCTCTATCGTGCTGCCGGTTGCCTCAGCGAGCGCACTGGTTGGCGAATACGTGCAACTCCAGGTGGTGTTGCCTGCGGCACCGGTCGCGCAGACGGCAGCCGTCAGATCTTGCGGCGCGGGATTGTCGACCGTGACGTCCGTGATGACGGCGCCGGAGTCCTTGCTACCGCCAAATACGATCGGGGCAGTCGAACCGGCCACGAGTGTTGACGACGACGCGAGCGTCGCCGTGAATGTCGCGTCCGCTCCCGCGGGTGCCGCGAGCCCAATGGCACCGCCGGCGGCAAGGCCAAGCGCGGCGCCGGTGACGACGATGGCACGAACAAAACGACGCACTGTGATTCCAACCAACTTCGGGGGCAGTTCTCGGGCAGGGCAAAGCGACTAGGCCGATTATGCCCGAAATCCGGATTTATCTATGTAGGTATCGGGTGCTCATTATCGGCACCCTTTCGACGCCTGCGACAATGTCGAGGTGCAACTGGCCTTACTCGCGCTCTTTCTGGTGGTCGCGGCGCTTCTCCTGGTGCGCGCTGCCAACCGGGATCGTCGTGATTACCGCCGGTTCAAGCGCCTGCGCACCACTCGCCAGCGCCAGCTCGTGCTGGGAAAGTGGTTGCGCGAATCGTTCCTTATTTTTGGCGGGCTGGCGATTGCCGTGTTGCTCGCATCGTGGAATTTCATCGGTCCGGCATCCCGAAGCGCGCTGGCGTGGCCGCCGCTGGCCTGGCTTCATACTCACCTTGGCGGATCGTTCGGCGAGGGTCTCGCGATCGGTGCGGGCGGGGTTTTCATCGTCGTGATGGTGGTGCCGGTCGTGCTCCTTCGCAGACACCTCACGGATGTTCCGGCCATCGGCGACATCGGATCGCTGCTCCCCCGTACCCGCGGCGAGCTGAAATACGGCGTCGGGCTGTCGCTCAACGCGGGTGTCGTCGAGGAGCTGCTGTTCCGGCTCGGGATGCCGGCGCTGCTGTTCGGCATCACCGGCAACGGCGTGCTGGCATTCGGCATCGCATCCCTTCTGTTTGGTCTCCTGCACATCTACCAGAAGGTCTGCGGTGTTATCGGCGCGACGCTGCTCGGGGTGCTGTTTGCACTCCTCTATCTATTGAGCGGCTCGATCTGGCTCGTCATGATCGTTCACGCCCTCATCGATCTGCGCTCGCTGGTGCTCATCCCACTTCTGGTGACCCTCCCCGCCGGTCGAGTAGCGAACCCCTCCCCGCCGGTCAAGTAGCGAAGCCCTCCCCGCCGGTCGAGTAGCGAACCCCTCCCCGCCGGTCGAGTAGCGAAGCGTATCGAGACCCAACGACCAGCGGAGTAACACGCGTAAAGTTCCGCACATGGAACCTCTGGCACCAGGCATGCGCCGAGTCGGCGGCTACCTACGGCGGCAGAAGCTGTCATCCGTCGCGCGCCTGACTGACGAGGAGATCGCGAAGTCGCAGTCGATGAAGGTGCCCGAGCTCTTCGCCTCGGTGCTGATGGGCACGAAGCCGGCCGGAATTCGCAGCGAGGATCGTGTCGTCGATGGCATCCCGATCCGGATCTATCGCCCGGCTGCCGCGTCGTCCACGCTGCGGCCGGTGGTCGTCTACTTCCACGGCGGCGGATTCGTGTTCGGTGACCTGCGCGGCGGCGACTGGATCTGCGGCAGCGTGGCTCGCGGCGTGGACGCCATTGTCGTCTCGGTCGACTACCGGCTCGCGCCGAAGCATCCGTTCCCCGCTGCGGTGGATGACTGCTACGCGGTCACGAAGTGGGTCGCCGAGAACGCGTCCGACCTCGGGGCGGATGCAGCGAAGCTCGGCGTCATGGGCGAGAGCGCGGGCGGCAACCTCGCGGCGGTGGTGTGCCTGATCGCTCGCGAAAACGGCGGTCCGAACATCCGGCACCAGGCGCTGCTGTATCCGGTCGTTGGCTCGGTCGACACCGAGTCGCGGCGGGCGAACGCCGACGCGTTCATTCTGACCGGCGCCGACATGAAGCGGTTCGACGAGCTCTACGCGGGCGATGCGACCGATTGGCGGTATGCGCCCATCCTCGCGAACTCCCTGAACGGTCTGCCAACCGCACTCATCGAGGTCGCCGAGCACGATCCGCTGCACGATGACGGCGTGCTCTACGCCGAAGCACTGCGCAAGGCCGGCGTCGAGGTCAAGCTCATCAACTTCCCCGCGATGCCGCACGGCTTCCTGAACTTCCCGCGGTTCGCGAAGGATGCGAAGCCCGGCATCCAGGCAGTCATCGACGCCCAGCGGGCGGCGTTCGCCTAGGGCCAGTTAGCGAACCAGAACTACGCCGGAATGTTTGCTCCATGCCTTATCGCAGGTGACGATGGGGACCTTCAACCGGTCACCGAGTGCAAGGCACAGACGATCCGCAAGAGATAGTCCCGATCCTTCGGCCCACAGCGCCGCCGCAGCCTCGGCGTCTGCCATAGTCACCGGTTCGACTCTTAGGTCGTAGGTCAGGAGAGCTTCGCGCGCCGCCGCCCAGCTCACTCCGAGTTGAGGCAGCTTCTCGGCGATTTCGGCCCAATTCGCCGCGCTACACCAGCCCGACTCGCCCAGGTAGTCGTCGACAACCTTTCCGCCGGTCTCGCCTCGCAGGAGTGCCAGCAGAGCGGACGAGTCGAAGACTCTCACGTGAGATCCTCGAGTGCTGCGGCGGCACGGCGCTCGGCGATCAAATCGCCGACGGGGTCGGTTCCGGCGAGCTGTCGACGAATAGACGCGAGTAGGTCTTTGCGGGCGATCACTCGCGCGCCGTCACCGTCTTCGAGGAAAACGAGCACCGTGTCATCCGTCCACCCCCGGCTTTCTCGAAGTCCGGCGGGAATCACCACTCGGCCCTTATTTCCCACCTTTGCAGAGTATCCGGCACCCATGAACTAACTGTACCACCGGTGTAACCACTGGGGGAAACAGCCCGTTCAGACCGCCGGGAAGGACAAGCCAGCACCCCCACAAGAGGCCACAGCGCGAGCGCGCGCATCCGCGACAGAATAAGGGAGCAGCGCGCACCGGGGGGAGCCGCCGTAATTCGGGGGAATTGCAATGCCAGCAGGACATTCGGCGGCGAAGAGAGCCGCGCACTACCAGCTCGAAGCCGAAGAGGCCGAGATCGTGGCGCGCATGGCCCACGAAATGCACCGCCGGTATCGCGCCGCTGCTCGCAGCGAAGCTCGCCTCGGCAAGATGCTGGGTCCGCTCGAGGAGCAAGGCTTCCACATTCTGGCCGATCGGCTATGGCCGGGATCGCGCAGCGCGAATGTCGACTTCGTGATCGTTGGGCCATCCGGCGTTCTGATTGTCGACGCCAAGTCCTGGGGTGACGTGACCCTCGTGGACGACAGAATTTTTCAGGGGAAGGCCGATGTCAGCGATCGGTTCCAGAACCTGCGCAGCCTCGCCGACCGTGCCCAGATCTCGCTCGCCGAGATCGGCATGGCGCCCGGCGAAATCCGCGTCGTCGCCGTCTTCATGGGTAAGTGCCGCCTCCACGGCACCGTGGGCGGCGTCGACCTTATTGGTGAGGATGAGGCGCTCGACTACATCCTCAATCGTGGTGCACGGTTGCGTCCGCTCGAGGTGGATGCGGCGCTTGGCCGGGTCGAGGAGCTCTTCCGCCCGCAGCCGGTCACCACAAACACCGTCGAGCTGATGCTGCAGGATCTCGTCATCCCGACGACCTACGAGCAGGCGGTCGTCACCGTCGAGCAGATCGAAGCGGCCCTTCTGGCCAGCGCCGAGGCAGCGCCGATCGAGGACTGGATGACGTTCCTGCATCCGGACCAGGCGCGGCTCGCCCGGCGGTCGTTCAACGGTCCGTCCCGCATCCGCGGCGCAGCCGGCACGGGCAAGACTGTCGTTGGGCTGCACCGAGCCGCCTATCTCGCTCGCAACCGACCGGGCAAAGTGCTCGTCACGACTCTCGTTCGCACGCTTCCCGTCGTCATGGAGCAGCTGATGGCGCGGATGGCTCCGGATGTCGCGGACCGCATCGAATTCACCGGCATCCACGCGTTCGCGCTCGACCTGCTTCGCGCGCGCGGAGTTCGCGTGCACCTCAATGCACGCGAGGCGGAACGCGCCCTCGAGGCGACGTGGACCGAGGTCGGCGCCCACGGCGTTCTCGGCGCGATCGACCCGCACAAGGACTACTGGCGCGAAGAAATCATCAGCGTCATCAAGGGTCGCGGACTCACCACGTTCGAGGAGTACGCGCGCCTGTCTCGAGTCGGTCGCCGTCGTCGTCTCACGACCGAGGCGCGCCACGCCGTCTGGGAGCTGTACGCGGAGTACGACCTCGCGCTTCGCGAGTCGGGCATCCACGATTTTGCCGACGTCATCCTGCTCGCCGAGAAGTCGCTGCGCGCGCATCCGCTCGAGGGCTACTCCGCGGTTATCGCCGATGAGGCGCAGGACCTGTCGTGCTCGATGATCCGGATGTTGCACCTCATCGTCGGCGACCGCGCCGACGGCCTGAACCTGATCGGCGACGGGCAACAGACCATCTACCCCGGCGGCTACACGCTGGCCGAGGCGGATGTCTCGGTCGCTGGCCGCGGCGTCGTCATGACCACGAACTATCGGAACACCGTCGAGATCGCGGACTTCGCCGCATCCGTCGTTCGAGGCGACGACTTCGTCGACATCGAGGGCGCCGACATCGCGGCGGACACTGCGGATGTCGTGCGCCACGGCACACGCCCTCGTGTCTCGCGCTTCAACTCGCGAGCCGGTCACGACCGTTCGCTCGTCGCCCAGGTTTCGTCGCTCATCTCCGGCGGGGTCTCGGGCGGTGACATCGCGGTTCTCACGCACACAAACTTCGTTGCGTCGGAGGTGCTGGCGGCCCTCGCTGCCGCGCACATCCCCGCTGTTTCTCTCGCTGACTACGACGGGCGCACTTCGTCGTCCGTAAAGGTCGGCACTATCAAGCGCGCGAAGGGTCTCGAATTCAAGCAGGTGCTTGTTGCCCGCGCATCCGCTCAAATGCTCGAGACAGCGTGGTCGTCAACGGATGACGCCGAGTCGGAGCGGCGTGAGCTCGATCGTCGTGAGCTCTACGTCGCTATGACTCGTGCGCGTGATGGGCTGTGGGTCGGGGTGGCGTAAGCGTGGGCACTTGCAATGAGTAACGCGGCAGCAAACTGGTATCCCGACCCATCGAACCCGGGCCAGCTGCGCTGGTGGGACGGACTGCAGTGGAGTGCCCAGACTCGGCCCGTGTTCGCTCCGCCATCGGGTCCGCCGCTGGTTCCGGCCATGGGTGGGCCCGATCCCTATGTTTCGGCGCCGACGACCCCGCTGCCAGCCGAACGAAAAGTTGCCGCCTCAACCCAGTTGCTGCGACTGAACAAGATCGGATTTGTCGGTGCCGTGCTGGGGATCGCGTCCCTGATCATCGACCCCTTTTGTGCAGTAAGCATCGCGGCCGTTGTGTTGTGTGGAGTCGGCCTGGGCGTCGACGAGAAGCTACGGTCGGCGGGGAACACCAGAACCGGGCTCGGCTGGGTGATCGCCGGCCTCGTCATCGGCGTCGTGGCCACGCTCAAGTACCTCCTGACCTACCTCGCGCAGTTCGCTTCGCTCCGCTAAGAGTCGCCAGTCGAGGCACGCCGTTGATCGAGTAGCAGCCGCGAAGCGCGACTGGCACCGGCCGGTCGAGCCCGATCGCGCTTGCTCCGCCGGCAATGTCCGACGCAGACCCGATCGGCTCATGGCCTGTCGTCTCGAAGACCCACGCCGTTGTGCTCTTGCGCGCGCTGACAACGGTGCGCTAATCACGATTCCCGCGAGGGGGTCCCTGCAGCAACGGTATCGTGACGATGACCGTACGGGTTATGGCGTCAGAGGAGTTCAATCGGTAACTATTTTCGACGCTGACAACCGACGCGCCGGGTCATCCTCCGCCTCCGACCCGCCGGACCGCGGTTGGGCTCGACGTCAATTGGCGACACTGCACTTGAGGCGACAATCCAAGACAAATTCGAAGCAGCGGGAAGGCCAATAGGCTAAACACCATCGCGGCGCCCAGAGGAGTCAATATGCCAAAGCACATTGACGTCGTGGGCGCCGTTATCGTTCGCAACGGCCTTATCTTCTGCGCACAGCGAGGTCCGGCGGGCGCACTGGCGGGCAAGTGGGAGTTCCCGGGCGGGAAACTGGAACGAGGTGAATCGGCTGCTGCCGCGCTTGTGCGGGAAATTCGTGAAGAACTCGATTGCGAGATTCGAGTTGGCGATGAGATCACGACGACCGTGCATGAGTACGAGTTTGGGGTAGTCAATCTCACGACCTACTACTGCGAGCTTGCGGAGGGCGAGCCGACGCTCTCCGAGCACGGGGCTGCCCTCTGGCTAGAACCGTCAGTGCTTGGCTCGATTGAGTGGGCGCCCGCGGACCTAGCGGCAGTTCACCTTGTGCAAGCAGATCTGACCAGCCGATCGAAGTCGATCTGACGTTCATTAGCTACGGCCGAGTTCGCGTCCGTCAAACCTCGACTGTCGGCTTCCGCACGACTATGTTTTCGCTGAGGAGGGAACATGCCAGCGCGATTCTTTGGCACGCCCGATGGCGTGAAAGTCGGCGACCTGTTCATCGACCGAAAGGAGCTGCACGATCGACACGTGCATGCGCCGATTCAAGCTGGAATTTCTGGGACGAAATCTGAGGGCGCAGACTCGATCGTTGTTTCGGGCGGCTACCGCGACGACGAGGATCACGGCGACTACATCATCTACACCGGGCACGGCGGAAATGACCCGAACACTCATCGACAAATCGCCGATCAGTCTCCCTCGGCGCCAGGTAACGCCGGCCTGATTACCAGCATGGTTGAGGGCCTTCCTGTACGCGTGGTCCGAGGCAAGCATCCTGGATCCGCCTATGCACCTCCGGTGGGGTATCAATACGCCGGGCTTTTCCTGGTCACTGACGCGTGGATGAAGCCAGGTCTAGATCAGTTTCAAGTAATTCAGTTCAAGCTGGAGCGGATCCCCGAACAATCCGAGCTTGTAACACGTGTAGCGCCAGAAATCGATCCTGCATACGCTGTGACGACGGTGTCGCGGCGAATTCGCGACACGGCACTCTCTCGCGAGATAAAGAACATGTATGCACATGCTTGCCAGATCTGCGGCACGGTTATCCCAGGCACCGGAGAGCGGCTCTACTCGGAGGGTGCGCACGTTAAGCCGCTCGGTCGGCCGCACCTCGGCGCTGACGCTCTAACCAACCTGCTGTGCCTTTGCCCAAATCACCACACCGAATTGGACATCGGCGGCATGGTGATCCTCGATGATTTCAGCGTGGCCCTGACGGCCGATATGAAGCCATTCTCCGAACTGCATTTTCGGGGCAGTCATCGATTGCTCGAATCAAATGCAAAGTACCAGCGCGAGATGTGGGCCACCATTTAGCTATATGCCGCCTTGTTCGGCTGCGGCCGCGGAATTCTCACCTCGAGGTTTCTGTTGGGCCTCGCGTTGCTCGGGCTACTCGACCACCGGATTGGCGACGAAAGGGCCCGGGGCCGCGAAGACCGCCGGAGCGTTCTCCAGGAACGGGAGATGACCCGCATCCGGGATGAGCTCGAAACGGGCATCCGGAATCGCCGCCGCGTAAGCGCGACCGTAGTCGGCGTCGACGACCCGATCCGAGGCGCCCGAGATCACGAGGGCTGGCGTGTGAATTCCGCCCAGGCGACCGAGCAGTGTCGGGTCGTACATGTACGGGTCGCCCGCGAGCGACGCGAGAGTTGCGGCATTGCCCTGCGCGATCGCGAGACCCTCGGGGGTCGGCGGCGGAAGGCGGAGGTTGGTCGGGTCGTGGAATCTCCACTTCGCGAGCTGCTGCGGAGGCATGCCGCTGATGTCGCGCATCGGGTGACCCTCGACGTCGATGCTGGCGGCGTCACGACCGGGATTCACCGCGAGGGGTGCGCCGAACAGCTACTTCCCAACCGCCGCAATCACCGCTTTGGCAACTGCCACGAACTGGGCGGTGCTCGCCTGCGCGGCGCTGTCGCTCGCCGGGGTATAGACCTCGACCAGGTCCTTGCCGACCAGGAGCGAAACGCCGGCCTTCGAGGCAACAGTCGGATAGCCGACGCCGTTCACTGGCTTCACTACGGTGGGGCCACCCAGGTCCAAGCCGTCGTTGGTCACGGGCCCATCCGTTGGCTCCTCCACTGCGACAATCCAGTCCCACGTACCGTTGGACGAGTTGTACGCGCAACCGTAGATACCATCACCGGTGTCGGTCTCGACCGTTTCGCTGAAGCTCTTGCCGCTCGCCGACGAGAGGGCGGCTGCAGTAAACACGGAGCAGAGGGCGACCTTGCCAGTTGGCATGGACACCGAGGCACCGGCGGATGCGCCTGTCCCACCTGAGTTGCCGCCGGTCGAACCGCCGCCGGATGCGCCGCTAGCCGGAGCGCACCCGGTCAGCGTCAAAGCGGCGATACCAACGCCGACAACAACCAAAATCGCTTTCCGCATAGCCGTCTCCTAAGTCTGTCTGCTGCTTGATCAACTCAGGCTACGGATGAGTGCGTAATGGCTGTGTAACGCGCGATGCAATCGGGTGGGGGTCTCGACACGCGTGGCTTCGGCTCGCTACTCGACCACCGGATTGGCAACGAACGGGTCGAGCGCGGCGAAGACTGCCGGGGCGTTCTCGAGGAACGGGAGGTGGCCGGCATCCGGGACGAGCTCGAAACGGGCATCCGGAATCGCAGCAGCGTAGGCGCGACCGTAGTCGACGTCGACCACACGATCCGAGGCGCCCCAGATCACGAGAGCCGGGGTGTGGATTCCGCCAAGACGTCCGAGCAGCGTTGTGTCGCACATATACGGATCGCTGGCGAGCGACGCGAGAGTTGCGGCATTGCCCTGCGCGATCGCCAGACCCTCGGGGGTCGGCGGCGGAAGCCGGAGGTTGGACGGATCGTGGAAGCTCCACTTCGCGAGCTCCTGCGGGGGCATCCCACTGATGTCGCGGATCGGGTGACCCTCGACGTCGACGCCAGCCGCATTAATCAGGACGATGCCGGCGAGGCGGTCGGCGGCGGATCCGAGGGCGAGTTCGGCAGCGAGCCATCCGCCCATCGAGGAGCCGACGGCCAGGACATCCGTGAGGTCATGCTCGATCAGGTAGTGCGCGTACAGGTCGGCGAGCGAGCGAACCGTTGTGACGCTGTCGTCTCGAGGGGTCCCGTTGAAGCCGGGATGCGTCGGCGCGATGACGTGGGTTGCCTCGGCGAGGTGCTGAGCGAGAAGAGCCGTGGTGAAAGGTCCGCCGCCGCCATGAAGGACGAGCGTTGGGCGACCGGTTCCGAATTCCTGAATTTCAAACATGTGTGGAACTGTATATCAATATGTTTATATACGCAAGCTGATATGGTGAACGCATGACGGACCAGCAAATCACCGGGCGGCTGCTCAAGCGCGCGCAGTACCGAAACCACCGAGCTGCCGATCGCGCTCTGGCGGCGGTCGGCACGACGCTCGTGCAATGGGATGCCCTGCGCGCGATCTCGGAGTCGCCCGACTCATCCGCGCACGACCTTGCGATCGCAACCTTCCAGAGCGACCAGGCGTTTGGCACTCTGGCCAACCGCCTCGAGTCTCAGGGGCTAATCGTGCGGACATCCGGACGCGGACGTCGAGTGGAGCACGCACTGACGGCAGAAGGACGACGGATCGTGGATGTCGGCTTCGCGGTCACTCGCCCTGTCACCGAGCGGTCGTTCGCGAAGCTCAGCGCTCGTGAACTGACGACGCTGCGTGAGCTGCTTGACCGGATTGGGGAAGCGCCGGAGTAGTGCGCTCCCTCACAACGCCGCGTTTCACATGACCTTCCACACGTCTGGCGCCAGTCGCGTGGCGACGGTGTTTGGACTGAAGAATGAAAGGGCATCAAAGCATCATTTTCATTTAGACTCGAGGCATGAGGACCACAGTGACACTGGACGCTGACGTGGCGAGCGATGTCGAGCGCATCCGCAAGACCGACGGCAAGGGCTTCAAGCGAGCGCTCAACGACCTTGTGCGAGCGGGAGTGAAGGTGCGAGACGGTCAAATCACGACGATGTCACGGCCGAGCCCTATCCATCCTGTCGATCTTGGCGGCGCGTTGCTCGACGTGACCAGTGGATCGCGAGCGATTGACTTCGCCGAGGGCGAAGATCACAAGTGATCGCGGTCGACATCAACCTGCTCGTCTACACGTTTGATATCTCCAGCCCTCACCACGAACGCACGCGAGTTTGGCTCGAGCGCGAACTCACAGGTGGCACACCGATTGCAGTCCCCTGGGAGACAGCGATGGGATGCGTTCGATTGATCAGCAATGAACGGATCTACCGCCACCCAATGACCGTCACTGACGCGTGGACGCGTGTTGGACAACTGCTCGCCGATCCGAGGGTGTGGGTACCCACGCCGACGCCGCAGCACGCGCAGATCGTTAGTGAACTTGTGGGCAGCCCTGGTTTGTCGAGCAATGACGTACCTGACGTTCACCTCGCCGCACTCTCAATCTCGCACGGGCTGAGGCTCGCGAGCCACGACCAAGGGTTTGCTCGATTCGAGGGGCTCCGCTGGTTCGATCCAATCGCCGCATAACCTTCGTTCGGCACCCCTTCCTTGTAATCGTCGTCGCCCTCGGGCATCGGCGTGAAATCTACGGTCACTGAGGAAACCGCAAGCCAACACTCAGGAACCGTGCATGGAGGCCGCGCAGACTGAATTGATGGAACCCGCATCCACGGTCTACGAGGCTGCCATCGTAGAGCAACCGAAGCCGAGTACCCGCCGGCGGCAGTACAGTTCCCCCACGCTCGATGACGCCCTCAAGCCTGGCCATCCCGGACGCCTCGACCTCGTCATCCGCCGCAAAGACAACGGCCGAGTCATCGTTCGCACCCCCGCCGACATCGGATCCCCGGATGCGATGCTCACCACCGTCCGCAACGACCTGGCGAACATGACCGCCGACGAATTCCTCGACGAATGGAAGATGCCCGAGGTGTAGCGGTCTCGATACGCGTGCCCTTAGGGCGCGCTACTCGACCCGCGCGGTACGCGCGATAATGTGCTGGTGACCATCGAAACTCCCGCCACGCGACCAGCCCGAGGCTGGGCACAGGCCGCGCTCATCGGGATCGCGCTTTATGTCGCGATCGACGTCGTCCTCGCGTTCCTGCGCCCCGACTACAGCCTCCTCCGCAACGCCGAAAGCGACTACGGGCGCGGACGCTTCTCGTGGCTCATGGACATCAACTTCGTTTTTCGCGGCATCTTCTCCATCGAGGCGGCAGTGGCTTTGATGCGCAGCGGGATGGCTCGACGATGGACGGCAGCGCTCGTTCTCGTGTGGGGCGTCGCATCCGCGTTGCTCGCGTTCTTCCCAGACAATCCGCCGGGGTATACCGTGCTCGCATCGGGAAGCCGGCACGACCTGCTGGCCCTCATCGCCTTCATCGCGATCGCCGTTGCGACGATCGGGATGTCGTTCTCGCGCTCGACGGTAACCGGCGGGCTCCGGATGGCGCAGCGCGTTCTGTCAATCGTGGGGCCGGCGGCATTCATCCTCCTGATTCATCCGTTTGGAGCCTTCGGGCTGATCGAACGGATATTTCTCGCCGCCGAACTCGCCTGGCTGGCGGTGACCATGGTCGCCGTTGCTCGCGCCGAACGCCCCGCGAGCCCCCCGAACCTCCCAACCACCCGGAACTGACCGACAGGTAATCTGAACGGGATGGCTGCGACGTCTCGAGTCTCCGCATGGGCACCGCTGGCGATCCCCGTATTCCGCGTGCTCTGGTTCGCGCAACTCGGCAGCAACATCGGCACCTGGATGCAGACGGTCGGCGCCCAGTGGTTCCTGGTCGAAAGCGCAGCAGGTGCAACAATCATCGCGCTGGTGCAGACGGCGAGCCTTGCGCCCTCGATGCTCCTCTCGCTTCCGGCGGGCGTGTTGTCGGATTCGCTCGATCGCCGAAAGCTGCTCATCGGCGGATCGATCGCCAGCGCCGCCATCACTGTCGGGCTCACCGTCATCGCGGCGGCCCACGGCCTCACCCCCTGGTTGCTGCTCTTGTTCACCGCGCTCATCGGGGCATCATCGGCGCTGACCGCACCTGCGTGGCAGGCCATCCAGCCCGAGCTCGTGCCACGCGAACAGATTGCGGCCGCATCCGGACTCGGCGGCGTGACCGTGAACGCGGCCCGCGCAATCGGCCCTGCACTTGCCGGCATTGTGCTCTCGGCATTCGGTACACCCGTCGTGTTTGGCATCAACGCCGCCAGCTTCATCGCCGCGGCCGTCGCCTTGTCCTGGTGGAAGCGCGAACCTCAACCCGGACTGGATGACCGCGAGCCGTTCTGGGGAGCGCTGGCCGCTGGCGTGCGGTACATCGCATCCGCTTATCTGATCAGGCGGATCTTGCTGCGATCGTCCCTGTTCGCCCTTCCGGCCAGCGCGATCTGGGCTCTGCTGCCGCTCGTCGCCCAGCGACTGCACCTGGACGCGACCGGTTACGGCGCGATGCTCGGCGCGCTCGGAGTCGGCGCCGTCGTCGCGGTGTTTACGCTTCCGCTCGCCCGTGCGCACGCGAAAGACAACGTCATCCTTGCGGCCAGCGCCGCGCTCTACGCCGTCGGGGTCGCCGGAGCGGCGTTTCTTCCGTTCGCGCCGGCACTCATCCTGCTCGTGTTGTGCGGCATCGCCTGGATTGGGACCCTGACCGTGCTCAACGCATCCCTGCAATTGACGCTGCCGCAGTGGGTGCGTTCGCGGGGCGCGGCGATGTACATCCTGGTCTTCATGGGCACGATGGCGATCGGCTCATACCTGTGGGGCGCCCTCGCGCAGGTCATCGGAACGCCAGACACCCTCGGGATCACAGCGCTCCTGCTGGTGCTGGTTGCCGCTAGCGTCGCGATCTGGCCGCTGCACGCGCTAACTGGGAAAATCGATCGCACTTTCGAGCTGACGTGGCCCGCGCCGACGCTCGTGTTCGAACCCCAGCCGACGGATGGACCCGTGACGATAGCGATCACCTATCGGGTGTTGCACGAGAACGTCGACGCGTTCCAGGATGCCGCCACCATCCTCCGCCAGATGCGCCGCCGAACGGGCGCGACCCGCAGGCGCCTGTACCGAAGTGGTGAGGATGCCGAGGCGATGGTCGAGACATTCGTCGTGCCATCGTGGGCTGAGTATCGTCGCGCGCAGACGAAGCGGCTAACGGGCCGTGACAGGGAGATCCGGCAAGACGTGATCGACCTGAGCGAAGGTGTTCCAACTGAGCTGCACCTGTTCCCGCCGGAAGTTCATCCGCGGCGACCTCGCTTGGAGTCGTCCAAGAATTGAGCAGCACTTACCCATGAGCGATTGGGCGGATCGGGTCTAGCTTTGGCTCATGTCCAAGCGTCTGTCCCCCATCGCTGTTCTGGCCACCGTCGGTATCGCTGTCGCGATGTTCGTCAGCGGATGCACGCCAACTCCCGCACCAACGCCGACACCCACCACGACCTCGCCGCCGGTGACCAGCCCCAGCGCGACGCCGACGGCCACAACGCCGCCGACAACACCCACCGCGTCGCCGACCGCAGCAGGATGCGCCCCAACTACCGCGACCATGCCGGCCGGCGCGATCCCCCGCACGACAATCGATGTCGATGGCGACGGACTCGCCGACACCGAGTGGGTGACCACAACCCCCAGCCTCGAATTCGGTGTTACCACGGCATCCGGGGCGACCTATTCATTCCCACTCTCAACTGCGGCGCCGACGGCTCGCGTGGGATTCATCGCCCGCCTCAACGACCATCGCATCGTGGCGCTTACCGACGACAACCGGTCGGCCTCGGTGCACTTCTTCGTCAGCTGCGGATGGGTCACCACCAAGGATTCACACGGCAACCAGTTCCCGCTCGACTACAACGACTTCGCGAGTACCGGAAGCGGTGTCGGATGCTCGCTCGGATACGTCGTGCAGTTCCAGGCCACGATGACGGGCAGCACCTACACGGTGACCAAGCGCCCGTTGAACCTCAACGCGACGGGTAGCTTCGCGAGCTTCGGCCCGCCGGTGACCGTGGGTACCGGACTCGCCGCCAGCGATTCGCGCGTGACGGTCGCCCAGTCGCTGACCTGCGAGTCGGTTACTGTCGCGAACGGCGGGGTGACCGTCAGCGAGTGAGCCGCTGGTCTCGCTCACCCCAAACTCCGCGAGAGGTCTCAAACCGCTGCTTATTCCGACGTTGAAGAGCGGATTGTGACCTCTCGCGGAGTTTGCGGGAAGATCGCGTCCAGCAGAGTGGATGCCCAGTCGATCAGGTCGGTGTCGGCGACCGCCTCGCCGTTGACTCGCGGCATCGGAACACTCAACGCGTTCGCCGTTGCGAAGTACTTCGCACCCGGATACATCCGCTGCAGTCGCACCTGCACGGAGTCGGCGAGGTTGGCGGGCGCAATCCGCAGATTCGAACCCATCGCCACGACCTCGGCGAGACCGGCCTTGACCGCAGCCCGCCGGAGCCGGGACACGGCAATGAGGTTCGACACGGCATCCGGCGGCGCCCCGTAGCGGTCGGTCAGTTCATCCAGAACCTCGTCGATCTGCGTGTCGGTCGACGTCGGCGACGACGCGGTCGACAGCTTCTGATACGCCTCGAGCCGCAGCCGCTCGCTCTCGACGTACTCCTCGGGGATGTGCGCATCCACCGGCAGCTCGAGCCGCAGCTCGGTCTGGCCCTCGGCGACATCTCCGCGGAATGCGGATACGGCTTCGCCGATCATCCGAAGGTAAAGGTCGAACCCGACGCCGGCGATGTGTCCGGACTGTTCGCCACCGAGCAGGTTGCCCGCGCCTCGGATCTCGAGATCCTTCAACGCGATCTGGATGCCGGATCCCAGGTCGTTGTTCGCGGCGATCGTGGAAAGCCGGTCGAGCGCGGTCTCAGACAGCGGCTTGTCCTCGTCGTACAGGAAGTACGCATACGCCCGCTCGCGCCCGCGACCCACGCGACCGCGCAGCTGATGCAGCTGCGACAGTCCATACTTGTCCGCGCGATCGATGATCAGCGTGTTCGCATTGGCGATGTCGAGGCCGGTCTCGATGATCGTGGTCGAGACGAGCACATCGAACTTGCGCTCCCAGAAGTCGACCATGACCTGTTCGAGCACGTGCTCCGGCAACTGGCCGTGCGCCACCGCGATCCGCGCCTCAGGGACGATGGCAGCAAGCTCCGTCGCGATCCGATTGATGGATGACACCCTGTTGTGCACATAGAAAATCTGGCCCTCGCGCAGCAACTCACGTCGGATCGCGGCACCCACCTGCTTGTTGGAGTACGGCCCGACGAAGGTGAGAATCGGATGCCGATCCTCCGGCGGAGTGGCAAGCGTCGACATCTCGCGGATCCCGGTCACCGCCATCTCGAGCGTGCGCGGGATGGGCGTCGCCGACATCGCGAGGATGTCGACGTTGGTCTTCAGTTTCTTGAGCGCATCCTTGTGCTCCACTCCGAAGCGCTGTTCCTCGTCGATCACGACGAGGCCGAGATCCTTGAACGTCACCCCCTGACTCAGGATGCGGTGGGTTCCGATGACCAGGTCGACCGAGCCATCCGCGAGTCCGGCGACCGTCTCGCGGGCCTCCTTGTCGGTCTGGAACCGACTCAGCGGACGCACATGCACCGGGAACCCCGCGAACCGCTCGGCGAAGGTTTCCATGTGCTGCTTCACAAGCAGAGTCGTCGGCACGATCATGGCGACCTGCTTGCCATCCTGGATCGCCTTGAACGCGGCGCGCACCGCAACCTCGGTCTTGCCGTAGCCGACGTCGCCGCTGAGGAGGCGATCCATCGGGATGGGCGACTCCATGTCGCGCTTGACCTCGTCGATCGTGGTCAGCTGGTCGGGAGTCTCGACGAACGGGAACGCCTCCTCGAGCTCGTGCTGCCACGGCGTATCAGGCGGGAACGCGTGACCTTTGGATGCCATCCGCGCCGAGTAGAGCTTGACGAGCTCGACCGCGATGTCGCGGACCGCGCGGCGGGCCTTGCCCTTGGCCGTGGCCCAGTCGCTGCCGCCCATCTTGCTGAGCGCGGGAGCTTCGCCGCCGACGTAGCGGGTAAGCAGGTCGAGCTGGTCGGTCGGAACGTAGAGCTTGTCGCCCGGATACCCGCGCTTGTTGGGCGCGTACTCGATGACGAGGAACTCGCGCACCGACTTCACCGGGTTGCGCCCGCCACTGGACACTTCGCGCTGCGTGAGCTCGACGAATTTGCCGATGCCGTGGGTCTGGTGCACCACGTAGTCGCCGGCCCGCAGCTGCAGCGGATCGACAACGTTCTGCCGCTTGGTGGCCAGCCGCTTGACCTGACGGGAGTCGTAGCCGGCCGTGCGCCCGTAGAACTCGGACTCGCTGAGCACCGCGAGTTTGACTTCGGGCAGCTCGAAGCCGGACTCGACGGATGCCTGCAGCAGGTATGCAACGCCGGGTTCGGCATCCACCGGGAAGGAGTCGACGATACGGCCGGCGACCTCGTGCTCGGCGAGGACATCCGCCGCTCGCTCGACGAGTCCGGTGCCGAGCGCGGCGATCGCGACGGACCAGCCGTCGCGAGTCAGATCGCGAACGTGCTCGATCGCGCCGCTGAGCTGTCCGGCGAAGCTGGGAACAGCGGTTGCGGCGATGCGAATGTAGTCGTCGTCATCCGGTGGTCGAGTAGCTCCCGCAGGGAGCGTATCGAGACCACCCCCCGAGTCGAAGTTCGACAGCGTCCACCACGGGCGGGCACCGGCGCTCATCCGTAGCGCGCCGAGCGACAGAAAGTCGCCGGCATCCAGATCGATCGGCGCTTCGGCTCCCGCGGTCGCGGCACTCCACGCCGCTGCGAGAAACTCGCGATTGGTCTCGAGCAGGCTCACCGCACGCGTCGAAACTCGCTCGGGCGAGACCACCGCGATCACGGCCTCCGACGGCAGGTATTCCGTGAGCGGCACGAGCCGGTCGACGAGAACCGGGGCGAGCGACTCCATGCCTTCGACGGGAATCCCCTCGGAAATCTTGGCGAGCATCCCCGCAATGCTCGGAAACTCGTGCTGCATCTCGCGAGCTCGTCGACGAACCGACTCGCTGAGCAGCAGCTCGCGGCTGGCCGGAAGCTCTACGACGGGGAGCGGGTCGCCGATGCTGCGCTGATCCGCGACCGAGAAGTACCGCAACTGCTCGACCTCGTCGCCGAAGAACTCGATGCGGCACGGATGTTCGGCGATCGGCGAAAACACGTCGAGGATGCCACCACGCACCGCGAACTCGCCGCGCCGCGTGACCATGTCGACTCGCACATACGCGAGGTCAACGAGTTGTCGCGCGATCGCGGTCAGGTCGTAGCCGCGGCCGCCCGCAGTGAGCGCAATCGGCTCCAGTTCCGTGAGGTTGTCAGCGAGCGGTTGCAGTGCGGCGCGAACGGATGCGACGAGGATGAGATCACCCGACGGATGAGCGGACCAGGCCCTGAGACGTCGGAGCGCATCGATCCGCTTGCCCACGGTCTCGGCGCTGGGGCTGAGCCGCTCGTGCGGGAGTGTCTCCCAGGCCGGGAACTCGACGATGTCCGCATCCGGAATCACGCTCGCGAGCGCGTTGCCGAGAGCCTCGGATTCGCGACTCGTCGCGGTGATCGCGAGCAGCACCTGCGGGCCCTTGCGGCGGCCAAGCAGGCCCGCGAGAAGTGGAGCGCGCAGTCCGTCGACCAGGGAGAAATCGGCGCTGCGCGAGGCGTATCCGAGTGCGTTCTCGAACGTTTGGGCGCGCGAAAGCCCCCCGATTAATTGTTCGAGTACCACCCCGACAGTCTAGGTGGCTCCTCTGACCGCGCCCTGACCAACGCTTCGCCGTGCGCGATCGAGGACGAATTCACGACACGCCGAGTGGACCCTGCATAAAACCGGAGGGTCACCAATATCTCCTCGGCAACGCACACGGGACTCTCCGGGAGCGCGCCGCCAATTGAGTCGCTGGTGCCCTAGTCGGATGACTTTGACCCGATGCGGGCGATAGCCGCCTCGATGTCGGCGAACGGATCCTTTTCCGGTTTTGGTGCGACCGGGTGTCGTCTGGCGGTCGGCTTTGGAGCGGGCTCGGGATCCGGTTCTGGTTCCGGTTCTGGTTCTGGCGTGGGTTGGGGTTCCGGCTCAGCAGGCGTCACGACTTCGGGCTCGGTAGCCAGCTCTGGCTCTGGCTCTGGCTCTGGCTCTCGCTCCGGCTCCGGCTCTGGCTCCGGCTCCGGCTCCGGTGTCACCTGTGACTCCGGCTCGACCTTCGGCTCGGCAGCAAGCGGGATGGTGACGTGACCGCTCGCCTCCGGCTCCGTCACGCCCAGGCACGCAGGAAGTGACTCGAACTCGGGCTTCCATCCGAGTTCCGCACGAACCTTCGATGAGTCGAGGACCATGCTGGTGCGCGTCAACAGCATCGCGGCGAACGGAGCCGTGAGCCGGATCACGGAATCGGGCAACTGCCGCGGTGGCTTCAGGTGCGACCCCTCGGCCTGCGCGATCTCGCGGTCGCGGTACGTCATCGGATGATCATCCGCGACGTTATAGACAGACCCCGGCTTGTACTTGCCCAGCGCGAGCACGACCGCCCGCGCCGCATCCTTCAGATGAACCATGGGAATCAGGCCGTCCCAGGTTCGCGACACCGGCGACACGCCATGAGCGGTCGAGTCGTAGAACAACCCGTAACGAAGCGAGACACCGCCGAACGCCCGCACCTGCTGCTCGAGCGTGAGCAGGGCGAGGAGCGTCGCGTCGTTGCGGTCGTCCGGTTCGCCAAACCTCGCCGTTTCGTACAGCGGCTCGGGTCCAAGATCGTTGAAGCCGTAGCCTCCGAAGAAGGATGCCGCGACGAACTTCTTCGCCCCGACCTTGCGGGCCGCGGCGATCAGGTTGCTCGTTCCCTCGGCGCGAAGACGGTTCGTCGGGCGCATGAGCCGGTCCGTAGTGGGCGGTTTCGATAGCGCAGTGAGTTGGTGCACGACCGCATCCGCCTTGACTCCGTCCAGGGCGGCCAGCAGGCTGGCCCGATCGAGCGCATCGGCGACGATTTCGCGAGCGCCACTGTCGGCGAGCGCTCCGGCGTGGCGGGTAATGCCGATGACTTCGTGCTTCGCCTCTATCAATTGTGGGATCAGATAGGTCCCGATGGCACCGGAAGCTCCGGCCAGAAGCACACGCATGCGTGCAACGTTACCGGGCTGTCTACCGATAATTTGATGTGAATGGCGATTTGCGTCGGCGTGCCCTATTCGGGGGCCTTCGAAGCAGATAATGTAGTGCCGTGTACGCGATCAGCGAGCAGACCCGAGCCCGTTTCTTCGCTCTCAGCCTCCTCGTTCATGACGTTGACGGATCGCTCGCTCCGGCCGTTCTGCCAGGATCGCTGGAGCTCGACTTCGAGCACGGGCTCTTCCTTTTCCCTTGCCCGCTTCGCCGAATCGCGCTCTGGGCCGACGGCGACGTGTGGATGTATCGGTATCTCGAACTGAACATCAGCGATGGCAGCGTCTACAAGATCGGCGAGGCGCAGCAGCTGGCTCCGGTGGATCACCGGATGCTCCCGGAACAGCTTGCGCGGATGCTCGCTCGCTGCGGTCGAGAGATCGTCTCGAACGTCGCCGACCGGATCATCGTGCCGCGCGACGGGGTCGCGGATGTGTTTGACGCCCACCTGTCGGGAGCGGCGCGGATGTCGTTCAGCGCTCGCACGTGGCTGACGCGCAACGGGTACCAGTCGGAGTGGTAGGGGCCGCGCTACTTCGTGTGGAACTTCAGCTGGGCCGCAGTTAGTCCCTCGGTGACGATCAGTTCGACCGCATCCGCCGCATCCGAAATGATGCTCGGCAGGGTTGCTCGCTCCGAGCTGGCGAAGTCTTTGAGCACAAACGCGGCGGCATCCTGACGTCCAGGCGGGCGTCCGATGCCCACCCGCACCCGGATGAACTCCGGCGTGCCAAGCGCAGCCGCAATGTCGCGGATGCCGTTGTGCCCGCCGTTGCCGCCGCCGAGCTTCAGGCGCACGTCGTCGAAGGGGATGTCGAGCTCGTCGTGCACGACGATGAGTCGCGACACGTCGACCTTGAAGTACTTCATCAGCGACGAGGTCGGACCGCCGGACAGGTTCATGAAGCTCAGAGGCTTCGCGAGCACGAGCCGGCTGCTCTGCCCCTCGGCGCCGGCCAGGCGTCCTTCCGCGACGAATGCGTTGCCGCGTCCCGCCTTGAAGGTCACCCCGAGCCTCGACGCCACTTCGGACACGACCATCTGCCCGACGTTGTGTCGATTGCCGGCGTAGCCGGGCCCGGGATTGCCGAGCCCAACGACGAGCCACTGGCGCAAGTCCACTGGCGCCTTTCGGCCAAAAATCGCCACGGCGAGTCGGTCGGCGAACTACTCCGCCGACACCTCCGCGATCGCCTCAGACTCGGCGGCGGCATCGTCCGCGGCCGCCTCGGTCTCGGCGACAGCCTCGGCCTCTTCGCTCTCGGGCTCTTCGCCCAGGTCGGCGGCGACGGCACCGGTAATGCCGACGACGAGGAGGTCGGGGTCAGAAACGAGAGTGGAACCCTCGGGCAGCTCGACCTGGCTGGCGACGATGTGCGTGCCTTCGCCGAGTCCCTCGATGTTCACGAAGAGACGCTCGGGGATGTGGGTTGCCTCGGCCTCGACCGACAGCGTGTTGGCATCCTGCAGGACGCGCGTTCCGGGAGCAGCCTCGCCCTCGACGTGAACCGGCACATCGACCGTGACCTTCTCGCCCTTGCGGACGACGACCAGGTCGAGGTGCTCGATGATCTGCTTGACCGGATCCTTCTGCACATCCTTGACCAGGGCCAGCTGGCTCTTGCCGTTGATGTCGAGGTCGAGCACGGCGTTCGCCTTGCGCAGGATCAGGCCCACCTCGTGGCTCGGAAGCGCGATGTGCTGGGGGTCGGTGCCGTGTCCGTAGATGACGGCCGGGATCTTGCCGGTAGCGCGGATCTTGCGCGCGGCGCCCTTGCCGAAGCTCGTGCGGGGTTCCGCGGTGAGCTTGTTGTCGTCAGCCATGTTTGTTTCTCCTTGCGGGACCTGCCGGCCCAGATGTTGCGTGCTACGAGCACTGTCTGTGTGTGTCAACTCGAACGCATGTCAGCGTGAGGATCAGCCGTAAAGCATCCCACCGCGTCGATCACGGAGCCCCAGGGGCATCCCTCGCCGAAGTACCCGTAGAGCTTACCAGTCTCCGGCTGCTCCCAGTTCTGCTCTCCTAATTCAGGAGGTGACTGCACGCGAATCCGAAATTGTGCACGACTCAGGAGACTTCTGCATCATCCGTCACATCAGTCACACACACTCCTGAATTAGGAGAGCACCCTCCTGAATAAGGAGAGCGGGCGGCTACCAGTCGTGAACGGTACCGTCGGCGAAGCGGTTGTAGGGCAGGTACGCAGTTTGGTAGGGGAATTTGCCCGCCTCGTCGACGTCGAGTGAGACCCCCAGACCGGGTTGGTCACCCGGATGCAGCATCCCGCCTTCGAACGTGAAGGACTGCTGGAACACGGCATCCGTCAGCGCGCCGTGCTTCATGTACTCCTGGATTCCGAAGTTGTGGATGGCTAGGCCGAGGTGCATCGCCGCCGCCATGCCCACCGGCGAGATGTCGGTGGGTCCGTGCATCCCCGACTTGATCTGATACTGCGCCGCGAAATCGAGGATCTTGCGCAGCGCGGTGATGCCTCCGGTGTGAGTGACCGCGCTGCGGACGTAATCGATGAGCTGCTCGGTGATGAGGGCCTGGTAGTCCCACACGGTGTTGAAGATCTCGCCGATCGCGAGTGGCGTCGTGGTGTGCTGGCGAACGAGTCGAAGCGCCGCCTGGTTCTCGGCGGGCGTGCAATCCTCGAGCCAGAACAGGTCGTACGGTTCAAGCGACTTGCCGAGGCGAGCGGCCTGGATGGGAGTCATCCGGTGGTGCCCGTCGTGCAGGAGGGGAAGATCGGGCCCGAATTCGGCGCGGACCGCCTCGAATACTCCGGGCAGATGGGTCAGGTACGCACGGGTGTCCCAGTCCTCTTCGGCCGGGAGGGGCGCGCGCTGTGCGGGCTCGTGGTCGTAGCGCTTGCCCTTGTTGCCCGCGGTTGTGACATTGGATGCGACGCCATAGATCGCGCGTAGCCCCGGAACGCCGGTCTGGATGCGCACCGCCTTGTAGCCCTGCTCGAGGTGCGCGCGCACCGAATCGAACAGTTCCGGAATGTCCTTGCCGGATGCGTGGCCGTACGCAAGAAGGCCCGTGCGGGATGCGCCTCCGAGCAGTTGGTACAGCGGCATCCCGGCGGCCTTCGCCTTGATGTCCCAGAGCGCAACATCCACCGCCGCGATCGCCGCCATCGTCACCGGACCGCGCCGCCAGTATGCGCTGCGGTACAGAAATTGCCAGGTGTCCTCGATCTGGTGCGCATCGCGCCCAATAAGAAGAGGTACGACGTGATCGCGCAGGTAGCTGACGACCGCGAGCTCGCGCCCGTTCAGCGTCGCATCCCCCAGGCCGGTCAGGCCGTCGTCGGTGGTGAGCTTGAGGGTCACGAAGTTGCGGTCGGGGCTCGTGACGATGACCTCGGCGGACTCGATTTTCACTGTGTGTGCGCCTTCCTGTACCTCTTATATGCGTCGATCGTGTCGAGCTCTGCTGTGCCCGGCGAGAGCCCGGCCCGTTCGCGTTCTCGGATCACCGAATCGATGCGCGCGGGAATCTTCTGCTCGCCGCCCAGAGCGATCTGCTCAAGCCTGTGCTCGATTCGCGGATTCTGCCAGCGGATGCGCAGGGCCGCGAGCCAGGCATCCAGTTCCTGCGCGTCCATCGTGAGCACGGGGCGCGCTTCGTCCCAGAGCTGCGCGACCTCGGCGGCGAGGGTCGCGTCGGCGAACGCGTCGAAGACGGTCTCGTGCCCGCGCTCCAGCCCGCGGTAGGCGAGCAGCGAGTGCGCGGCGTTCAGCATCCACAGCTTGCGCTGCTCGTACGGCTTGACGTCGTCGACAAACCGTGCGCCGGCGACCTCCCACTCGGGGCGGCCCGCCGGGAAGTCTCCCTGCAGCACCCACTCGGTGAATGGCTCGGTGACTACCGGCACCGCGTCGTGCCAACCGAGCAGCTCTTCGGCGATCGCGACATCCGCGGATGTCGTGGCCGGCGTGATGCGGTCGACCATCGTCGAGACGAACGAGACGTTGTCGTCGATCCAGCTGGCCAGCTCGGGTGCGGCGACGGCAAGCACCGCATCCCGGACCGCCATGCCGTTCGACGGCAGGTTGTCGCACGGCACAATCGCAATCGCTCCCCCGCCAGCGACGCGCCGAGCCTCGAGCCCGTCGGTGAGCAGCACCGGAGGACGAGCGCCCGCGACGTAGCCCGCCTCGGTCACGGTGACCGTCACGACGGCGACCTCCGGATTCGCAATGGCGTCCGCGTCCAATCCCACGACGCTGTCGATGACGGCTGCGGTGTCGGACTCCGGCCCGCGCACGATCAGCCCATATCGGAAGCCCTGCGCGGCAAGCTCCGGACCAACCCGACCGGTGACCGCGACGATCCCCCAGTCGTCGCTCGCGGCGTCCGTGTACCAGGCCTGGTGCGAGCGCGCGAACGCCCCGAGCCCAACATGGGCTATGCGTGGGGCGCGACGCGACGAGTCCATTGCAACCGACTCTAAACCAGTGCGCGGCAGTGCCGAACGTGGTTCAGTTGATGCATGCCACCCGCCGCGGATGTCCGCTCGTGACCCTCAATCCCGACCGGTTGTTTCCGGCTGATCCCGCGACTCGCGAAGTGGCTCGTCGCCTGTACGAGCGGGTCGAGACGGCGCCGATCCTCTCGCCGCACGGCCACGTGGATGCTCGCCTGCTCGCGGACAACGAGCAGTTCCCTGACCCGGCCGCGCTGCTGATCACGCCCGACCACTACGTCACGCGTCTGCTGCATGCGAACGGCGTCTCGCTGGACCGACTGCGGCCGCCCGCCGACCCGCGCGAGATCTGGAAGGAGCTGTTCTCACGCTGGCACCTGTTCGCCGGCACGCCAGTGCGGTACTGGATGGATTATCAGTTCACGCAAACGTTCGGCGGATTGGACATAGCAAAATCGGATGCTTACGATCTCATTGCCGAGAAGCTAGCGGCACCCGAATTCCGTCCGCGTTCGCTGTTCGAGCGGTTCGGCATCCGGGTGCTCGCAACGACGGATGACCCTGCCGACGACCTGACCGCGCACCGCGCGCTGCGTGATGATCCGACATTCGCCGGGCACGTCATCCCGACACTGCGAGCCGACCGGTACATGAGTCCGGCGCTTCCCGCATGGCGGGGCGCGCTCGACGAGCTGTCCGCGGCGAGCGGCATCGACTGCGGCACGTACGCCGGCCTGCTCGACGCGCTGCGCGAACGGCGCCGATACTTCATTGAGCACGGCGCGACCTCGACCGATTCCGGCGTTCCGGATGCCGGAAGCGAACCGCTGGATTCGGCGGACGCCGAGCGCATCCACGCGAGCGGGCTCAACGGATCGGTGACCGAAGGCGACGCGACCGCATACCGCCGAAACCTGCTTTACCGGTTCGCCGAGCTGTCCACCCAGGACGGCCTGGTGATGCAGCTGCATCCGGGCGTCATCCGCAACCACCACCGCCCGACACTCGAGAAATACGGACCAGACACCGGACACGACCTTCCCGATGTCACGCACTTCACGCGTCCGCTCCAGCCGCTGCTGCGCGACTTTGGAACGCATCCGAATCTCCACCTCGTCCTGTTCACCGTTGATGAGTCGGCGTTTCCGCGGGAGATCGGCCCACTCGCCGGCTTCTATCCGAGCGTCTACGCCGGCGCGCCATGGTGGTTTCTCGATAGCCCCGCCGCAATCGGCCGCTATCGCGCGGCGATTACCGACTCGGCGGGCTTCGCCAAGACCAGCGGCTTCATCGACGACACCCGCGCCTTCTGCTCGATCCCGGCGAGACACGACATGTCGCGGAGAGCGGATGCCTCATTCCTGGCCGGTCTCGTGACGACCCACCAACTCGACGAGGACGAGGCCGCAACCATCGCGACCGAGCTCGTCGCCGATATCCCCGCCCGCACCTTCAAGCTGGAGAAGTACCTCGGGGCCGAATAGCCGCCGCCTCTCCCCCGGCCGATGCGTTGTGCAGGAGTTTCCGGCGTCGTGGGGATCGGCGGCAGCGGAGTGACGCGGCCGGCGCCACGAAGCTCCTGCACAACGCATCGGCAGGAGCAGAAACTGGCGGCCGTTCGTCGGTTCGCCCCGAATTGGGCTCCTCGGGGAGTGGGTAGGCTTAATGAGCCATCCACTCTCCGAGGAGTTTTCCCATGCCTGAGAAGTCCAGCAAAGCCACTGCCAACATCGGAGTCGTCGGGCTGGCCGTCATGGGATCGAACCTCGCACGCAACCTGGCCTCGCGAGAAGGCAACACGGTCGCCGTCTACAACCGCACCTTCAGCAAGACGCAGACGCTGATGGCCGATCATCCGGACGCCGGCTTTGTGGCATCCGAAGACATCAAGGACTTCGTCGCATCGCTCGAACAGCCGCGCGCCGCACTCATCATGGTGCAGGCCGGCGCGGGAACGGATGCGGTCATCGACGAGCTCTCCGAGCTGTTCGAGCCCGGCGACATCATCATCGATGGCGGCAACTCGCTGTTCACCGACACCATCCGTCGCGAGAAGACTGCGCGCGAGAAGGGCCTGAACTTCGTCGGAATGGGCGTATCCGGCGGTGAGGAGGGCGCACTCAAGGGGCCGTCGCTCATGCCAGGCGGATCGGTCGAGGCGTACGAGAAGCTCGGGCCCATCCTCGAGTCCATCGCGGCGATCGCGGAGGGCGAGCCGTGCGTGACGCACGTCGGCACCGACGGAGCGGGTCACTTCGTCAAGATGATCCACAACGGCATCGAATACGCAGACATGCAGCTGATCGCGGAGGCGTACGACCTGATCCGTCACGGCACCGGCGCGAGTCCGGCGGAGATCGCCGACATCTTCACGGAGTGGAACAAGGGCGAACTCGAGTCGTACCTGATCGAGATCACGGCCGAGGTGCTGCGCCAGGTGGATGCGACGACGGGCAAGCCGCTCGTGGACGTGATCCTCGACCAGGCCGGGTCGAAGGGCACCGGGGTTTGGACGGTGCAGAACGCGCTGGGTCTTGGCATTCCCGTGTCGGGTATAGCGGAGGCGGTGTTCGCGCGGGCGCTCTCGTCGAAGCCGAAGCAGCGGGCGGTGGCGGCAGACCTGCCCGGGCCGAAGAATCCGTGGAAGGTCGAAGACCGCGACGCTTTCGTCGAGGATGTGCGGCGCGCGCTGTACGCGTCGAAAATGATTGCCTACAGCCAGGGCTTCGACGCGATCGTGGCCGGCGCCGAGGAATACAACTGGGACATCCACAAGGGCGACATCGCGAAGATCTGGCGCGGCGGATGCATCATCCGCGCACAATTCCTGAACCGGATCACGGATGCCTACGCCGAGAACCCGGAACTCGTCGCGCTGCTGACGGCTCCCTACTTCAAGGCGGCGATCGAGGGCGCGCAGGACTCATGGCGAACCGTTGTCGCACACGCGGCGATGGCGGGCATCCCGACGCCCGCATTCTCTTCGTCGCTCGCCTACTACGACGGCATCCGCGCCGCGCGACTGCCCGCCGCTCTCATCCAGGGCCAGCGCGACTTCTTCGGCGCACACACCTACCAGCGCATCGACAAGCCCGGTATCTTCCACACCCTGTGGTCGGGCGACCGTAGCGAGATCGAAACCGAGCCGAGCGCACATTAGGAGTTGACGATGGAGTACTCGTGGGCAGCGTATTCGGGCGTGGGACAGATCGTCCTTGCACTGGTCCTCGCGCTTGTGACAGCGGCCCTCATTGTGGCGGCCGTGCGACGGCGCACCCCGATTTCCGGTCCGACCGCCTCCGGTGGCGCGATCGTCTTCATGGTCGTGGCCTGGCTGTTGGCGATCGTCACATTCCTCGTCGACTTGGTCGTCTACGGGTTGCAGGCGCACCAGGTGCATTTCACTCTGCCGTCGCCCGCGAACTACGTAACGCCCGTGACGGTCGTATGCGCGGGAATATCCTTCGTGGCGGTGGCAGTGCTTACGCCCGCGCGACTGCGGACGCGGGTCGGCAATGCATTCTTCTGCGCGTGTGCCGGACCGATGGTCTTCGAGCTGCCGTTCGATCTCATAGTGATGACGCGAACCTCGGCGATACCGCCTTCGCCGAGCTTGTACATTGCACTGTTCTTCTTGCCCCTGCTGGCGATCGAGGTGTTGACTCTCGGCCTTGCCTTCACCAGACCGAGAGCCCGAGTCACGCGGTGGACGATCATCTGGCTAGCCGGCATATTCGGCGTCTTCACGCTGTGGGCACTGATCGGATTCGAATACCCGTGGGGCGGTCTGCCGCTGGCGATGAACATCGTGTCCAAGATCCTCGCCTTCGCCGTGGTGGTCAGCCTGTTCGTTCGGCGCGAGGACCTCAAGGCCGTACGCGAGCGCGGCTGAGCCTCGCACCGCCAGGCAACAAGGCGCGCCGGACTGATTGCGGCGCCTAAAATACCCCAGTGAGCTTCTACGAGGATGAGCAGCCTGAGCTCGTTGGGTATGTGCCCGACGACGGCAGGCCGTTGCGCTCACCCCACATGTTGATCGCAACCCGCGTCATCGTCATCCTGGCGCTCGTCGCCCTCATCGTTCCGGAGATCGTGACCCAGATCATGGTCGTGAGCAATGCGGCTCAGGCGAGTTGCAAACTGTGGGTTCGCTACGAGGACCCGGGCGCGGGACACAGCGCGACGTTCCAGCTGTTCGGGCAGGGCGGCGCCGGCTGGCAGTGCTACTCGGTCGGCGGATTCGGTGGCGGGCATTACATCGCCCCGCTCGGCCTCATCCCGGGCACCCCGATTTTCCCCAGCCAGACCACGCAGTAGTTTTTGGGCGCCGCCGCCCCTGCGGCGGCTACGCGGCTCCGTCGAACATCGAGGTGACGGAACCATCGCTGAAGACCTCGTGGATCGCGCTCGCGATGAGCGGCGCGATCGGCAGGATGGTCAGCGTCGGGAAGCGCTTATCCTCGGGAATCGGAAGTGTGTCGGTGACGACGACCTCGTCGATGAAATCGCTCTGCAGAATCTCGCTGGCCGGGTCCGAGAACACCGCGTGAGTAGCGGCGACGATGACTCCGAGCGCGCCCGCGCCCTTGAGCGCTTCTGCGGCTTTCACGATGGTCGACCCGGTGTCGATGATGTCGTCGACGATCAGGCACAGTCGCCCGTCGACCTCACCGACGATCTCGTGCACCGACACCTTGTTGGCGACCAGCGGATCACGCCGCTTGTGGATGATCGCCAGCGGCGCACCGAGCTTGTCGCTCCAGACATCCGCGACTCGCACCCGGCCCATGTCCGGTGACACCACGGTCAGCATCGAGGTGTCGAGGTTGTCCTGGAAGTGCTTCAGGAGCACCGGCATCGCAAACAGGTGGTCGACGGGTCCGTCGAAAAAGCCCTGGATCTGGGCGGCGTGAAGATCGACGCTCATGATCCGATCGGCGCCCGCGGCCCTGAACAGGTCGGCAACAAGTCGCGCGCTGATCGGCTCGCGGCCGCGGCCCTTCTTGTCTTGACGCGCGTACGGATAATACGGAGCGACAACCGTGATCCGCTTGGCCGATGCGCGTTTGAGCGCGTCGATCATGATCAGCTGCTCCATGAGCCAGTCGTTCACCGGCCGCGTGTGCGACTGGATGACGAAGGCATCCGACCCGCGCACGCTCTCGTCATAGCGCGCGTAGAACTCGCTCGATGCGAAGGTGCGTGCATCCGTGTGGACGAGATCGGTGCCGAGCTCCTTGGCGATGTCGTGGGCGAGCTGCGGATGTGCGCGCCCGGTGACGAGAACGAGTCGCTTTTTACCGCTGGCGGTGATCTCTGCCACGGGTCCCGCTTCCTGCCGGCGAGCCGGCGGTGGTCAGGCGGGGTCTTTGGATCCGTCCGCCTCTGCCGCGGCCTTCGCCGATTCAGTGCCGGACCGATTGGCTTCGACCCAACCAGTCATGTTGCGCTGCGGCGCCACTGAGATGGCGAGCGCACCCGCGGGCACATCCTTGCGCACCACGGCTCCGGCACCAATCTTGGCTCCATCACCAATTCTAACGGGGGCGACGAAGACGTTGTGGGAGCCGGTGTGCACGTGTGATCCGATCGTTGTGCGGTGCTTCGTCAGGTCGTCGTAATTGGCCGTGATCGCGCCCGCCGCGATGTTCGTGTCCTCGCCGATTTCGGTGTCGCCGATGTAGCTCAGGTGCGGCACCTTGCTGCCGTTGCCGATCGTCGAATTCTTCGTCTCGACGAACGTACCGATCTTGCCGTTCGCGCCAAGATAGGTTCCGGGACGCAGGTAGGCGAAGGGGCCCACGGATGCGCCGGCGCCGATAACGCTCAGGGTCGCGTCGGTGCGGCGCACCGTTGCTCCCGCACCGATCTCGCACGAGTCGAGGCTCGTGTCCGGACCGATGATTGCGCCACGTTCGATCACGGTCGGCCCAACGATCGTGGTACCGGGTAGGAGTTCGACATCCTCGGCAATGGTCGCGTTCAGGTCGATCCAGGTCGATTGCGGATCGCGCACGGTTACTCCCGCGATCTGCCAGCCTCGGACGATCAGATCGTTCAGCCGTCGAGCCGTCTCGGCGAGCTGCACTCGGTCGTTAATGCCTCCAACGATCCAGTTCTGGCTGACCTTGATCGCGTTGACGCCGGCGCCCTGATCATGCAGAAGCCCGATGACGTCGGTGATGTACTTCTCGCCCTGCGAGTTGCGGGTGTCGAGCATCGCCAACTTCTCACGCAGCGGCTCAAGCTTGAAGACATAGCTGCCAGCGTTGACCTCGTGGATCTCGAGTTCGGCGGGAGTCGCATCCGATTGTTCGACGATGCGTTCGACCGAAGTGTCTTTCTTCGAGCGAATGATTCTGCCGTAACCTGTCGCGTCCTCGAATACCGCCGACAGCAGTGTTCCTGCCGTCCTGCCCGCGCGGTGGGCCTCAAGAAGTCCCGTAAGCGTTGCGGCATCGAGCAACGGAACGTCGCCACTCACGATCATGACGTCACCATCGAATCCAGCCGGGAGTTCGGCGATAGCGAGCTCGACAGCGCGCCCCGTGCCGGGAATTTCATCCTGATCGACAATGACGGCCTCGGGCACGATCTCGAGGACGGTGGCAGCAACCGTGTCCCGGTCGTGCCTCACCACCACCACGATATGTCTCGGTTCGAGCGCGCGCGCAGTGGCCAGGACGTGCCCGACAATGGGCACGCCCGCGAGCAGATGGAGCACCTTGGGACGCGCGGACTTCATCCGCGTTCCCTGCCCGGCTGCGAGAACGATAACTGCGAGGTTCGAGTCGGTCATAGTTCCATTCTGGCGTTAAACAGCAACTCCCCCGAGATCGGGCTCTCGGGGGAGTTGCCTGGGCGCAGTCGCTAGGCGCGACCCGCCGCGACGCGAGAGCGACGCGACAGCGAGTCGACAATCACCGCGACGAGGAGTACGAATCCGGTGACGATGTACTGCGCGTAAGAGTTCAGCTGCATCTGGTCAAGACCCACCTGGATCGCTTCGATAACAAGAATTCCGAGCAGAGCGGACCACGCGGACCCGCGACCGCCGAAGAGGCTGGTACCACCAATGACCGCAGCCGCGATTGCGTTGAGGTTGACGTTGTCTGTACCGGTGGACAGCGTGGCAGAACCGAGCAGACCCACCTCCATCAGGCCGCCAAGGGCAGCCAGGAAGGCGCAGAGCACGAACACCGAAATGTATATCCGGTTGACCCGGATGCCGGCACGTCGTGCCGCTTCAACATTGCCTCCGACGGCGAACACCGACCGACCCCATCTCGTGCGGGTCAGCGCGTAGTTCATGATCACGACCAGCACGACGAGGAACGCGAACGCCGTGGAAACGCCGAAGCCGTCGTTCTGCGCGGGAAAGCCAAACCCACCCAGGGGGCTGTCAGGTGGGTCGAGGTAGGTGATCAAAACCACGAGTCCAACCAACATCAACGCGGCGCGGATGTAGACGCCGAGACTGCTGGGCACCGACAGTCCCGCGCGGTTGCGCGCCCGCGACCGCAGCAAGGCGGTAGCCGCATAGCCACCCGCCGCGATTAGAGCCAACAAGTAAGCGGCCCACCACGGCAGGTACCAGGACTGGCCAAGTTGAACGATGAACGATGTCGGCGGCATGATCACGTCACCGGTCGGGCCGAGGACGAGCAGCTGCAGACCCAGGAGGGAGAGCAACCCGGCCAGAGTAACCACGAAGCTCGGCACACTGAATTTCACGAACAGGAATCCGTAGAACAGCCCCACGAGACATCCGGCCACCAGAGAAGCGATGATGCAGGCCCACTCGGGTAGATGCCCAGTCGTGTACACCACCGTGAAGATAGCCGCCGACGCACCACTCATCGATCCGACCGAGAGATCGATCTGACCGAGCAGCAGAACAAGGACGATGCCGACCGAAATCACACCAACCGGCGCGCAATACAGGAAGAGGATCGAGGACAGGGTTGTCGCGTGCAGAAAGTTTGCCTGCGTGATGATCTCAAAAATGACGCAGATGAGGAGCAGGCCGATCACGATCGGAAGTGCACCCAGATCGCCGGTGCGGATCCGCTTGATCTGGGCTGCGACGTTTTCGCGAGCACCAACTGGACGAATCAATCGCTCGTCCTGCAGGTCGGATGGGGCAGTCGAGCTCTCTGCTACGGGCGTGGGAGTCTGAGTCACTTCTTCTTCTCCAAGTTGGCTGCGTGCACCGCTGCCTCGCGGCGGCTCACGACGTTGTCGGTTGCACCGGTGATCGCGGCGATGATGTCTTCGTAGCTGACGTCCGCGATCCGGAATTCCCCATTGTTTCGACCAAGGCGCAGCACGACGGCACGGTCGGCGACCGCCTGAACATCCGCCAGATTGTGGCTGATTAGCAGAACGCCAAGCCCGCGCTCACGAAGGCGCTCGATCAGGTTAAGTACTTCGGCGGTCTGGGCAACACCGAGCGCCGCGGTCGGCTCGTCAAGAATGACGATGCTGGGATCGCCAATCAGTGAGCGGGCAATGGCGACGGTTTGCCGCTGGCCACCCGAAAGGGAGGCGACGGCGATGCGAACGGATGGGATCTTCGCCGAGAGCTGTCGGAGAAGCTCCCACGACCTGCTCTCCATGTCTACCTCGTCCAGGGCAATGCCTCCGAGCTCGCGGCCCAGGAACAGGTTCGAGACGACATCGAGGTTGTCGCACAGCGCGAGGTCCTGGAACACCGTCGCGATGCCGAGTGCACGTGACGCCGACGGGCTCGGGATGTGCACCGGCTTGCCGTGGAAGGTGATCGTTCCGCTGTCTTGCGGATGCACGCCGGCGAGAATCTTTACGAGCGTGGACTTCCCAGCGCCGTTGTCGCCAACGAGAGCCACAACTTCACCGGGAAAGATATCAAGGTCGATGCGGCTGAGTGCCTGGACCGCACCGAATCCCTTGCTTACGTCACGCATCGAGAGAACGGGATCGACCGTCTCATGCTTGGCGGGTGACGCCTTCGAAACGAGAGTCACTGTTACTCCTTTGTGTACAGGTCGTCACTGTCAACATAGTGCGGTCGGGGACCACCCATGAGGATGATCCCCGACCGGTTTAACTAATTGCTAGTTGTCACAGATTTACTGGACGCCGTACTTCGTGCAGAGTGCCGCGAACTGCGTGGTGCAGATGTCGGCGACGCTGTCGAACCCGTCCTTGACAACCGTCGACTCGATGGTCGAACGGGTCACGGCGACGGGCACGAGGAGGAACGACGGCACGCCGGGACCGGAAGCTCCGGCAACGGTGGTCGGCGCCTTCGGGTGCTTGCCCTCGGCCAGTTGGATCGCGAGCTTCGCGGCCTCCTGTGCCTCAGGCTTGATCGCCTTGTAGACGGACATGAACTGGTCGCCGTCCAGGATCGACTGCATACCGGCAACGGTTGCATCCTGTCCGGTCAGGGCCATCTGCGACAAGTTGAACTTCGCAGCGTGCGCGGCAGCGATGACACCACCAGCGGTTCCATCGTTAGCGGCGTAGATGCCCTTGATCTGGCTGCCATACTTGGCGATCTCGGTGGCCGCCCAGGTCTGCGCCTGAGCCGGGTCCCAACCAGGGGTCTTGTACTCAGCGAGGATCTTGTAGCCGCTGCTGTCGATCACAGAGTGCGCACCCTTCGCGAACAGCGTCGCGTTGTTGTCCGTCGGCGAACCGTCGATCATCAGGATGCCGGAGCCGGAAGGAACGTTCTCGGCCTTGAGCTGGTTGACGAATGCAGTTCCCTGCAGAACGCCGACCTTCTCGTTGTCGAAGGAGATGTAGTAGTTCGACTTGCCACCGTCGACGAGACGGTCGTAGTCGATGACGGGAACCTTCTTCTGGTCGGCCGCGTTGACGATCGACTCGGCGGCTTCACCGTCGAACGCGTCGAGCACCAGAACGTTGACGCCCTGTGCGAGCATGGCCTGAGCCTGCTGCTGCTGGTTCGTGGCGCTACTGTTGGCGTCCTCGTAGAGCACAACGGCCTTCGGGTCATCCTTCGCAATGGCCTGCACGAAGTCGGGCTGGTCGGCCGTCGCGTAGCGGGCGGTTACGTCATCGGGAAGAAGGAAACCGATCTTAAAGGCCTTGCTGTTGCCCGTACCGCTGCCGCCACCGCTTGAACAAGCGGTCAGCGTGCCAGCCGTGAGCACGAGAGCTGCGGCTGCAACTACAACTCTCTTGGTGGCGATCTTCATTGAATAACCTCCGATTCGTGGCGCCCTCATTGGCGTCGCGTTGAGCATGTCACCAAACACTCGTTGGCGTCAAGTCTTGAACCCAACAGTTGAATAGCGTTTTTCAATCGTTAGAAAACGCGGCTTCGACGGCGTCTCAGGACGCGGTGTCATCCGGACCGAAGTTGCTCCGGTCAATCGCATACAGCACGGCCCCGGCCAGCTCGGCACGGTCACCCAGTTGGCTCTGCACGATATCGGCAACCTTGTCGGTGCTCATGACTACGGATCGCTCGAGACTGTGACGCAGGGGCCCGAGCAGAAGCTCGCCCGCACGCGCGAGTTCGCCGCCGACGACGATGCGTTCGGGCGCGAGCAGATTGCAGACGTTCGCCGCTGCAATGCCGATGTGGCGACCCGCGTCGGCGATCGCACGGATACAGATCGGGTCGCCCGCGATCGCGTGGACCACCACATCCGTCAGCTTCAGCGGACCGTTGCCCTCACGCAGCCCCTCGAGAATCGCCGGACCACCCGCGATCGCTTCGAGACATCCGCGGTTTCCACAGCGACAGAGCGGGCCGTTCTCGTCGATGGTCATGTGCCCGAACTCGCCGGCCGCGCTCTCAAATCCGCGGTAAACCGCGCCATTCAGCACCAAACCGGCACCGATTCCCTGACCTACGCGGAGGTACACGGCATCCGATCGGCCGCGCGCCGCACCCATCCGGAACTCGGCGAGCGCACCGAGATTGGCCTCGTTATCGACGTAGACCGGGCGTTTGACGCGTCGATGCATGAGTTCGGCAATCGAGACGCCGTCCCAGCCGCGCATCAGGCCGGAGCGCGAAATCTCGCCTTTTCGCGCGTCGACTGGCGCTGGCAGCGCGATACCGACGGCCAGGACTTCGTCCATTGTCGCCTCGACGGAATCGAGCATGTCGGCGATCAGGGCGGTGACTTTGTCGAGTTCGTTGTCCGCGCGGTGGTCTTTGGCGAGCGGCATGTTGTGCTCGGCGACGACCGTATTGGCGACGTCGGCGAGCGCGATTCGCATGTGCCGCGTCGAAATGTGCACGCCCGCGACCAGGCCGAGCGCACGCGCGAGAGTCACGTGTTGAGCACGCCGGCCACTTCGCGTGGTCATCGTCGTGTGCAGCACCGAGGATGCGGTGAGCTCCTTGACGATGTTGGAAACCGTCGCGGGAGACAGACCGGTCGCACCCGCAAGCTCCACCTGCGTCAAGCCGCCGTGTTTCTTGACCGCATCGATGATGCGAGCACGGTTGGCTTCACGAAGTGAAGTCTGCGACCCCGGCGTCGCCCTCGTGATACTCACGGATTGAAGATACACGGCGTTCGCTCATTGGCAAGCGCGGTGCGCCTTGGGTGGTGCCGCGCAACCCTTCTCGTACTGGACGAATGTTCCGCGCCGCCGCGGAACAACCGTCCGCGATGGGAACATCGTGATGGGTGGTGGGAGTCACTCGCTCCCTGGTGCACGCCTGATCGATCTCAAGACCGATCGCGCTCCGGTCCCCCGCTTCCCCATGCACGCCTGACCGATCTAAAGATCGATCGTGCTCCGGTCACCCGCTTCCCCATGCACGCCTGATCGATCTAACGATCGATCGTGCTCCGGTCACCCGCTTCCCGATGCACGCCTGATCGATCTAACGATCGATCGCGCTCCGCGACAGCGGAGCTTGTAATAAGCCGAATCTTCGGCTTATTACAAGCTCCGCCCCCAGGACTCGAACCTGGACCTAACAGCTCCAAAGGCTGTCGTGCTGCCGATTACACCAAGGCGGATCGCCGCACATCCCGTGCGCGCCCCTAAATTCTGCCAGATCGCCACACCCGCCACTCGTACATCCCGACCCCACGTGCGTAACTCATGCAAATCTCGGCGGCGAGCGGCCAGAGCCGCGGAATTCCGGGGCAGGCGCCTCGAGTGCCAAGATCCTGCATGAGTTACGCGCAGGCGGGGGTGACGACGGACGACCGGCGCGGAGCCACCCGGAGATAATGGAGGATGCCTGCAAACGACGAAGTCGACCGGATCGTGGATGCATGGGAGCGGGAGCGTCCAGACCTCGACTTCGCGCCGCTCCAGGTGCTCAGTCGAGTCGGGCGCCTCGCGCGTCATCTCGAACGAGCACGGAGGTCAGCGTTCTCCGCATCCGATCTCGAGCTCTGGGAGTTCGACGTGCTGTCCGCTCTTCGCCGGGCCGGCGATCCGTACCAGCTGAGCCCGAAGGCGCTGCTGCAGCAGACCCTCGTCTCGAGCGGAACCATGACCAACCGCATCGATCGGCTGGTCGAACGCGAGCTGGTCGAGCGACGCACCGATCCCAACGACGGCCGCGGCATCCTCGTGGTCATGACCGAGCGAGGACGCGATCGGGTCGACTCGGCGATTAGCCTGCTGCTTCAGGGCGAATCCGAACTGCTGGATGGCCTGTCGACGAGTGAGCGCGAGCGCCTCAGTGGGCTCCTTCGAAAGCTGAGCCTCGACTTCGACTAATCGCGGCTATTCGAGCAGTTCGCTTAGCTCCAGCCAGCGAAGCTCGACCTCATCCAGCTGGCTTTGCAGTGCGCCGAGTTGGACCGAGATCGTGCCAAGACCGGCGTAGTCGGACTGGTCGTGCTCGGCCAACCGCAAGTGCACGCCCGCGACCTCGCCCTGGAGCTTCTCGATCTTGCGACCCGCCGCCGCGAACTCCTTCTCGGCGGAGCGGAGCTCGGCGCCCCGGAGTTTCGGAGTGCGCGGTGCAACGACGGGCTTCTGACCCGAAGTCTGCTCGGCAACCGACGTGGACCGCAGTTCCAGGTACTGCTCGACGCCTCGCGGCAGGTGCCGAAAGTGTCCGTCGAGGATCGCGTACTGGTGATCCGTGACACGTTCGATGAGGTACCGATCGTGCGAAACCACGAGCAGGGTGCCGGCAAATGAGTCGAGGAGATCCTCGATTGCGGCGAGCATGTCGGTATCGAGATCGTTGGTCGGCTCGTCGAGGATGAGCACGTTCGGCTCGTCGAGGATGACCAGCAGGAGTTGCAGTCGACGCTTCTGGCCGCCCGAAAGTTCCTTCACTCGGCTCGACAACTGCGCGCTCGAAAATCCGATGCGACCGAGCAGCTGCGCCGGAGTCAGCTCCTTTCCGTCGGCCACGTAACTGCTCCGCTGCCGCTTCAGCACGTCGCTGACCCGGTCTTCCCAGATGTCATCGAGCTCGGCCAGCTGTTGCGTGAGAACGGCGATCTTGATGGTCTTGCCGCGTTTCACCCGACCCGTCGTTGGATGAACGTCCCCAGAAACCAGTCCGAGCAGCGTGCTCTTGCCCGCGCCGTTCACGCCGAGGATGCCAGCGCGCTCCCCCGGTCCGATCAGCCAGGTCACATCCTTGAGCACCTCGTTGCCGTCGAGCGCGACGCCAACATCGAGCACGTCGACGACATCCTTGCCGAGCCGCTGCATGGCGAGCGCCGCGAGTGAAACCGTGTCGCGCGGTTGCGGTTCGTTCTCGATCAGCTCGTAGGCGGCATCCATCCGGAACTTCGGTTTGCTGGTTCGCGCCGGCGCACCGCGGCGCAACCAGGCGAGCTCCTTGCGCATCAGGTTCTGGCGTTTCGATTCGGATGCCGCGGCCATCCGATCGCGCTCGACGCGTTGCAGGATGTACGCCGCGTAGCCGCCCTCGAAGGGCTCGATGATTCGGTCGTGAACCTCCCAGGTGTCGGTACAGATCTCGTCGAGGAACCATCGATCGTGGGTGACGACGATGAGCCCACCGGCGTTCGCGGCCCATCGACGCTTCAGATGCGCGGCCAGCCAGGCGATGCCTTCGACGTCGAGATGGTTGGTCGGCTCGTCGAGAAACAGGATGTCCCAGTCGCCGACCAGGAGCGCCGCAAGCGCGACCCGCCGCCGCTGGCCACCGCTCAGCTCCCCGATCCTCGCGCTCCACGGGATACCGCCGACGAGCCCCTCGATGACGTCGCGCACTCGCGCGTCACCGGCCCATTCGTGTTCGGGACGATCGCCGACAATTACCTCGCTGACCAGCAAATCATCCGACAGCTCATCCGTCTGGTCGAGCATGCCGAGACGGATGCCGCCGCGCCGCGTCACGCGTCCGGAGTCGGGCTCGAGCCGCCCGGCCAGCAGCCTCAGGAGGCTCGACTTGCCGTCCCCGTTTCGACCGACCACACCGATCCGCTGGCCTTCGTCGAGCCCGATCGTGAGCGAATCGAACACGACCTTCGTCGGGTATTCGAGGTGGAGGTTTTCCGCTCCGAGCAGGTGCGCCATCGGTGTCCGAGCCTACCTGCCCGGTGCTGTCGCTCGTCTCTCCGGCACCCAGACCTAAGGTCGGTGCTGTCGCAGGCGCTAGAGGTTGACCAGGCGCGCGCCGTGCACAGGGCCGGTGACTCGAACCACGTTGAGGCGGGCGGCACTCAGTGCGATCTGAAGCTCAAGCGCGTTGTCGAGGTCGGCCGCGAGGAACGCGACGGTCGGGCCGGATCCCGAGATGATGCCGGCGAGCGCGCCATTTTCTTCGCCCAGTTCGAGGACGGATGCCAGCGACGGCTCGAGGTGCAGCGCGGGCGCCTGCAGGTCGTTGTACAGCGTCTCTGAGAGCATCTGCGGATCTCCCGCCCGCAGCGCCTGCAGCACATTGGCGTCGACGAACGGTTGAGGGTCGGCGGGGAAAATGTCCTGCGAGTGCCGGTCGCGGTGCCGATCCAGCTCGCTGTAGACATCCGGCGTCGACAACCCGAAGTCGGAAACTGCAAGCACCCACTGGAACTGGCCCTGGGCCAGCGCCGGGCTCAACTGGTCGCCACGACCGGTGCCGATCGCCGTTCCGCCCGTGAAAGCGAAGGGCACATCCGCGCCGAGTTCGGCCGCGAGCGAGAGCATTTCGTCGCGGGGAAGCTCCGTTCCCCAGAGCGCGTCGCAGGCGAGCAGCGTGGCCGCCGCATCCGCTGATCCGCCTCCCATGCCACCGGTCACCGGCACGTGTTTGCCGATCTCGATGTGCGCGCCGGCCCGGAATCCGGTGCGGCGCGCGAGCGACCGCGCGGCGCGAATCGCGATGTTCGAACCGTCGACGGGCACCCGCGAGAGCTCGACCGTGCCCGCAACCTGCACCGAGAAATCATCCGCGGGATACACCCGGATTTCCTCGTAAAGCGAGACGGCCTGGTAGGCGATCGCGACGTCGTGATAGCCGTCCTCGAGCAGGGATCCAACCTTCAGAAAGACATTGATCTTCCCGGGCGCTTTCGCATGAATCATTGCAGGACTGGCCCCGGAGGTCATGTAACAAACCTAGTGCTGGCGCGCCGGATGGATCGCCACGCCCCGGTTGGGACTAGCGTTGCGAGTGCACGATCTGGTCGCAGACCGCGACGGAGGGTGCCCCTTTATTCGGCGGTCCGCGCGATGCGCAGGAAGTCAAGCACGCTCAATTCCTCACCACGAGCGGTCGGCGCGAGCCCGGCGGCTTCGATGCGAGCGGATGCCGCGGCCGAGTCCCCGAGGACGCCAGCGAGCGACTGCCGCAACATCTTGCGACGCTGCCCGAAGGCCGCATCGATCAGCGCGAACGTGGCCAGCCGCTCGCTCTCGGTGCCCGGCTGCTCGTGCCGCGAAAACGAAACGAGGACGGAGTCGACGTTCGGCACCGGCCAGAACACCTGGCGCGAAACGGTGCCGGCGAGACGGAAGTCGCCGTACCACGCCGCCTTCGCGCTGGGGCCTCCGTACACCTTCGACCCCGGCGGTGCCGCGACCCGGTGCCCGACCTCCGCCTGGACCATGACCACGCCACTGCCGATCGAATCGAAGTGCTCGAGGAAGTGCAGCAGCACCGGAACAGAAACGTTGTACGGGAGGTTCGCGACGAGAACGGATGGCACCGGGTCGAGCGCGGTGACCGTCAGAGCATCCGCCGTCACAACCGAAAGCTGGGGCGACCCCGATTCCTGGGCCTGCCGAAGGGCGGCCTCGACGGTCAACGGCAGCTGCGCCGCGAGCCGCACGTCGATCTCGACCGCGACGACGCGCGCGCCGGCCTCGAGCAACCCGAGCGTCAGCGAGCCGAGTCCCGGCCCGATCTCGACGGCCGTCTGCCCGGGTACAACCCCCGCGATCCGCACGATCCGGCGCACCGTGTTGGCATCGATGACGAAATTCTGGCCGAGCTTCTTGGTCGGCTGGATGCCGAGACGTTCCGCGAGGTCGCGAATCTCGGCGGGCCCGAGAAGCTTAATTGGCGCGGCCCCTGACCCCGTCGAGGGCGTCACGCCGCGAGCGGGTTCGGAGGATCCGTTACCGGTTCCGAGTTCCAGAGCCCGTAGACCTCTTCGGTGTTCGAGGAGATGAGCGCGGCCAGGACCGTGACGTCCGTTCCGAGGTACTTCGCCATGGCGCGAAGCGTGTGCGGAATCAGGTACGAGGAGTTGGGCCGACCGCGGAACGGGACCGGCGTCAGGAACGGCGAATCCGTTTCGATGAGCACGAGCCGACGCGGAAGACCTTCCAACGCATCCCGCAGGTTCGGCGCATTCTTGAACGTGACGGTGCCGGCGAAGGAGGCATACCATCCGTTCTCCGACAGGATCGATGCGAGCTCGGCGTCGCCACTGAAGCAATGAAAGACGGTGTGCTCGGGCGCGCCAACCCGCTTGAGCGTTTCGACCACCTCACGATGTGCATCCCGGTCGTGGATCTGCAGCGCGAGCCCGCGCTCCTTCGCAATCGCGATGTGGGCTTCGAATGAGCGCAGCTGCGCGTCGCGTCCGTCTTCGGGAGTTCGGAAGAAATCGAGACCTGTCTCGCCGATTGCCCGCACTCGCGGGCGGGTTGCCAGCTCCGCGATTTCGGCGAGTTGGTCATCCAGAGTGCCTGCGGCGGCAAGTCGCGGCGCCTCGTTCGGATGCAGCGCCACGGCGGCAAGGACCCTCGGCTCGATCGCGGCGATGGATGCGGACCAGCGCGAGCTCTCGAGGTCGGTTCCGACCTGCACGACGCCGCGAACGCCCACGCTGGATGCGCGGTCCAGCGCATCCTTATAGTCGAGCGTGCTCTGCCACGCCGAGTCGGTCGGTTCGGACTCGGGCGGCGGCTCCAGGTGCGTGTGGTTGTCGTAGATCGGCACGGTCAGTGCCTCCGGAAGCGGCGGCCAATCCGCCTCGGGTGCGGCGGTCTCCTCGGTCATCGTCTACTCCTCGTCCCGCGTGCGTCGGGTTCCACGTTACGCGACGGGCACCGTTTCTATTCGGGGGAACAGTCCCACAAGGCTCGAGACCCGCGATCCCGCGGGCAACTGGCCCCACGATCCCGCCGAACGGATGGGCTGAGTCGCGATATCGCCGAGCGATGTCGCACCTAGTGCCTCCCACAGAGTCCCGGTCGCGACAGGCAAGGTCGGCGAGAGCAGGACGGCGAGCGCACGCAGTCCCTCAGCAGCGGTGTAGAGCACGGTGCCGAGGCGCTCGCGATCGCTCGGGTCCTTCGCGAGAACCCACGGTTCCTGAAGGGTGATGTAGCCGTTGAGTTCTTCGACGATGGTCCAGATCGCGGAGAGCGAGTCGTGAATCGCGAAGCGCTCGATCGCCGCGTCGGCTGCGGCAGCGGCATCCGACACCGTCTTTTGGATGCCGAGATCAGCGTCCGTATATTCACCCGGGGCCGGCAGCACGCCGTCGTAATATCGCCCGACCATGGCGACCACTCGTGACGCGAGGTTGCCGAATCCGTTCGCGAGTTCCGCCTGGTAGCGGGCGCTCAGGTCTTCCCAGCTGAATGAGCCGTCCTGTCCGAAGCTGATGGCGCGCATGAAGTAATAGCGGAACGCATCCGACCCGAACGTGTCGGTGATTTCAGCCGGCGCGATGCCGGTGAGCTTCGACTTGGACATCTTCTCGCCGCCGACGAGCAACCAGCCGTGTCCGAACACGTGCTTCGGGACCGGCAGCCCGGCGGCCATGAGCATCGCGGGCCAGATCACGGCGTGGAATCGCGCGATGTCTTTTCCGACGATGTGCGTGCCCGGCCAGCGGCGCTGGAATGTCGCGTCGTCGACACCGTAGCCAACCGCCGTGATGTAGTTGAGCAGCGCATCGAACCAGACGTAGAGCACGTGGGAGGTGTCCCACGGAATCTGGATGCCCCAATCGAAGCTCGACCTCGAGATCGACAGGTCGTTGAGCCCCTGCTTGACGAAGGAGACGATCTCATTGCGCACGCTCACTGGCTGCACGAAGTCGGGCTGGGACTCGTAGAGGTCGAGAAGCGGCTTCTCGAAGTCGCTCATCCGGAAGAAGTAATTCGTCTCCTTCAGGAGTTCGACGGGACGACCGTGGATCGCGCAGACGAGCTGACCGGCGTAATCCCCGTCCGGCGTTTCCATGAGGTCATCGAGCTGCTTGTACTCCTCGCAGCCCACGCAGTAGTAGCCCTCGTACTCGCCCTTGTAGATGAAGCCGTCGTCGTACAGCTTCTGAAGGAAGATGAGGACAGCCTTTTCGTGGCGCTCGTCGGTGGTGCGGATGAAGTCGTCGTTGGCAATCGTGATCGTCTCGAGAAGCGGAAGCCACGCATCCTTCACGAGCTTGTCGGCCCAGGCCTTGGGTGTGGTGTCGTTCGCGACCGCCGTGCGGAGGACCTTCTGGCCGTGCTCATCGGTTCCGGTGAGAAGCCAGGTGTCGTCGCCGGCCTGGCGGTGCCAGCGAGTGAGGATGTCGGCCGCCACTTCCGTGTAGGCGTGGCCAATGTGCGGCACATCGTTCACATAGAAGATGGGCGTCGTCAGATAGAAGGCCTCGCCTGGCATCCGCCAATTCTACCGGGGCCGATGATTGCGTTACGCGGGCGGGCAGGCATAATATGTGTAACTAACATATTAGTCACTAACCTATTGGAGTTCGCGTGGAGCAACTGCCTCTCCCGGTCAGGGTCGCACGCGTAATCGTGACGATCATCGGCATCGGCCTCCTGGGCATCTTCGTGTTGACGATGGTCATCATCACGAGCCTTGTAGTGCCGGGCACCGTCCTTGACGGGATGTGGGCATCCAAGCCGGACGCGCGCGCACTGTTCGATAACCTCGGTGGCTTCGGCATCCTGCTGCTCGCGGTTCTGGGCGTGCTGGGAATCGTGACGGGAATCGGGATGCTCCAGCGACGTCGATGGGCGCGATGGGTGACCGTTGCACTGCTCGGGGCCAATGTCGTGCCGGACCTGATTCAGGGATTCACCGTCGATGCCCTCACGCTCATCGCCGCCGTGCCCGTCGGCGCCGTCGTGGTCTATCTCGCGCTACCCATCGTCGGGCGCGCGCTGCGCCCCCGCGTGGATCGGCGCGAGAATTAGGACATGAGCGAAGCGGATGCCGGCACCGCGGACTGGCGGTCCGCGAAGAAGGCGGCGACGCGAGCGCGCATCCGTGTCGCCGCTTTGGAGCTGTTCGCTCGCGACGGCTACGAGGCGGCGACCGTCGAGCGAATCGCTGATGCGGCCGGGGTTACACACACGACCTTCTTCCGATATTTCCCCACCAAAGAGGATGTCGCGCTCAGCGACGACTACGACCCGATGATTGCCGAGTACATCCGCGCTCGTCCGGCAAGCGAGACGGATGCCCAGAAGATCCGCGCGGCGTTCGTGACCGGGCTCGGGGCGATCGAGTCGGAGATTCGCGATGCACTGCTCACGCAGATGCGACTCGTGATCGCGACGCCTGCGCTGCGCGCGCGGCTGTGGGAGGAGCAGATGCAGACGCAGCGGCTGCTGCTGGATGCGCTCGGCGACGACTCGCTGGAGAGTCGAGCGGTTGCCAGCGCGCTGATCGCTGCGGCGAGCACGGCGATTTTGGCCTGGGCCGAGGCAGGCGGTCGCGAGTCGTTGGCGGGGATGGTGGATCGCGCGTTCGCGGCGGTGCTCGGCGGGTAGGTGGGTTCGAGCCGCCCGCGGCCGACTGCGCCGTCGCATGGATCGGCGGTGCGGTGATCGCGCATCGAGTGTAAGTTCTAATAACTTATCCACAGTCTTGTGCTTTCTTCGATTCTGTGTTCTTCCTTCTGGGAGGATTGTCTCATGTCGAACCCGACCCCAACACTCACCGATACGGCGGCTGCCGTGGCGGGGCTGGGTGGTTGCCAGGCTGATATCGACCTGCTGGATGATGCGTGCCTGCAGGAGGGCATGCGGATGCTGGCCGAGCTGGACCAGCAGGCCCGGCCCTACCGGCTGTGGTTGGCGGCGGCGATTGCGAAGCGGTCGGATCACACTCTCGGGTATGACGGGTTGGCGCGCAGGAACGGGTTTCCGACCCCGGCGACCTTCATCCAGTCCCTCACCGGCACCTCGATCGATGAGGCAACCAAACTTGCCCGCCTGGGCGGGATGATCGTTGAGGCCGAAACGGCACCGCCGGTTCTGCCGGATGGCAGTGGCGGGTCGGGGGCT
>DATAXD010000042.1:0-40442 GCA_036266835.1 Galbitalea sp. | reverse complement strand
AGCCCCCGACCCGCCACTGCCATCCGGCAGAACCGGCGGTGCCGTTTCGGCCTCAACGATCATCCCGCCCAGGCGGGCAAGTTTGGTTGCCTCATCGATCGAGGTGCCGGTGAGGGACTGGATGAAGGTCGCCGGGGTCGGGAACCCGTTCCTGCGCGCCAACCCGTCATACCCGAGGGTGTGATCCGAACGCCGGGCGATGGCTGCGGAAAGCCACAGCCGGTAGGGCTGCGCCTGCTGCTCCAAGTCACGAAGCAGCCGCATGCCCTCCTGCAGGCACGCGTCATCCAGCAAGTCGATATCAGCCTGGCAACCACCCAGCCCCGCCACGGCAGCCGCCGTATCGGTGAGTGTTGGGGTCGGGTTCGACATGAGACAATCCTCCCAGAAGGAAGAACACAGAATCGAAGAAAGCACAAGACTGTGGATAAATTATTAGAACTTACACTCGTATGCGCGGCACTAACCGTGTAGCGCGCTGTTCAGGGCGATGCCATCGCCTGAGCGTGCCAGCACTTCGACCGCACCGGTCAGCGAGTTGCGGCGGAAGAGCAGTCCGGGAATGCCGCTGAGATCCGCGGCCTTCACGGTACGTGTCGCCTGCGAGCCCGTCCTGGGCGTCGGGCCCGCCGAGCCGACGAGCACGTTCACCTTCGTACCTGCGGTCACATAGAGGCCGGCCTCGACGACGCTGTCGTCGCCGATCGAGATTCCGACACCGGAGTTTGCTCCGAGCAGAACGCGTTCGCCGATCACAACCCGTTCCTTCCCCCCGCCGGATAACGTGCCCATGATGGATGCGCCGCCTCCGACATCCGACCCGTCGCCGACGACGACGCCCTGGCTGATACGGCCCTCGACCATGGAGGTTCCCAGGGTTCCCGCGTTGAAATTCACGAAGCCTTCGTGCATGATCACAGTTCCCGGCGACAGGTGGGCACCCAGCCGAACCCGCGACGTGTCGGCGATTCGCACACGTGCCGGCACCACGTAGTCGGCCATCCGCGGGAAGCGATCGAACCCGTGGGCCGTGATTCCGGCGCGCTGTAGGGCGCTTCGCATCCTGCCGAAGTCGTCCGGATGCATCGGGCCTGCGTTCGTCCACGCGACGATCGGAAGCTGAGCGAAGATGCCGTCGAGATTGATGCTGTTCGGGCGAACCAGAAGGTGTGAGAGCAGGTGCAGCCGGAGGTACGCGTCGGGCGTCGAGACCGGGGGAGCGTCGAGATCGATCTCGGTGGTGACGAAATCGAGCCGAACGTTGCGCCGAGGATCCGGCCCCAGCTCGGACTCGAATTCGGCTGGCGCGATGTAGCGATCGGTGCCGTTGGGCACCTCGCCGAGACGAGGCTGGGGATACCAGGTGTCGAGGACTGTTCCGTCGCCGGAAACGGTTTCAAGGCCGTAGCCCCAGGCGGCGCGAGAAGTCATTGCACCAGCGTAGCGATCCGTGACGCAGCCTCATGCCCTACCGGTTTGGCTGAGAGGCGTCATTTACACTTGACCAATGCCGAGCAGCACAGCCTCCGCGCTCGACACCGCAGCCGCGAACACCGGGCCCACACGGCCGACCCTCCGCGTCCGCTACCGATTGACGCCGTGGTGGGTGAAGATCATTGTGGTCTTCGTCGCGTCGCGGATCGTCTCGACCATCATCCTGGTCGTCTTCGCCTGGTATCAGGCGGCCAACCCGTGGACCGGACCACATCCCGACTACTTCTCATTCGCGCAGATCTGGGATGGCACGTGGTACCACATCATCTCGCTGAGCGGGTATCCGTCGAAGCTGCCTTTTGACAACGTCGGCCGCGTCGAACAGAACGCGTGGGCGTTCCTGCCGGCGTATCCGTACCTGTGCGGCGCGCTGGCCTGGATCACCGGGCTACCGTTCAGCGTCGTCGGAGTCTTCGTTTCGGCAGGATTCGGGCTAGGCACAGCTCTCGTCTTTTACCGATTGATGCTGCCGTTGCTTGGCGCACCGACGGCGATGTTCTCGGCGGTGTTGTTCTGTTTCGCGCCGCTCTCACCCATCATGCAGGTGGACTACGCCGAGTCGATGCAGTTGTTCTTCCTTGCCTGCGCCCTGCTGTATCTGGTGCGCAGGCAGTACTGGTTGATGTTGACCTTCGTCGCCGTCATGTCGTTCACCAGACCCAGCGGGCTGGCGTTCGCCCTCGCAATGGGATTGCACGTGGTCTACCGATTCGTCGTGCGCGCAAGGGATCCGTTCCCGGTTCGCGAAATGGTCTCGTCGGTCGCGGCCACGGGAATCAGCCTGTTGCTCGGTCTTGCCTGGCCCGCGATCGCCGGAGCCGTGACCGGGGTTCCGGATGCGTACACCGCGACCGAGTTGACCTGGCGCGTTCCGTACGTGGGAGTCGGTCCTCTGGTGCCGTTCCAGCCGTGGACCCAGGGCGCCACCTGGTGGTCGGAGTATCTCGGGATCAGCAACCAGGCAATCGGCTTCGTCGTGCTGCTCGCCGCCATGGCACTGTTCGCATTCATGATGGTCACGAGGCCCGTGAAGAAGCTCGGACCGGATCTGCGCATCTGGGTCGCCAGTTGGACGATCTACATCCTCGCCGTCTTCTTCCCGCAGTCCAGCGTCTTCCGGATCTTCATGCCGATCTTCCCGATGCTCGGAGTGATCGCGATGCCGAAGTCGGTGATCTATCGAATCGGGATGATCCTGCTGTTCATTGCGGGCCAGGTGGCGTGGGTGTACTTCGCTTTTTGGATCAACGGAAACGACTGGACCCCGCCGTAATGAGCCTCCGTGTGGCGCGAGCACACGACGTGAGTTTTCTGTATGTCCGTGAAGTAGGCGATAATAGACAGGTATCCAGCTGAAAGGGGATTACTCATGGCAGCCATGAAGCCGAGGACCGGAGACGGGCCAATGGAGGCTGTCAAAGAGGGTCGCCTCATCATCGTGCGGGTTCCGCTCGAGGGTGGCGGACGCCTCGTCGTGTCGGTCAACGACGCGGAGGCGAAGGAACTTCACGACGCGCTCGCCGACGTCGTCACGGCTTAGCGCGGAAGTCGATCCGGGTCCCTGAGCTGGCCGGGTCCCCGGGCTTGTCGAAGGGTGGTTCCTGAGCTTGTCGAAGGGTGGTCCCTGAGCTTGTCGAAGGGCCCCAACACTTGACCTGTCCACCCGCCAATCCACAGATCTGAAGCGCGCCAGGCAGCGGACCGTTGTTTCAGCGAGGCTGGCGCGATGGCATGGATCTATATCGTGAAGTGCGCTGACGGCAGTTTCTACACCGGAAGCACCCAGGACCTTGAGCTTCGCCTTTGGCAGCACAATCACGGCGACGTTGGGGTGGGAGCGAATTTCACCCGAAAGCGTCGACCCGTGGTGCTGGTGTTCTCGGAGCAATTCGACAACGTCGTGGATGCGTTCGCCGCGGAGAAGCAGATCCAAGGATGGAGCCGCGCAAAGAAGCTGGCGCTGATAGAAGGACGCGTCGGCGACCTGCCGCAACTCTCACGTTCGGGCCCTTCGACAAGCTCAGAGACCGGGCCAGGCTCTTGCCCTTCGACAAGCTCAGGGGCCGGGACAGGCTCGGCGGCCGGGCCAAGTGTTGGTCGCTGAGCCTGTCGAAGCGCCGGGTGGTTACGCGCTGACGCGAGTCAGTTGCAGCAGGCCGTCGCCAGCGAGCGATAGTGCGCTGAGTACTGCCGTGGAGTTGGCGATCTCGTCGAGCAGAGTGCGGAAGTCTGTCACCGTGTCGTCTCGCTGCGCCGGATCCGCGACCCGTCCGCGCCAGAGCGCGTGGGGCACAACCACTGTTCCGCCGACCCGGACCAGACGCAGCGCGTGCTCGACGTATTCGATGATCGAGGCGGGGTCGGCATCCATCAGCACCAGGTCGTAGCTGGCTTCGTTCATCCTCGGCAGAACCTCGAGTGCTCGGCCCGCGATCAGTCGGGCTCGATTGGCCGGAATGCCGAAGTCCGCAAATGCGCGTTTTGCCGACTGCTGATTCTCGAGCTCGATGTCGATGGAGGTGAGGATCGCTTCGGGTGCGCCGGTGAACATCCACAGCCCGCTTACGCCGAAACCGGTGCCGATCTCGATGATCGCCTTCGCGTTCGTCGCGGCCGCCAGTACCGCTAGTTGTGCGCCCTGCGATGGAGAAATCGGGTCGACGCCGTGCTCGAGCGAGTGGGCGCGCGCCGTTGCGATGGCCTCGGGCTCGACGACGAGGTCTTCCGCGTACTTCCAGCTCAGCTCTTTTTCGCTCACGTCGCTCCCTTATGCCGATTCCAGCCTAGAGCGCGCGCCCAGTGACGAGAGTTACCCTTGGGGAGTGTTCTCGGCAGACAAGCTAGTGCTGATCGCCATCATTGCGGTCTTCGTACTTGGTCCCGAGCGGATGCCGCACTACGCCGCGCAATTGGCGCGGCTGGTCAAGTCTGTGCGCGAGATGGCGAACGGCGCTCGCGATCGGATGCGCGACGAGCTGGGTGAGGACTTCGACGAGCTGGACTGGAAGAAGCTCGATCCGCGCCAGTATGACCCGCGGCGCATCATCCGTGAGGCGCTGTTGGATGACGAACCTTCCGGGCCCGTCGTTCGCCCGGCGACTACGCGGCCGGCGGCCGAGCGGCGCAAGGCCGTGGATTCCGGATTGCCAGCCCCATACGACATCGAGTCCACCTAGCTGAGTGAGTCGCCCGAGGTTTGATCTCGCATCCAATTGAGAAGGGGGGGACAACGGTCTCCGCAGTTGACTAAGCGCAACTAACGAAGACTGCGCTTACGCGGCGTTGTGGTGCCGCTTCCGCCGGGTGACCAGGATCAGGGTCAGCCCGAGGACCAGGAGCAGGCTGGCGAGGGTAAGCGCGAGGGGGCTAATGGTCAAGCCGGTGGTGGCCAGTCCGCCCCAGCCCGCGTAGAGGGTGGTGTTGGCGGTGATCGGGTCTGCGAAGTTGAACTTGGTGGTCAGGGCGGCGCTGGTATACCAGCCGGTGAACGCATATCCGGCGGCCGTTGGGTTTGAGGGTCGGCTGGCTGGCGAACCGAAGGTGACCACTTCGGTCGCGGGAGCACTGCCGTGTGCACCCGTGTTGAAGGCAACCGTGGTCTGCTCGACAGTGGTGTAACCCTGCCAGGTCGGGGTGGTAAATCCGCCGGCTGCCTGCGCGGCGTCGTAGGCCCATTTGTAGTACACCCTCAAACCGGCCGCGTCACCCAATGAGTCCCCGCCGGTCGCCGCGCCGATCGTGGCGGGTGCGGCTGCAACGAACTCCACTCGCACCAGGTCGGAGTTATCGGCGAAGGCGAAATCGCCGATGCTGCTGACGGAGCCTGGGATGCTGATCGAGGTCAGATCGTTGAAGCTGTCGGTCAGTCTGTTGTCGTAGAAGGCGTGGTCGCCGATACTGGTGACCGAGTCGCCGATGGCGAGCGAGGTCAACTCGTTCTCGGCGAAGGCGTAGGGGCCGATACCAGTGACGGAATCGGGGATGGTGAGGGAGGTGAGCGAGTCGGCAAAGAAGGTGGAATCGCCGATGCTGGTGACCGAGTCGGGGATGATGACCGAGCTCAGGGAGTCGTTGGAGAAGGCGGAATCGCCGATGGTAGTCACCGAGTCGGGAATGGTGACCGAGGTCAGCCCGTCCGACTGCATTGCGTTATTGCCGATAGCGGTCACGGCATACGTATCCGCTCCCAGGGTGACGGAGTCGGGAATGGTGACGGCTGCGGGCCCTACATAGCCGGAGACGGTCGCGCCGGCGGCAACGTCGGCATCGTCGGCGGTGTAGTAGATGCCCCCGACGGTGCCCGACACCGGCGCCGCGTACGCGGCCGTGGCATTGCCCAGCACCAGAATGGTAGTCAGCGCCAATACGCCGATGAGAGCTGCGGGAAGGCGATGATCCATGCTGGACCCCTCGAGTACGCGGACAGAATGGTCAAAGACGTAAGAACGAGATGACTCTATCTCACAACATAAGAGTCTCAGCGCAGCCATATCGCCCGCGCCGGGGCTCACTATTGTCGTTGACGAGCGGCAGGTTAGTCCCAGATAAGCCAGAACTGGCTCAGAGACGCACCCACAACCGCGTCCTCACCGCCTGCGACCACCCCGCACTCACTCACCCAGCCGTACAGGTTCAGGGGTTTCGGGCCCAGGCCGCTCCGAGTTCGAACCGGGAGCGGGCACCGAGCTGCTCCATCGCTTCGGAGATCCGCCGATGAACGGTTCGCGACGAGACGTCGAGGCTCTGGGCGATGGCCGCATCCGACAGTCCGCGCGCAAGGAGGCGAAGCACCGGCTGCCAGCCATCGTCACTGAGGGGATAGTCGACGGCGCGATCCCATACGCTCTCGACGTACAGCGCGACGATCTCCGTGATCGCCGGATGCGTGACGATCGCGATGCTGCTCGGGGGATGCTCGGCCCAGTTGAGCGGAAGTGCACAGAGCACGCCGCGGTCCGCGTAAACCCAGCTGGGAACGTGGTCGCTGATCCGCACGCGCATGCCGAGCCGTCGCAGCTCGTCGAGGAACAGGCGATCCTCTTCGACGGCTAGCAGCGACCTCGGGAAGATCCCTCGAACCGCGGATTGCGCGACGAGTCGACTCTCGTCCTCGGTCATCGTCGGCACCATCACCGATCGGATGATCGAAAGATTCGGGTACAGGTTCACCGGATCGCGTGGCGGGTGCGTCAGGGCGTATCTCGGCCAGGCTTTCCACTGGGCTTCGTGGCCGTGCACGAATTCCGCCCAGGGGGCGGTATCGTCCGGCGCACTGCCGACCTCCCAGTCACGTGTGAGCGCGGACAGCGTCGCTGCGGAGGCCGCGAGATTATCCAGTGCCTCGATCTGCTGCGCCACGACCTGTTCCGCAGAGGCTGCTATCGCATGATCGGGCGAGAGCGCTTCGATGCGCTCGCCGTCGAACGCAATCAGTCCCGCCGTGTCCAGCCGCTTCAACAGGGCGGGGAGTGAGGCGTGCGGCAAGGCCTGAAGTTCCCCGAGCTCGGCCAGTGAGCCTGGACGAATTCGGTAGATCGTGCTCAGCAGGCGGACGGCCTCGGGGTCGGCAAGTACAGCGTCCACGCGTGCGCCTCTCTGTGACTTGGTTATGGACAGGCTCGGAGGTGACTGATGTTTGTCATGGCAAGTATATGACAGGGCATCGTCGATACTCTGGCCGCATTATGACAATCAGCGCAACGGCCGCACCCGACCTGACTGACTTTGTGCAAACCGAATATCCCCGAATCGTCTCCACCGTGCGGGGAATTGCCGGCACGCACGACGCCGCGACCGATGCGGTGCAGGACGCCATCGTGCAGCTGTTGGCCGACGGGGACCGGGTCTGGCCTCGCAACGTTGCCGCCTGGGTGACGGTGGTCGCGAGCAATCGCGCCCGGGACATCCGGCGGCGGGAGGCGGTGGCCCGGCGCGTCACCGAGAAGCTGCGGCCGATCGGACCAGACGATCCGGTGGATAACTCGATCGCCGATCTCGACCTGCGCAGGGCGCTGGAAACCCTCCCGCCCCGGATGCGGCGCGTGTGCGAGCTGCATTACGTCGCCGACCGGTCGGTGCGCGAAATCGCGGCGCTGCTCGGCATTGGCAGCGGGACGGTGAAGACGCAACTCTCGCGCGGCCGCATCGCGTTGGCCCGCGAACTTGGCGCGGTACCTGCCTGACCACTACTACACTGCGACTCATGCCTGAGCCCATCGCCTCCGCGCAGCCGCAGAACCTCCGCCGATCGACGATCGCAACCTATGCGATCGGCTCCCTCGGAACCGGCGGATTCTCGACCCTGCCGGGACTCGTACTCGTTTACTACCTCACGGACAACCTGGGGCTCGCCGCGGCCCTCGCCGGTGCCGTCGTGCTCGTCGCAAAGATCTGGGATGTTGTGATCGACCCGCTCATTGGAGCCTGGAGCGACCGCAGCCTCGGCCATCACGGAACGCGCCGCCGATTCATGGTGGTGGGTGCCCTGTTGCTCCCGGTGTTCTTCATCGTCACGTTCGCGGTTCCCATCGGCCTGCCCGCGTGGCTTTCGGCCTTGTGGGTCTTCGTCGCGTTCGTGCTGACAGCGAGCGCATTCAGCCTGTTCCAGGTGCCGTACATCGCGCTGCCGGCAGAACTGACGCACGACTACGACCAGCGGACCCGTCTATTGACGACGCGTGTTGTGGTCCTGACGGTAGCCATCCTGCTGTTCGGCGCCGGCGGTCCGGCGCTGCGCTCGCTCGGCGGCGCCAACCACTATCTCGGGTATTTGCTCATGGCAGTAGTCGCCGGCGTCGTGATCGGCATCGGCATGCTGGTGTCGTCGCGGGTTGCGCCGTCGCGTTCCCCTTCGACCGACGACCGCGAACCAGTTCCCGTAGCCGCCGAGAGCACCGGATACCGCGCAGGGTTCTCGGCGCTGCATCGCAGCCAGCCGTTCCGCGCCCTGGTGTTGGCATTCCTTCTGCAGGCCGTTGCGACCGGGCTCATGCTGGCCGGGGCGCAGTACATCGCGACCTACGTGCTGCACAGCGAGGATGCGGTGACTTTCCTGTTCGTGGCGCTGATAGCGCCCGCCGTTGTCTTCGCTCCGATCTGGGCGGTGATCGCGCGGCGGATCGGCAAAGAGCGCGGATTCCTGATTGCGAGCGTCCTGTTCGGAATCGCGGCGCTCGCCATGCTGCTCCTGCTGTGGGCTCCAGGGGCCTGGGTCTACGGGCCGGTAGCGCTCGCCGGCGCGGCATATGCCGGGATGCAGTCTCTGCCTTTGTCGATGCTTCCCGACGTCGTTTCCTATGATGCCAGGACGCACGGGCCGGGTGCGGCCGGTGCGTTCGGCGGCATTTGGACGGCGGCGGAGACCACCGGCATGGCACTCGGTGCGGCGACTCTCAGCGCAATACTCGCCATCAGCGGTTACACGTCATCCGTGGCAGACAAGCACGCGGCGCAGAGCTCGGCTGCAATCTCGGGGATCGTGCTCAGCTTCAGCATCGTGCCAGCGGTGTTGATCGGGGCGAGCGTGATCTCGCTCGTGCGTTATCGGCTGCGCAAGAGCGACATCGAGGCGGCCATCCAGTTCTCGGCCGTTTCGTGAGCGAACTCGCAGCGGAGCCTGAAGCGATCCTCGATCGGCTCCGCGAACTGCGGGAGGCCGACGCGCCGACACACGGCGGTCGGGTGCTGAGCTATGTGTACGATTCCGGGATGTCGGAGCTCGATGAGTTGGCGGCATCGGCCATCCGCCTCATGCAGCCGGTCAACGGCCTGGATCCCACGACATTCACATCGGTTGCGGTGTTGGAGCGTGAGACGGTCGGGTTCGTCCGCGAGCTGCTCAGCGGCGACAACGAGGTCGTCGGGAGTGTGACGAGCGGCGGCACCGAGAGCTGCCTCTTGGCGGTGAAGACGGCGCGCGACAATTGGCGTGCGCGCGGCGGAGTCGGTGAACCCGTGCTGCTGGCGCCGACCACGGCCCATGCGGCGTTTCGCAAGGCTGCGCACTACTTCGATCTTCGGTTCGAGGCGGTGCACGTCGATCCCGAAACGGGGGCGCCGGCCGCGGATTGGCTGATCCAGCGGATGTCGCCTGCGGTCGCCCTTGTCGTCGTATCCGCGCCGAGCTATCCCTTCGCGGCGCTCGATCCGATCGTCGAAGTCGCCGCCGCTTGCCTCGGTCTCGGCATTGACTGCCATGTCGACGCGTGCATCGGCGGACTCGTGCTGCCGTTCTGGCGCGATGTCGCGCCATGGGATTTCGCCGTTCCCGGAGTGACGAGCATGAGTGCCGACCTCCACAAGTTCGGCTACGCGCCGAAGGGCTCGTCGGTGCTGCTCCACCGCGGCCGGGACCGGCAGAGGGCGCAGTACTTCGCGACCACCGAGTGGCCGGGATATCCGATCGTCAATCCAATGATGCCCGGCTCACGGTCGGCCGGTTCGCTCGCGGCCGCCTGGGCGATCATCCAGGCGCTCGGGACAGACGGTTTTGCCCGCCTGGCGCAATCCTGCGAGCGCTCGACGGCGGCGTTGGTCGACGTAGTCGGCGGAATCGAGGGGCTCAAAGCTGTCGGGCAGCCGGTCGGACCGCTGTTCGCTGTCACGTCGGACCATTCCGTTGCCGATGGTCGACGGGTCGATCCGCACTTGTGGGCAGACCAGGTGCGCGAGCACGGCTGGCAGCTCCAACTGCAGCCGAGCATCGTTCAGCCGGACGGAAGCCGCCTGCCGCGCACGACTCACCTGACGATCACACCCGTGACGGAAGGAGTACTCGGCGATCTCTCGGAGGCGTTGGTATTGGCCGCCGATGAGGTTCGCGGGGTCCCCGGGATCTCGCCGAGCGCCGCCGCCAGCGCGCTTCCGGCGCTGGACCGGGCCCTCGACTCCGACGCGAGTGCCGCTCTGCTCGCGGGAATGGGACTCGCGGACGGCGGGATTCCCGGTCGGATGGCGCCCCTGCTCGCCCTTGTCGAAGCCCTGCCGGCGCCGGTCGCCGAGCGACTGCTGATCGAGCTGCTCGCGCGACTGGTCGAGCCGTAGCGGATGCCGCGCCAGCTCGCCGAGGGACAGTCAGGTGCCGGTCGGACTGATCGGCAGCCGTCTGCCGCTCAGATTGCGGCTGCGAGAAGCGAGCTGCTCGGCGACCGAAATGATCGCGACCGCTGCCGGGGCATTCGGATGCGATAGCACCAGTGGTTCACCGGTGTCGCCTGCCATTCGCAGTTCCGCACTCAGCGGGATCGTCGCCAGCACCGACACGGGCTGGTCTTCGATCGACAACCGGGCGGCGACATCCGCTCCACCGCCGGTGCCGAAAATGTCGGCGACTGAACCGTCGGGCAGCGTGAAGCCTGCCATGTTCTCGATTACACCGATGACTTTTTGACCGGTCTGGCGCGCGACGAGGGCGCTACGCTCGGCGACGTCCGCGGCGGCCGCCTGAGGAGTCGTCACCACGATGACCTCGGCCCGGGGCAGCAGTTGTCCGAGAGAGATTGCGACGTCGCCGGTGCCGGGCGGCAGATCGAGCAGCAGGATGTCGAGGTCGCCGAAGTACACGTCAGTGAGGAACTGCTGGATGGTCCGATGAAGCATCGGGCCCCGCCAGGAGACGGCGGTTCGGTTCTCCACGAACATCCCGATCGAAATCACTTTCACGTCGAAAGCAATCGGCGGCAGGATCATCTCGCCGACCTGGGTTGGCTTCGCATCAGCAATGCCGAGGATGCCCGGAATCGAAAAGCCGAACACGTCCGCGTCCACGATTCCGACGCGCAGTCCGCGCGCGGCGAGTGCTACGCCGAGGTTCGCGGTGATGGTCGACTTGCCGACACCGCCCTTGCCGCTGGTGATCGCGTAGATGCGGGTGAGTGAGTCCGGGCCGAACTGGAGTGTCTTCGGTCGGCCTCCGCGAAGTTTTGCGGTGAGGGCTGCGCGTTCGTCGGCCGACATGACCGAGATCATCACGTCCGCGGCGTCGATTCCCTCGACACCGAGGATTGCCGCGGTGACGTCGCGCTCGATTCGGTCGGCGGCCGGGCATCCGACGATCGTGAGCTTGACGCCCACCCTCGCCGTCGATCCGGCGACCGCGACCGAACCAACCATGCCGAGGTCGGTAATAGGGCGGCGCAGTTCGGGGTCGATGACGGCGGCGAGGGCGGTCTGAACCAGGTCCCTGAGCTCGTCGAAGGGCTCGTCACTCACACCGCGGGATCCTTGTTTTTGTCGAGCTCCTCGAGCAGCGACCGCAATTCAGAACGGATGAAGTCCTTCGACGCCATGTCTTTCATCGCGAGCCGCAGCGAGACGATCTCCCGAGCCAGGTATTCGGTGTCATTGAGATTGCGCTCGGCGCGCTGCCGGTCCTGCTCGATCTGCACCCGGTCGCGGTCATCCTGCCGGTTCTGCGCGAGCAGGATGAGAGGAGCCGCGTACGACGCCTGGAGCGACAGGATGAGCGTCAGCAGCGTGAAATTGAGGAGCCGCGGGTCAAATTGGAGATTCTTCGGCGCCCACGAGTTGTAGGCGAGCCAGACGACGACGAAAACCGTCATGCCCACCAGGAACCAGGAGGTTCCCATGGCGCGCGCGAATCCTTCGGAAAAACGGCCAACACGATCGCGATTGCTGCGACCGCGCGGAACGAAGGATGTTCGCAGGCCCTTCGGAGTGTCGAGACGGGTGTCTTCTCGGTTAGCTCGTGCCATTGTGCGTCCTCCTTGCCGTTCTTACGGGAATCGTTGCGGTCGAAGCGTCGCTATACAGCGACTGCGTACTGCTTTCGTGGTCGGTAATTCGCCAGTCATCGGGAAGCAGGTAATCGAGGACGTCGTCAATGGTCACCACCCCGACCAGACGATGGGACTCATCAACAACGGGGACGGATACGAGGTTGTAGCTCGCGAGGCGACGCGCCACCTCGGCGGCGTGCGTGTCGGCCATTACGGGTTCGAGACTCTGGTCGAGCAGCGTTCCGAGGCGCTCGTTCGGCGGGTAGCGAAGCATCCGCTGGAAATGCACCATGCCGAGGAACCTGCCGGTCGGCGGCTCGTACGGCGGGAGAGTGACGCAGACGGCAGCGCCGAGCGCAGGCGCGAGGTCGTGGCGACGCACGAGGGCCAGGGCCTCGGCGACGGTCGTATCGGATGACACGATGATCGGCTCGGTCGTCATGAGACCACCGGCGGTGTCCGGCGCGTACGACAGCAAGAAGCGCACGTCTTCGGCCTCTTCAGGCTCCATCAGATCGAGCAGTGCTTCGCCGCGCTCCTCGCTCAACTGTGCGATCAGGTCCGCGGCGTCATCCGGCTGCATCTGATCCAGCACGTCGGCCGCGCGGTCGTCGTCGAGCTTGTTCAGGATGTCGACCTGCTCGTTTTCCGGCATCTCCTCGAGTGCGTCAGCAAGGCGCTCGTCGGAGAGCTCTTCGGCGACCTCGATCATCCGATGTTCGGGAAGATCGAGCATCGCGTTCGCGAGGTCCGCCGGAAGCAGATCGGAGTAAGAGGCGATCAGCTGGGTCGCCGACTGCGCTTCGCCGGCGGTCGTCTTCTCGACCACATCGCGCCAATTGACGAAAACCGTTTGGCCCTTACCGAATGACGACGTGCGCGGGCGACGGCAGAACAGCTGGCTGACTTCCCACTCGCCGGGTCCGCGCTCCTCGATTGCGACATCCTCAACGGTCGCGTCGCCGGACTTGTCGGCAAGCGTCACCTTGCGGCCGAGGAGCTCGGCGATCACGCGAACTTCGCCGCCGCGCTGCTCGAAGCGGCGGAGGTTGATGAGTCCCGTGGCGATGATCTGGCCGGAGCCGATGCTGGTGACGCGGCCGACACTCAGGAACACCCGACGCTTGCCGGGAACCTCGACGACGAAGCCGATGACGCGCGGCGAGTCGGCCCTGCGATAGACGACGAGAACATCCCGCACCTTGCCGACCTTGTCGCCAAAGGGGTCGAAAACGGAGCACCCGGCCAATCGGGCCACGAATACTCTCGTCGCGCTCACGATACAAGCGTAGTCGCGCATGGGAGAATGACAGGATGACCAACCAGCAGCCGTTTTCGGGGGGCAGGCCGGGGCAGCCGTCCATCCCGCGCGGCGACGTTTTGGGCACTTACGACACGTATCTGGAAGCACAGCAGGTGGTCGACAAGCTCGCGAAACTCGACTTCGAGGTGCGCCAGCTGTCAATCGTCGGCAGCGATCTGAAGACCATCGAGCGAGTCACCGGCAAGCTGACGTACGGCCGTTCCGCGCTCGCCGGAGCCGCCACCGGTGCCTGGTTCGGACTGTTCGCGGGGACACTGCTGTTCCTGTTTTCGGCGTCCCCGCAAATCACCTACGCACTCGCGGTTATCCTGATCGGCGCCGCGTTCGGGATGCTATTCGGCGTCGTCAGCTACGCGGTCAATCGCCGCCGGCGCGACTACACTTCCACCCACCAGGTGGTCGCGAGTTCGTACCAGGTCATCGCGCCCTCGAACCTCATCGTTCGCGCGCAGGAGCTGCTCCAGCGGCCCGAGGTATAGGTCGGATCGGATGCCGACCTCCCGCCTCGAGGCGTTCAGCGACGGCGTATTCGCGATCGCGATCACCCTGCTGATCTTCGGCATCCAGGCTCCGACGCACACCGACCACCTGTTGCTGCGCCTGCTGGACCTGTGGCCCTCGTACCTCGGGTACGTCCTCAGCTTCCTGCTGATCGGCCTGCTGTGGGCGAACCACCACGTGATGTTCGAGCACATCGAGCGCACGGACCGCGGGCTGATGTTCCTGAACACCATCCTGCTTCTCGTCGTCGCGTTCCTGCCGTTCGCGACGACCGTTCTCGCCTCGACGTTCCGCACCGGCGGTGGTCAGTCCACCGCCGTCGTGCTCTACGGGATCGTGATGGTGGCCGCTGTCCTGTTGTTCAACGCGATCTGGCGGCATGCGCGTCGCGCCGGCCTGATGGATGATCAGGTGACGGATGCCGGGTTCAGGCGCATGAACCGGCGCATCCTGTTCGGTCCGCTGATGTACGGGGTGGGTGCGGTCGTCGGTTACTTCATCCCGTGGCTGGGAATCGTGCTGTACCTCGGCCTCATCCTCTTCTACTGGCTGCCGATCCCGCAGCGCAATACCGCGGGCCAGAAGGTCGGCGCCCGCTGAGGCTTGACCCCCGTCCCTAAATTCGGTGTCGTAGTCACTCGCGTGTCTGGGCCGAAAACCGGATGTGCCAGACTCGACTCGACCCACCCGAGAGGCTGTGATTCGTGTCCGTGACCGTTCCCAAGATCCTTCCCGCGGAGGCACCGACCGTGCGAGGTGCGTTTCGGGAACGCAGCATTTCGATCCGCTCCATGGACCTGCCCCAGCGGATCGCGCTGGCCGCCACCCTCGCGGGTCTGCTCGGCGCCGCAATCCTGATCGGTCTGCGCGGTGTCTCCGTTACTCGCGTTCCGCTGGGTGTGGTTGACGGTGAGCAGGTTGTGCTGGCGCTTCCGCTGTTCGTGGCGACCCTGCTGCTCCTTTCCGTCGGAGTCGGCCTCCTCATCGCGGGTTCGCTGTTCGCGCATCCGGCCATTGCGGCCGTTGCGGCCGTCGCGCTGACGGTGTTCGTCGGCTGGGCGACGGGCCTCCTGGGAATCGGCGGATTCGTCACGGTTTTGCCCGACTGGGCCGCCTGGGCAGCGAGGGGTGTACTGGTTGCCGTGTGGCTGGTTGCGCTGGCCACCGTCTTGCTTCGCCGTGGCCGCTTCGGTGAAGACACAACGGAACCGAGGTTGCGACTTGCGGTGATGATCGCGCTTCCGGCCCTTTTCGTCGGATACTTCGTCATCCTGTCCGCGGCGAGCCCGGTGGTCAACGGTCTGGATCTGTTTCCGCAAACGATTCATCTGCTGACCGAGGGCTTCGCAATCATTGCGACGCCGATGGTCATGATCGCCGCAGTGGACTTTGGCGAATGGGGTGACTTTGCCGCAGACCGGCTGGCGCGCATCCGAACACTGACCGAAGCGCCAAATGCGAGCAAGGGCCGCAGGTACCTCGTGCCCGTGGCGCTCGCGATCATCGCTGTTGCCTACGGCGTGAGCTCGCAGTCGGGTTCGCCGGGCGACAGAATCTGGCAGACCACGCAAGCGGTGCTTCTGGTAGCTGCCGTGCTGGGCATCCTCGCATCGGTCGGGCGCGCCCTGCGTCTCTCGGGTTCGCCGTGGCCGCGAACGCTCGGATTCGCGGGGCTGGTATGCGTGTGCGCGGTCATTGCCCTGGTCGGTCCGAGCGCGGTCGCGGCGCTGTCGGGAGCTTTCGCCACACCGCCACCTCCCGCCGTCTCGGCCCAGGGCGATTACACGCCGTCCGCAAGCGTCCGCAGCGTCACAGGCGTTACCGGTAGCACGGTTCTCGTGCCCACGGGTTGGGATGCGCAACCGGACAAGTCCGGCACGCTCGACAGCATCACAAACCTCTTTCCCGACGGCCTCAGGGTGGATCTCATTGGCTTGCCAGTGGACCCGGGAACGCCGATGTCGCAGATTGTGCAGGGCATTTCGACGACGGCGATTGGTGCGGCGATCCCGGATGGGGTGTGGCAGAAGCAGCGCGTGAGCCCCGCGGGTGGCGGGACGGGCGTCGTCTGGCTGTACGAGCACGGCTCCACCGACTATGCGTATTACGGACTCGCGGTGGGTAAGTCGGCGTCCTCCGGACTGACACAACTCGAAGCGATCGTGCGTACCTACCGTCCAGCCGGCGAAGCGCCAGCCACCCTTGCCTCGATTCTCAAGGCAAACGGCAATGCCGCGAGGGTGGGTCTGGCCGCGGAGCGCCAGGACGACATTATTCAAGCGCTGGGCGCGGGATTCGCCGCAGTCACCGCGGCGCTCGCGATTGTCGCGCTCGCCATGTTCGGTCGTGTATGGTCGACGACCTGGCGGCTGGCCGTGTTGTTCTACGGTGCGGCCGCAACGGTGACGGTAGTCACCGCATCTGCGTCCATCGCACGTGTCGTTTTCGGCCCCGACATCGCGTGGCCGATCCTCACGGTGGGTGGCGCGGTCGCCGCCGCAGGTTTGATCGGCCTGGTGGCGCTCGCAGTGACGTGGCGGAGTCACGCAGGGTGGGCCGAGAGGTTACCGGCCACCGTGCCGGGAATTCTGGGTGCGGTCATCGTGCTCGGAATCATCCACCAGCTCTACGGCATCGCCCTCGATGCCGCTGTCGTGCCGCAATGGGCCGCGATTCTGATTCTCGTCGCCGTTGGCTGGGAGATCGTCATGTCGGGCGAGTCGATGACGAACCAGTCAAGTCGAAGGCTTCCAAGGTCGACACGGTTGATGGTGTTCTTTGGTTACATCCTCGTGCTCGCTGCGGCCCTGGTGTTCTATTCGGGGCAGTACTCAACGGCAACGGGGCGCGTGGTGAGCGAATCCTTCTTCGAGCCCGAATCGATAACCCAGTCCGCGCTGTTCCGGATCGCATTCCCGCTACTGCTGGTGGTGTTCCTGTTGAGGTTGACCAGCCACACCGACGAGGTCGCTTCTCCCGACCCCTCCCCGCAAGGTCGAAACTCCGTGCGACGCACCGCGAGATAGCCACCGCGCGGAAGCATGTCGCACGAGATTCCGACGTTAGGTAGAGTGCGGATGCGGGGGTTGGGTGCGGGTGGGGCGCGGGCGTAGACGCTAGCCCGCCAGCCAGGCCTCCACGTCATCCGCCGTGCGGGGGATGCCCACCGACAGGTTCTCGGCGCCGGACTCCGTCACGAGGATGTTGTCCTCGATGCGCACGCCGATGCCGCGATATTCCTGCGGAACGGTCAGATCATCCGGCTGGAAGTACAGGCCGGGTTCGATCGTGAAGACCATGCCCGCCTCGAGGATGCCGTCGGCGTACAGATCACGCCGTGCCTGTGCGCAGTCGTGCACATCGATCCCGAGGTGATGGCTAGTGCCGTGCACCATGTAGCGGCGGTGGTACTGCAGGTCGGGGTCGAGGGATTCCTCGGCGCTGACCGGAAGCAGCCCCCACTCGGCGGTGCGGGCCGCGATGACCTTCATCGCCTCCGCGTGGATCTCGTGGAACCGGATGCCTGGCCTGACAATCGCGAATGCCGCGTCCGCCGCCTCGCGAACGGCCTCGTAGACCCGGCGCTGCACGTCGGTGAACCGGCCGCTGACCGGCAGAGTACGGGTGATGTCGGCCGTGTACAGCGAGTCCAATTCGATTCCGGCATCGAGCAGGATGAGGTCGCCTGGCACGACCGGCCCGTCGTTGCGGGTCCAGTGCAGGATGCACGCGTGCGGTCCGCTCGCGGCGATCGTGTTGTAACCGACGGTGTTGCCCTCGGCTCGCGCGCGACGATTGAACGTTCCCTCGACGACCCGCTCGCCGCGGTCGTGGGCGATGATCTGGGGCAGGTCGGCGATCACATCGTCGAAGCCCTGCTTCGTAGCGTCGACGGCTTCACGCATCTGGGCGATCTCGTAGGCATCCTTCACCAGGCGCATCTCGGAGAGCTCGCGCGCGAGTTCGGCGTCGCCATCCGTCTCGAGGGATTCGGTGTCGGCGGCCAGAAGGCGCCTGCCGTCGACGGAGTCGGTCACGTCGCGGTCGGCCTCGCGCATGATGAGCGTGTTGGCATCGACGCTGTCGACGACGGCCCCGAACACCCCCAGGTCTGCGGTCGCGATACCTAGATCGGCGGCGACGTGGGCGAGCGACGGGCGCGGGCCGGTCCAGAATTCCCCGATCTCGGCGTTCGCGTAAAACTCGGACGAGTCGCGGCCTGCGGCCTCGCGGAAGTAGAGCGTCGCGGTGTGGCCGGATGCACTCGGCTCGAGGACCAGCACACTGCCGGGGACGGTGTCGGAGGCCCAGCCGGTCAGGTGCGAGAACGCAGAGTGTGCACGGTACTCGTAGTCCGTGTCATTGGACCGCACCTTTGCTGCGCCCGCCGGAACGATCAGGCGCTTGCCCGCGAATTCACGGGAAATGTGAGCGCGGCGGGCAGCAGCGTACGTCGCTTGCTCGCGGGGCTCCGGGGCGACATCCGGGCGCTCTGCCCATCCGCTCGAGATGAACTGCTTGAAGACGTCCGATGTCGGTGTTGTCGAACGGTTGGTGTTGGCGCGCCGTGTTTTGGCCGCGCCCTCTGCCTTGCCTGCGGCGCTTTGTGAAGTCTTTGCCATGAAGACATTCTCCACCCAGGAGACCTACTTCGAGGGCGCGAGCACGGCGAGAATCGGTCGATGGTCGCTGCCGGCCTGATCCTCGTCCTGAATGACTTTCATCGAAACCGTGCGCCAGGCGGAGGTGTACATCACGTGGTCGATCTGGGCACCGAGGAGTGCCGGCAGGCTCGTCGGCCAGCTGCCGATCGCCGCCGAACCGCTGGCGAGCCCGGCGTCGTCGCACTGCCCGAAGACAGCCCCCGACCTGGTGCTCAGGGACTGCAGCGCGTCGAGCGTGGAGTTGAAGTCACCGGCCATGATCAGATTGCTTCCCGTGCACCGGGTCGACAGGAAGGTTAGGTCCGCCCGCCAGTTGCGCATCTCATCCGGCTTCGGGGAGACCGCGTGCACGGCCACGATGATCGGTCCGGTGCCGTTGTCGGGCTTGGCGATGATGGATGCCAGCACCGAGGTGTCACCCTCATCGGTATCGACGGTGTAGGGACCGAGGCCGACGCTGATGAGCAGGGTGGTCGCGTGCGACTCATAGATATTGCCATGGGTGCCCGAATACACCCACATCGGGCGACCGGCGGCCTTCATCCGGTTCGCGACGCTCACCCCGGTCTTGAGCGTCGTTTCCGGAAGTGCCACCACGTCCGCGTGTTCGGCAATCGCGATGTGGGCGATCTCGCGCGCACCCGGGGCATCGCCCTCGGTGTTCCACGAGAGCACGGTGATATCCGACGAGCTCTTCGCGGCGCCGCCTGCGCCGCCGAATCCGCGCGAGGCCAGTATCGCCAGGCTCAGCACGCAGAAGACCAGCAGCAGGATTACCAGCGAACCGAAGAATCGGCGTGCGTCTCGCCATCCAATCGCCACAATGCCGAAAAAGAGAATGAGAGCGATCGCGATGGCGACATCGAGCCCGCGCAGCGACACCACCTGGGCGATGACGGGGGCCGACTGCAGGCCGAATAGCTCCGGCCATAGCGCGACCAGGAGGATCGCCGCCGCCGCCAGCAGCAGGATCGCGGCGAGGACTTTGCGAATCATGGCCACCGAAGCCTAGACCAATACGATTGAAGGATGCCCGCCACAGGTGCGATCGATTTGCACACGCACTCGAGCGTCTCCGATGGCACCGAGACACCAACGGAGCTCATCGAGGCAGCGGTTGCGGAGCGGCTTTCCACGGTCGCGATCACCGATCATGACTCGACAGCCGGGTGGGGCGAGGCGTTCGCTGCCGCGACGGGCACTGGCCTGATGGTGGTGCCCGGGATGGAGCTCAGCACCAACTACGGTCCGGCGAGCGTGCACATGCTCGCCTATCTGTTTGACCCGGCGAACCCGCGGATCGTCGCGGAGACCGCGAAGATCCGAGACGGTCGGATGCACCGTGCCGAACGCATCGTCGAGCGCATCTCCAGGGACTACGGCATCACGTGGGCGGATGTGCTCGCCCAGTCGGTCGATGGCGGAACGATCGGCCGGCCGCACATTGCGGATGCCCTCGTTGCGCACGGCGACGTGCCGGATCGCAGTGCGGCCTTCCAGACGATCCTGCACTGGCGCAGCGGCTACTACGAGAAGTATTACGCGCCGTCGCCTCTTGACGGCGTGAGCCTCATCACGGCCGCCGGGGGAGTACCGGTGCTCGCGCATCCGGCAACTCACGGGCGCTATCGGGTCATCGAGGATCACGCGATCAAGCAACTGAAGGATGCCGGACTGTTCGGGCTCGAGATCCACCATCGCGACAACACCGCGGAGGGCAAGATTCGGCTGTTCGAGCTCGCGAAGAAGTTCGATCTTCAGGTGACCGGATCGAGCGACTACCACGGCGACGGCAAGCCCAACCGGCTGGCCGAGAACACCACCGAGCCCGCGGTGCTGGAGAAGCTGCTCGCTGCCGGTACCGGCAGCCGCACGTTCCGCGGCTAGTCCCAGTTCATCCGGTTGCGGGCGGACTTAGCGCCACTGGGCGGGATCATAGCGCCGCCCAACTCGGATAACTCCGCCCGCAACGAGAAAGAGAAAGGGGAGCTGCTACGCGGCAGGCGGGGTCGCAGCGCCGCCTGCGGACGGGCGACGACGGCGGTTTCGGTTGCGTCGGGCCGGCGCGGCTCCGTCGTGGGTGCCTGCCCCGGGCGCCCCGGATTCGTGGGCGCGCTGTTCCGGAGTCGTCGGATGATGCGATCCGGTGGTACCGCGGGTGCGCGTACGCTGGCGGTCGCCGGAGCGACGTTCGCGCGGCGGATGCGATGCGGCCACTTCGACCTTCGGTGCCGGGCTCGGCTTGAGACGGCCCTTCGACCCGGCGGGGATGTCGAGGTCGGCGAACAGGTGCGGCGATGACGAGTACGTCTCGACAGGCTCCGGCTGTCCCATATCGAGCGCGCGGTTGATCAGCGACCACTTGTGCATGTCGTCCCAGTCGACGAACGTGACCGCGATGCCGGTCTTGCCCGCGCGGCCGGTGCGGCCGGCGCGGTGCAGATAGGTGTCGTGATCGTCGGGAATCGTGTGGTTGATCACGTGCGTGACGTCATCGACGTCGATACCGCGGGCAGCGACATCCGTGGCGATCAGGACATCCTTCTTGCCCGCCTTGAACGCGGCCATCGCGCGCTCGCGCTGCTCCTGGTTGAGGTCGCCGTGAACGGCAGCCGCGTTAAACCCCCGGTCATTGAGCTCCTCGACGAGTTTTGCCGCGGCGCGCTTCGTGCGGGTGAACACGACGGTCTTGCCGCGTCCTTCGGCTTGCAGGATGCGGGCGATCACCTCGTCCTTGTCGAGCGAGTGCGCCCGGTAAACGACGTGTTTGATGTTGGCCTGGGTCAGTCCCTCATCCGGATCCGTGGCGCGGATGTGGATCGGCCGGTTCATGAAGCGACGAGCGAGCGCGACGATCGGGCCGGGCATCGTCGCCGAGAACAACATGGTGTGGCGGGTGGGATCGGTCTGGGCGAACAGCTTCTCGATGTCGGCAAGGAAGCCGAGGTCGAGCATCTTGTCGGCCTCGTCGAGCACCATAACCTTGACGTTCTTGAGCGACAGCAGCCGCTGGGACGCGAGGTCGAGCAGGCGCCCCGGAGTGCCGACGACGACCTGGGCGCCATCCTTGAGTTCGGCAATCTGGCCCTCGTAGGCCTTGCCGCCATAGATGGCGGCAACCTTGGTGGCCCGATTGGAGGCGGCGAGTACCAGGTCTTCGGCAACCTGGATGCACAGCTCGCGCGTGGGCACGACGACGAGGGCCTTGACGCCCGGAGCGGGGTCAGTACCCAGCGCCTGGAGCAGCGGCAGGCCGAATCCGAGTGTCTTGCCCGTTCCGGTCTTGGCCTGACCGATGATGTCCTGGCCTGACAACCCCAGCGGGATGGTCTGCTCCTGGATCGGGAACGGCTCGATGATGTTGTGGGTAGCGAGTGCGTCGACCATGTCCTGGTCAACGCCGAGTTCTGCGAATGTCACGTTGGTGGATTGCCCCGTCAGCTGGGATTCCCAGCGGTATAAGTGCGCCCGGTTTGACGTGGGGCGCGTGCATAGCTCCGGTCAGAATCTTCGGAGCAGTGAGGCCAGTTTAGCTGGTCAGGACCGGTAGACACGTCCGTCGGACCGTGTCGCGGCCGAAGCGGGGCGCGCCGTCTTGCCGGCGCCGCCTAAACTTGGGCCCGTGGCGAATTGGTTCCGGCGCAACGCACAACGCATCGAAGTACCGAAACTTCGCCCGCGCCAGAACGCGCCGACCTCCGGCACGAAGGTCGATCTCGCGACCCTGACACCGGACCTCACGACGTTCCTCGGTAAGTCCGCCTACCTGCAGCTGACGATTTTCGAGAACCTCAGTCGCGTGGTGCGCTCCGCTCCGAACACCGAGGCGAAGTCGGCGATGAGCCAGGTGGCGGGGCTCGCCCTGATCAAACACCAGGGCCTCACTGCCGAGCTTGAACGCCACGGCGTGGATGCTGCCGCAACGATGCAGCCGTTCGTTTCCGAAATCGACGCCTTCCAGCGGGTGACACAGGGAAACGACTGGTACGAGTCGGTGACCAGCTGCTATCTCACCGCCGGATTCCTGGACGACTTTCTCATGCGGCTCGCATCCGGACTGTCGGGTGCCGCGGGCACGCGCATCGTCGACATCCTGTCTGAGGACAGCGGCGAGGCAATCGTCGTACGCGAGCTTCTTGCGGCGATCGAGAAGAATCCGCGGCTCGCGGCGCGACTCGCGATGTGGGGAAGGCGTCTCATCGGCGACACGATGCTGCTTGCTCGCTGGACGCTACGTCCGAGCGAGAATCACGACTCCGACGAGGAGCGCATCGAGCCCGTCTTCACCGAACTGATCGCGTCGCACACCCGCAGAATGGATGCCCTTGGTCTCACTGCCTAGCGCTTTTTAAGCTCGCGAGAGCCGCGCCAGCAGTTGGTCGTCGTTGCTGTGACGCGTGCGCGGCAGAAGCAGCGCGAGAACCAGCGCCAGAACTCCACCCACCGCGAGGCTGGCGACCCAGATCCAGCCGCCGTCGAATTTCCAGCCGACCCAGGTCAGGATGACCCAGACGATGGCGGTTCCTGCGGCCGCGATCGACGGGAGAAGGACGACCCCGTAGGTCGCGCGTCCGGGGACTACGTACCGTGCGAGCAGTCCGATGCAGAACGAGATGAGCGTGACGAACAGGAGTTCCACGGCTACGCCACGAATCCGACTCGGCGCGAGATCTCGGAGCCGACCTCGATGTAGCCGAAGGATGCGGTCGGGATGATGTAGACCTTGTCTTTGTCGTCCACGAGTCGGATGAACTTGGCATCGGAGTCGAGCGCCGCCGCGACAATTTTCTCGACTTCGGCCGCGGTCTGCGCGGTCTCGAAGTTGATCTCCCGAGGGCTGTTGATGATGCCGATACGAATGTCCACGGCTTCAGATTACGGCACCAGCGATTTGTCCGTTCGCGGGTTTCTCTGTTGGCAGAAATCCCGGAAGTCCCGGGGGCGGATGTCCGCAGCCTCCACTAACTTTGCTTGGGTGGGCATCCTCGGATTCGAACGGGCGACCGGCGCGGCCGAGCCGACGCCGAGGCCGCAGCTGGATGCGAGCCAGCGTGCCGTAGTTGACCTTGCGGATACGCAGTCCGCGGCCGTTTTCGGCGCCCCGGGCACGGGTAAGACGACAACGATCGCCGAGCTCGTCGCTGACCGGATTCTGAACCGTGGATGGTCATCCCAGGAGCTGGTCGTGCTCACGCCGACCCGGGCATCCGCAACACGGCTGCGCGATCGGCTCGCCCTGCGGCTGGCCGATGGTGACTGGCAGGGCGCCACGAACGGACCTCTCGCGCGCACCGTCAACTCGCTCGCCTTCGAGATCGTCGGCAACGCGTTTCGCGTCGCAGGCAACGAGGCCCCGCGGCTGGTCACCGGCGGTGACCAGGACGTCGACATCGCCAGCCTGCTCGAAGGGGATCTCGCGGAGAGCATCGGTGCGAGGTGGCCAGACGAGTTGAGCGCGGAGGTTCGCGGCCTGCGCGGCTTCCGCACCGAGCTGCGCGACTTCATGATGCGAGCGACCGAGTACCGGCTCACCCCGGATGAGCTTCGCAGGCTCGCGCGAAAGCACGAGCGGGTGGAGTGGGCGTCGGTCGCCGACTTCATCGACGAATACGTTGCGGTCGTGAGTGCGTCACGGCCGAGCCACTATGACGCTGCGGAGTTCGGGCGCTTCGCCGTGGCCGCGATCGAGTCGGATGATCCGGGCGAACGCGTCGAGAAGCTCCGTCTGGTCATTGCGGACGATCTTCAGGAAGCCACCGAATCGACTCTCGCGATTCTTCGAACCCTGCACGCCCGCGGCATCGCCGTCGTCGCCTTCGGCGATCCGGATGTCGCGGCCAATGCCTTCCGTGGCGGCGAACCCGACGCACTCGGGCGGCTCGGAGTGATGCTGGACGACCCGAAGGTGGGCCAGCTGGTTCTCGGCTCCGTGTATCGACAGGGCGCGGCGCTCCGCGCATTCACTGCGGCGATCACCGAGCGCATCGGTACGGCAGCGGCCGGCTCACAGCGCAGGGCAGTTGCCGCGGGCGCCGACAGCGATCACCCACTGGCAGAGGCCATCACGCTTACTCCGGGCCGACAGCTCACGGCGATCGCGCGGCAACTGCGCGAGAGGCACCTGCTGCACGGCGTCGACTGGAACGACATGGCCGTCGTCGTACGCAGCGGGGCTCAGACCGCCGGAGTTCGCCGGGCGCTCGCGCTCGCCGAAGTTCCCGCGCGAACAACAGTGGGGACGACGGCGCTGCGCGATGACCAGGCGGCACGGGCGCTTCTGACGCTCGTGGATGTGGGGATCGGCAGGACGTCGCTGACCCCGCCGCTCGCGGTTCAGCTTCTCACGTCGCCGTTCGGCGGAATCGATCGGCTCGCCCTTCGTCGACTGCGCCTTGCCCTTCGGGCGGAAGAGCTCGCGGGCGACGGCAATCGGCCGAGTGACGTGCTGCTCGTTGAAGCGCTGGAAGCACCCGGCCGCTTTGCGACCATCGACCACCGGATCGGACGCAGCGCAGGCCGGCTGGCCACGACCCTCACCGAACTTCGTGCTGCCGCGTCGACCTCGACCATCGAGGAGCTGCTCTGGCTGGCCTGGGACCGCAGCTCACTCGCGCCGGTCTGGCTGGAACAGGCGCTGGGCAGCGGCATCACGGCTGCGGAGGCGAACACCAATCTCGACGGCGTCCTCGCCCTGTTCACAGCGGCAAAGCGATTCGCGGAACGACGACCCGAGGATGATCCGCGGCTGTTTCTGGATGCCGTGCTCGACGCCGATGTCCCCGAGGACACTCTGACTCCTCAGCCGCTCGAGGCGTCCGTGCTCGTCACGACTCCTTCTGGCGTGGTCGGCCTCGAGTTCGATACGGTCGTTGTCGCGGGCCTGCAGGATGGCGCGTGGCCGAATCGCCGACTGCGCGGCTCGCTGCTGGGCGCCCAGGAGCTGGTGAGGGCTGCTACCGGTGTCGACGGCGCATCCATTGATGAGCGAAAGCTTGTTCTCGACGACGAGCTGCGGGTGTTCGCGCTGGCGGTCTCGAGGGCTCGCGCGCAGGTCATCGTTTCGGCGGTCGCGAACGACGACGAATCGGCGAGCGTGTTTCTGAGCCTGCTGCCGGCATCGACCGTTTCGATCGACACGTCCCTCCTGCCGCCGCTGTCTCTTCGTGGTCTCACCGGCCGGCTTCGTCGCGAGCTCGTCGCCCCGGCTCGCGGCAGCGATCCTTCGGCAGCGGCATCCGCTCTGGCTCGTCTGGCGTCGGAGCGCGTGCCCGGTGCGGATCCGGGCGACTGGCACGGCCTCATCGATCCTTCGACCGACGCGCCGCTATACCTGGCCGACGAAGCAGTTCCGGTATCGCCGTCGGGACTCGAGAAGTTCGAGGAGTCCCCGCTCGACTGGTTCATCGACTCGATCGCGGGAAGCGACGGGTCGCCAGCCATGGGACTCGGCACCATCCTGCACTGGGCGATGGAGACGGCGATCGACCCGAGCATTGACTCGCTGTGGAAGGCCGTGGAGTCGCGATTCTCGGAGCTGCTCTTCGAGTCAGACTGGCTCGCCGAGGCCCAGAAGCGCAACGCCCGCACGCTCGCCGCGGGGATCGCCGAATATCTGGCCGACTTCGAGCGCGAGGGCAGGCAGCTGGTCGGTGCCGAGCGCCGGTTTCGGCTACAGATCGGACCAGCCGAGGTGAACGGATCGATCGACCGGGTCGAGCGCTCGTCCGATGGCACCGTCGTGATCGTCGATCTGAAGACCGGCGCGACGATCACCAACCAGGACCGACTCGACACGAATCCGCAGCTCGGCGCCTACCAACTCGCCTACGCGGAGGGGATGCTGGATGAGGCGCTCGCCGGATTTGGCGAGCACCATTCTGGCGGCGCCAAGCTCCTCTTCGTCAAGAAGGGCATCAGGTCGAAGCTCTACCGCGAGGGCACCCAGGCACCGCTGGACGCCGAACAGCTCGAGGGATTTCGCGAGCGCATCCGACAGGCCGCGGCGGTCATGGCGCTGGCGGAGTTCGTGGGCCTTCGCGACGTTTCATCCTGGAGCGGTGCGACCACGCCGCATTCGCTCCACCGGGTTCCGGCGGTGTCGAGTGACTAGCGCGATCGAGATCGCCGATGCGCTGGGTCGCCCCCGTCCGACGGACCAACAGATCCGGGTCATCGAGTCACCGCTCAGCCCGGCGCTTGTCGTCGCGGGCGCGGGCAGCGGCAAGACCGAGACCATGGCCAGTCGAGTCCTGTGGTTGCTGGCGAACCGACACGCGCGGCCCAGCGAGATTCTCGGGCTGACGTTCACCCGAAAGGCGGCGGGCGAACTTTCCGGTCGCATCCGTGCCCGCATCCAGCAACTGGCGGATGCCGGGCTCGTGACCGACGACTACGACCCGTTCGAAGCTCCAACCGTTTCGACCTACAACTCGTTCGCCAACTCGATCTACCGTGACAACGCGATGCTCATCGGTCGCGAGGGCGACGGTGAGGTACTCGGCTCGGCGTCCGCCTGGCAACTCGCCAGGTCGCTCGTGGTTGCCAGCCGGGACCAACGCCTGGTCGAGCTGGACAAGCGGGTGGACGATGTCACCAAGGCCGTTCTTGCACTGAGCGCCGCCGTGACCGAAAACATCGTCGACCCGAACGAGGTGCGCACGTTCGCTGCTGCTTTCGCGGCGCTCGCCGAGCTGCCCGGGGTCGGTCGTTACGCGTATGAAGACGCCGCGGTGCTCGCCAGAACGGTTGGCAGCCTGGACGTGCTGCTCGACCTGGCCGAGCGGTTCTCCGAAGCGAAACGCCGCCGCGGATTCATCGAGTTTTCGGACCAGGTGGCGCTCGCCCTGCAGATAGTGCGCGGTAGTCGGCGGATTCGCACCGAGTTCCGTGATCAGTTCCGGGTCGTGCTGCTGGACGAATACCAGGACACCAGCGTCGTGCAGACCTGGTTGCTGTCCGAGCTTTTCGCCGGGCACCCGGTGATGGCGGTCGGTGACCCCAACCAGTCGATCTACGGGTGGCGCGGCGCGAGTGCCGCGAATCTCGAAAGCTTCTCCCAGCAGTTCGGCGCGGGCGAGGCACTGGACTTCAATCTCTCGACCAGCTGGCGCAACGGCCACGACATCCTCGCCGTCGCCAACGCGCTCGTGGAGCCGCTGCTCCCGCACACGCGGGTTCGGGTCGAGCGCCTGAACGCCGGTCCCCTCGCTACCGACCGAACCGTCGACGTCAGCTACGACGAGTCCGTGAAAGACGAGGCCGAGAGCGCCGCCCTCTGGTTGAAACATCAACTCGCTGCGCTCAAGGGCGCGGATGGCGAGCCGCCGACGGCCGCGATGCTCTTCCGCGCGCGAAAGAGCCAGCAGTTCTTTCTCGAAGCACTACGCAAGCACGACGTCCCATTTCACGTGCTCGGCGTGGGTGGTCTGCTGGCGACGCCCGAAATCGCGGACTTGGTGAGCGCACTGACCGTCGTGAGCAACCCAGGGGCGGGCAACGAGCTGATCCGACTGTTGGCGGGATCGCGCTGGCGGATCGGGGTACGAGATCTTCGATTCCTTCGCCGCCTCGCGTCCTGGCTGAACAAGCGCGATCTCGCCCAACAGCCGCTCGCGGAGGATGTGGTGCGGCGGCTGCGCAACTCGGTCGCCGAGGGTGAGGGCGGGTCGATCGTCGACGCCCTCGACTTCCTTGCGACCGCGCCAGTCGGTCATTCGCAGCTGGCCGAATTCAGCGACGTCGGCGTCGAGCGGCTCCGGGATGCGGCACGAACGTTCTCATGGCTTCGTTCGCGAGCCGGACTCGATCTGCTGGACTTCGTAACCCTGGTCGAGCAGGAGCTGCGGCTCGATATCGAGGTACTGGCGAACGAGCACCTGCCACTCGGTGGTGCCAACAAGGAGGCGTTCTTCGACGCTCTCGCCGGCTACATTGCGGTCGACGACTCGGCGAGCCTCGGCGGATTCCTGGGCTGGCTGCGTGAGGCCGAGTGGCGGGATGGGCTCTCGCCTCGCCCCGAGGATCCCGAGCCCGGCACGGTGCAGATCCTTACCATTCACGGTGCGAAGGGACTCGAATGGGATGCGGTCGTTGTGCCACGACTCGTCGACGACGAACTCCCAACGAAACCACGCGAGGGCTACAACGGCTGGCTCGCCTTCGGTCAGTTGCCGTGGAGCTTCCGCGGCGACAAAAATGAGCTTCCCGAATTCGCCTGGGCCGGGCACGACAACCGCAAGCAACTGCTGGATGCCCGAGACGATTTCTCCGCGCTCGTCCGCGAGCGGCACGAGTTCGAGGAGCGGCGGCTCGCATACGTGGCTGTGACCCGAGCCCGCCACGCGCTTCTGCTCAGCGGGTCGTACTGGGCGACGCAAACCAAGCCTCGCGGCCCGAGCCCATTCCTGCTCGAACTCGCTGGGGCAGGCATCATCGGGGAGCTGCCGGCCGGGACCCAGAACGAGGTAAACCCGCTCGGCGACGAAGTCGAGATCATCCGCTGGCCCGCGGATCCGCTCGGTGGCCGACGCGCGCGAGTTGAAGCAGCCGCAGCCGCGGTGCGTGCCGCCGATCCGGGCGCCGCCGGATCCTGGGCACCCGAACTCGACCTGCTCCTCGCCGAGCGCGCTGCCAGGCTCGACTCCGGCCGGTACGTCGAGCTGCCGACAAGAGTGCCGGCATCGCGGTTCAAGGATTTCGTGACAGACCCCGCATCCGTGGCATCCGCGCTTCGACGTCCGATGCCCGAGAAGCCGTATCGCGCCACCCGGCTTGGCACACTGTTCCACAGCTGGGTCGAGGAGCGTTCCGGGGTTCACGGCTCTTTCGAGGAGCTCGACACGCTTGTCACCGAGTCCGATGCCGACGGCGACCAGCTGGATGGGGCAGCGCTCGCGAAATTGCAAGCCACTTTCGAGAAGTCGCCCTGGGCACATCGCAAGCCCGTGGAAGTGGAGCGCGAGATCCACCTGGTGCTCGACAGCCAGATCATCATCTGCAAGATCGATGCGGTGTACGAGATCGCCGATCAATCCGGCGGTGCGCGCTACGAGATCGTCGACTGGAAGACGGGCAAGGTCCCGAAAGATTCCCGGGATCTCGAGGAGAAGCAGCTCCAGCTCGCGCTCTACAGCCTTGCGTACGCCAAGTGGAAGGGCATCGATCCTGGCCTGATCGACGCGGTGTTCTACTACGTCTCCGACGACAAGGTCATTCGGCCCGCTCGTCTCTTCGACGAGCAGGAACTGGTGGCGAGCTGGCGCTCGTCACTCGCGATTAGCTGAAGGCGGACTCGCCGGTGATGTGTTGCCCGAGGATCAGCTCATGCACCTCGTCGGTGCCCTCATAGGTTCGAACGCTCTCCAGGTTGTTGGCGTGGCGCAGCGGCGAGTAATCGAGAGTGATGCCATTGCCGCCGATAATCGTGCGCGCCTGTCGGCAGATCGCGATCGCTTCCCGGGCGTTGTTGAGCTTGCCGACCGAGATCTGGTGTGGCTGAAGCGTGCCGGCATCCTTGAGCCGTCCGAGATGCAGCGCGAGAAGCATGCCCTTGTTGAGTTCGAGCGCCATGTCAACGAGCTTGAGTTGCGTGAGCTGTGCGCTGGCGATGCTGCGGCCGAACTGGATGCGATCCTTCGCGTAGTCGAGCGCGGCCAGATAGCTGTCTCTCGCGGCACCCATCGAGCCCCAGATGATGCCGTAGCGCGCCTGGTTCAGGCACTCGAATGGACCGCGCAGCCCGCGTGCGTCGGGAAGCATCGCGTCCGCGGGCAGGCGAACTTCCGCGAGCTCGATGTCGCACTGCACTGATGCTCGCATCGAGAGCTTGCCGGTGATCGCGGTCGCCGAATATCCGGGCGAGTCGGTGGGAACGACGAATCCGCGCACGCCCTCATCCGTCTGGGCCCAGATGATCGTCAGGTCGGCGAGTGTTGCCAGCCCGATCCAGCGTTTGGATCCGCTGATAACCCAGTCCGAGCCCTCGCGCTTCGCAAAAGTCTTCATGCTCGAGGGGTCGGATCCGGCGGTCGGCTCGGTGAGCCCGAAGCTGCCGATGGTCTCACCCGTCGCCATCGATGCCAGCCAGCGTTTCTTCTGCTCGTCGGAGCCCCAGCGGTGGATGGCGGTCATGGCGAGCGACCCCTGCACGCTCACGAACGTGCGGATGCCCGAATCGCCAGCCTCGAGCTCGAGCGCGGCCAGTCCATATTCGACGGCGCTGCGACCGGGACATCCGAAACCGTCCAGCTGCATGCCGAGCACACCGAGCGACCCCAATTGCCGCACGATCTCGACCGGGAACTCGGCGTTCTCAAACCAGCGCGCGATGTTCGGCCGGATCTCCCGATCGACGAAGTCGGCGACCGTGGCACGGAACTCCCGTTCGGTGTCGCTCAGAAGCGAGTCGAGATCGAGCAGGTCAGACGGGTCGGTCACGCGGCGCGCTTCGTCTAGATTGCGCGCTCGGTGCGACTGAGCATCGACTCGACCTCGTCCACGGCGAGGGTCGGAATCGTCTGCGGTCCGATCGGATGCAGCACGTCGCGCTGTACCGAGTCGGCCAGCCCGGCGAGAAGGATGACCGCGTCATCCACGATGTCTCGATTGCGCAGTTCTGTGCCGTGCAGCAGCCATTTCGCGAGCTCGAGCTCGGAATACAGCATCGCGCGCTGGTGAACCTGTCGGTCGGAGCCGCCGCGGGCTTCGTTGTAGACGTCGAACGCAACCTCGGCAACGGCTTCGTCGTGGGCAGAAAGCAGCCAGGCGAGATCTCGTGCCGGGTCTCCCACCCGCAGTTCGTGCCAGCCGAGGATGCCGGTGACCTCGTCGCCGCCGAACAGCATCGAGTCAGCCGTCAGCGACCCGTTGATGACGGTCGGCTGGAATTGCCAGAGTCGAGTCTCCTCGGTCGCCGACTCCCAGCGCGCCAGCAGCCCGGCAGGCACGAGACCCGTCGCTGCGGCGCGGTCGATGATTGTGATGCAGGAGCGGAGGCATTCCACCGACGTGAACACGGGCAGGCCGGAGTCGGCGATGAAGCTGGTGGGAAGCGCGTGGATCGCGGCGACAGCGCGACCGATGGATGATGCGCGGGCAACGTCCACCCCTGACAGCGCCACCTTCGATCCGTAGACGAATTCGTAGACAATCGCCCGGGTGCCGTTGATCGGCGTCTGACCGGCGAACACCGAAACCGAGAAGTGCAACCGTGTGCGAACCCCCGCGCTGAGTGCGCGCAGCGCGACGAGGTCGGCCGACTGCTCGGCCTCGGCTCGTTCGTTGCGAGGCACTCGAACCAGCCAGTGACGACCGTCGCGCCCGGTCAGAAGAGCGCAGTCGAAGTCGCCGCCGGGCCCGCCGAAGACGGATGTCTCTACGATGTCGAGGTCGGGCACGGCCGACGTCGCAAGCGCGGCTAAAGTAAGGTGCGATCGAGCCATATCCGTAAGGGTAGGTCGCCGCAGAAGAACATTCCCCGCACGCCACGCGTTTCTGACAGGTCGCTCCAGATGTCGAAATCCTTCCTATCGCGGCTCCCGCTGGCGCGATTCGAGGTCGATCGTGACTATCTCGCGAGGGATCGTCCGGGCCTGTTCGAAGAACTGTGGGACGACGCGGCGACCCGAATTCTGCCAGTTTTCGACGGACGCGCACTGGTCGGCACGGATGATGCGCTGCGACTCCTGCGCACCTCCGAGATCCCGGATGCCGTGCTGCGGGTCTACCTCGGACGCACCACCAGCGGCACGGCCTCCGAGCCCCTTGGCACGCCCGTGGTCGCCGTCCAACTGGCCGAAGCGGTGGAGTTTCCGGATGCCCACTGGGCCAACCTCAGGACCGTCGGCAGCAAACTCACCGACCGGGACGCGGGTCTGCTGACCGAGGCGCTCGGCATCCTGAACTGGCACGCCACGCACGCGTTTTCGCCGCGATCGGGCTCCGCGACCATCGTCGAGAAGGCCGGCTGGGTGCGTCGCGACCTCGAGACGGGCGCCGAGCTGTTTCCGCGAACGGATGCGGCCATCATCGTCGGAGTGACGGACGCCTCCGACCGCATCCTCCTCGGATCGAACGCACTGTGGGAGAGCAACCGGTTTTCGCTGCTGGCCGGGTTCGTCGAGCCGGGCGAATCCCTGGAAGCCGCGGTCGCACGCGAGGTGTTCGAGGAGTCCGGCATCCGGGTCACCAATCCGGTGTACCTCGGGAGCCAGCCGTGGCCGTTTCCTGCCTCGCTGATGCTCGGTTTCACTGCCCAGGTGGACGCCGACCGACCCTCGGTGCTGCGTCCGGACGGCGCCGAGATCCTCGCTCTGCGCTGGTTCAGCCGCGACGATCTCCGCGACTCGCGTGGCGAGATCCTGCTGCCCGGACCGGCCTCGATCGCCCACGCGATCATCGAGGAATGGTACGGGCAACCGATCGTCGACGGGATCTGGTGAGCTCGCCGGACGAGCTGCTCGCCGGCCTCGACGAACAGCAGCGACAGGCGGCCGAGGCACTGCTCGGCCCGGTCGTGTTGCTCGCCGGCGCGGGCACTGGGAAGACTCGAGCGATCACGCACCGGATCGCGTACGGCGTCGCGACCGGCGTCTATTCGCCGAGCCGCGTGATGGCGCTTACTTTTACTGCGAGAGCGGCGGGCGAGCTTCGCTCGCGACTTCGGGTGCTCGGCGCCGGGGGAGTATCGGCCCGTACTTTCCACGCGGCGGCGCTGTCGCAGCTCGGGTTCTTCTGGCCCCAGGTCGTCGGTGGAACGACACCCCGACTACTGGAGAGCAAGGGCCGGATGATTGGCCACGCCGCCGAGTCCCTCAAGCTCAAACTCGACACCGCGAGCCTGCGCGACACGGCTGCCGAAATCGAGTGGCGCAAGGTATCTCGGATGAGCATCGAGCAGTATGCGACCACCGGTCGCGCGCTCCCGCCGGCGCTCACGCTAGAAAAGGTCGTCGATCTGCAGCGCGCCTATGAAGCGGTCAAGGATGAACGCCGACAGCTCGACTTCGAGGACGTGCTGCTGGTGGCGGCAGGCATGATCGAGTCCGAGCCGCGCGTGGCGCAACAGGTTCGTGAGCAGTATCGCTTCTTCGTCGTGGACGAATACCAGGACGTCTCGCCGCTGCAGCAGGAACTCCTGGACCTGTGGCTTGGCGATCGTGAGGATGTTTGCGTTGTGGGAGACGCGAGCCAGACGATCTACACGTTTGCTGGTGCGTCGCCGAACTACCTTCTGGGTTTCACCGGCGCGCACGACGACGCCACGGTCATCCGCCTCGAGCAGAACTACCGGTCGACGCCGGCGATCGTGGAAGCAGCGAACCGCGTCATGCAGGGTCGTGCCGGCGCACTCGAACTGCGCGCCGTCGATTCTGAAGGTCCCGGCGTTGCGCCGTCGGTGACCGAGTTCCCGAACGAACGTGCCGAGGCACGGGCGGTCGCGGATGCCATCGCCGCCGAAATTGCGGCGGGAACGCGTCCGGAACAGATCGCGGTGCTCTACCGGATCAACTCACAGTCGGCCGTGCTCGAGGGTGCGCTCGGCGACGTCGGCGTGCCGTTCGCCATCCGTGGTGCCACGCGATTCTTCGAGCTGCGTGAGGTCAAGGAGGCGATCATGATGCTCAAGGGTGCGTCGATCTCGATCGTCGGCGAACCGCTGTTCAAGACCGTGAGCGATGTGCTGAGGTCGCTGGGCTGGACGCAGGAACCGCCCGAGTCGCGTGGTGCGGTTCGGGATCGCTGGGAGTCGCTCAACGCGATTCTTGGTCTGGCCGAAGAATCTCCCGCCGGAACTTCGCTCAAGGACTTTGTCGCCGAGCTGCTCGAGCGGCAGTCCGGCGGCCATGAGCCGACAATGTCTGCGGTTACCCTTGCGACACTCCACAGCGCCAAGGGACTCGAGTGGGACAGCGTCCACATGGTCGGGGTATCCGAGGGCCTGCTGCCGATCGGATACGCGAAGACTGAGGTCGCTGTCGACGAGGAGCGGCGCTTGTTCTATGTGGGCATCACCCGCGCGCGGCGGCGACTGCGGCTATCGTGGGCGGGCCCTGGCCGAGAGCCGAGCCGCTTTCTCGCTGCGCTGCGCTGACGCCGGTTCCTGAGCCGGTGGAAGGGGCTGCCATTCCGATGCATCCGCAGTCGGGATGCGGCAACCAGGTGCGGGTCGTCGCGTCGCCGGTCCGGGCATCGATGCGTACGGAGGTCGCGGACGCGGGACGTGTGCCGTCGAGCCTCCGGATCACTCCGCGCGCAACGCGGGCGGCGACCTCCATCGACACCAGCGTCGTTTCAGACCCGCTCGCCCGGCCCCACAGCTGGGACGCAATCGCCGCCCACGACGCATCTGCGTCGCGACGATAGTGCTCGAGGCAGTAGAGGCAGGCCGTGTGGCCGGGTTCGACCGGCGGTCCGACCATGACGGATTCGTCGCTGAAGACGACCGGCAGATGAGGCAGGTCCCTGCGCAGCCAGAAGCCATAGCTCTCGGGGTCGAGCACGTAGTGACCAATCGTCACGCCGAAGTCGCACTCATCCAGGGGGACGGTGGCGCTCACGCTCACGCTGACGCCCGCGGTCGACAGCGCGGAGGCGAGTTGATCGACGGTCGGTCCGCGGCCCACGATCGCGACGCGACGCGGTGCGACCGGCTGCTCCGGAGATTGAAGCAGCGGATCCAGGCGGGCCAGCAGCCTCGTGACATCCGGCTCCCCGGCGCCCGCGGCCGTCGCGATCATCGACAGGCCGGATCGGCTGACCCCGAGGCTGAGCGCGGCGATCATCCGCTCCTCGGCGTTCGTGACTTCGCGCAAGACGGTACGAACCGGCTCGATCCCGAACTGCAGGCTGAACGGGTCGCGCCAGACCATCGCGACGCGGGGGTCGAGCTTGAAGACCATCCACCAAGCTTGCGCCGGGAACCCTCTCCGGCGTCGAAACCCTCCACACCCAGTTCAGCCCCTCACGGAAAGTGAAGGCGCGAGCGCGCTACTCTACCGGGCGATCACCCTCGTCGTTCAGGAGGTCCTCGATGGCCTGGTCGATGTCATCCGGCGCCGGTTCGTCGCCGGTCATGCGGGCGATCAGTGCGTTCGGGAAGTCGATATCGTCACTCGTCGGGATGAGGTCGGGCTGCGCCCACAGGGCGTCGCGCTTCTCGGCGCCGACCGCATCCGTGACCGCGCGCCACATCGCCGCGGCTTCACGCAGGCGCCGCGGTCGCAGCTCGAGGCCCACCAGCGTCGCAAACGCGGATTCGGCCGGGCCTCCCGACGCTCGGCGGCGCTTGACCGTCTCGGCGATCGCGTCGCTCTTGGGCAGGCGCGTGGTCGCCTCGGCGGTCACCACATCCACCCAGCCTTCGATGAGGGCGAGCATCGTTTCGAGTCGACCGAGTGCGATGAGCTGCTCGTCGGTTTTCGGCGGGATCAGCGCGCCGCTCGTCATCGCGGCCCGGAGCTCATCCGGGTTCGCCGGATCGAAGTCCTCGGCCAGTTCCTGGAGACGGTCGGTGTCGATGTGGATACCTCGGGCGAACTCGGTGATCGACGACATCAGCTGCAACCGCAGCCACTTCGCGTGGCGGAAGAGTCGTGCGTGGGCGAGCTCGCGCACGGCGAGGTAGAGGTGCACCTGGTCGACCGGGATGTCGAGGTCGGCTCCGAAGGCAAGAACGTTTTGCGGAAGCAGTGCGGCGCCCTCGTCGAGAAGCGGAATGCCGATGTCGCCGCCCGAGACGACCTCGGTCGACAACTGGCCGACGACCTGCCCCAGCTGCATCGCGAATAGCGTGCCGCCGACGTTGCGCATCATCTGGCTCGCCGAATCGATCATGTTCTCCATCTCTTCCGGCGCCTGCTCGCGCAGGACTCCCGCAAGGGAATTGGAGATGGAGGTGGCTACCGGCTCGGCAAGCTGGGTCCACACCGGCATCGTGGCCGTGGCCCACTCGGTGCGGCTCATCAGTCGCGGTTCGGTGCTGAGCGCCGAAACATAGGTCGCCTCGTCGAGCCAGAGCGACGCGACGTGCAGGGCCTGCTCCAATTCCGACCGTTCGGCGGGAAGCGAAACGACGGTCGAGTGGCTGGCGATCGTGGTCGCCTGTTGAAGTGCGAGTCCCCAGTTGACTCCCTCCGTGCTCGATGACAGGGCACTCTGCAACTGCTGGATCAGGCGCTCGACAGCCTCAGGATCATCCGGCAGTCCTGCCGCGCTCGCGAGCTTGGCCGGATCGATGCTCGTGTTGCCGCTGAGGAACTCTCTCAGCAGGTCACGAAACTCGTCTTCGGGCTCTTCCCGCGAATCATCAGGCATGCAAACTACGCTAGCCGCTGCGCAGCCTCGGGACCTTAGGTTTGGCCCTAGGCTGAGGGCTTTGGAGATGCGCCCGTGGCGAACAGCCACAGTGTTTCCGGAGCAGTACCGTCAACAGAAAACAAAGGAAACCGGTGGCGATTTTCACCGCTGACAACTTCGATCGTCCACCGCGTCGTGACCGCGCTCGTCGAGTGGGCTGGACCATCGTCATCGTCGCCGTCATTGCGGCGATCGTCTTCGCACTCGTCCCAACCAGCTACGTGATCGAGCAGCCCGGACCGGTCTACAACACCATCGGCAAGACCGTCGTGAACGGCGATACCGTGCCCGTGCTGTCGGTGAGCGGCCACGCCGTCTATCCGACCTCCGGCTCGCTGGACATGCTCACGGTGAACCTCGACGGTGCACCCGGCGCCACACCGGATTGGGCTCACGTTGTCGCGGCTTGGTTCAACCCGAGTCAGGCAGTTCTGCCGATCGACGAGGTATATGCGCCACAGCAGACTGTTGAACAGTCCAACAAACAGGGCGCCGAGGAGATGACGGATTCGCAGCAGGAAGCAACCGCCGCCGCCCTGTACGAGCAGCACATCCCGTTCACATCCGTCGTCTCGGTGACCGGCACGATTAAGGGAACGCCCGCCGTCGGTGTCATGAAGGCCGGTGACATCCTCGAGACCGTCAACGGTCATAATTTCGTCGATGCCGACCAGCTGCACCGACTAGTCGTGAAGAACGGCACAAAGAAGCCGATGACGCTGGACTTCATTCGCGAAGGTGTGGAGCAGTCCGTGCAGCTGACTCCAAAGTCGAGCAGCGAGGGCGTGCTGTTCGGTGTTTATGTCGTCGAGAAATACACGTTCCCCTTTAATGTGAAGGTGCAGCTGCAGGATGTCGGCGGCCCGAGCGCCGGGATGATGTTCGCGCTCGGGATCATCGACAAGCTCACGCCGGGCGAACTCAACGGCGGCAAGCACATCGCGGGCACGGGCACGATCACGGCGTACGGCACTGTCGGTGCCATCGGTGGCATCCGACAAAAGATGTACGGCGCCCGGGATGCCGGAGCCACCTACTTCCTCGCGCCGGCGAGCAACTGTGGGGGAGACGATGGCGTGCGCGGACACATCCCGGCCGGACTCACCGTCTATGCGACATCGAGCCTCAGGCAATCGGTCGCCGACCTCAAAGCCATTGCCTCAGGCGTCGGCCTCAACAAGTTGCAGACCTGCGGTTAGGCTAAAGCAACCCCCTAGGAAAGCCGGAGTTCTCTCGTGACCTCAACGCCGAACAGCCCGCCGCAGAACCAGAATCGGCCCGCGAGGAGAACGCGCGCGACGCTGACGATCACCGCGGTCATCCTGGCGGTTCTGATCATCCTGTTCTTCGTGTTCGCGAGCCTTTACACCGACTGGCTGTGGTATCAGCAGGTTGGCTACCTGAACGTTCTCACCACACAGTGGGTCACCCAGTTCAGCCTGTTCTGGATCGGCTTCTTCGGGATGGCAATCCCGGTCTTCGTGAGCATCGAAGTCGCGTTCCGCCTGCGGCCGGTCTACGCGAAGCTCAACTCGCAGCTCGATCGGTACCAGCAGGTCGTCGAACCACTCCGCCGGCTGGCAATCTACGGGATTCCGGCGGTGCTCGGAATCTTCGGCGGCGCGTCCGCCTCCTCGCGCTGGCAGACGGTCCTCGAATACCTGCACTCGACGCCATTCGGCATCAAGGATCCGCAGTTCCACTTCGACATCTCGGTGTACGTCTTTGACCTGCCGTTCTGGCGAGGCATTCTCGCTTTCGCTTCCGCCGTGATCATCCTCGCGTTCCTGGCCGGGCTTGCGACCAGCTATCTGTACGGGGCGATTCGACTCAACGGGCGCGAGCTGCGGATCTCGCGAGTTGCCCGCATCCAGCTGGCCGCGACGGTGGGCGTCTACATCGCGGTGCAGGCAGTCTCGGTCTGGCTCGACCAGTACGCGACGGTGACCAGCGCGAGTGCGGGGTTCCTGAAGACCGGCGCCGGCTATACCGAGATCAATGCCACTATTCCGGCGCGCGAGATCCTGTCGGTCATCGCCGCGCTCGTCGCCATCCTGTTCTTCGTCACGGCGGTCGTCGGCCGCTGGCGGCTGCCGATCATCGGCACTGCGTTGCTGCTGGTCAGTGCGATCGTGATCGGCGGAATCTACCCGGCGATCGTCCAGCGGTTCACGGCTGAGCCGAGCGCGAAGACCGTGGAGGCGCCGTACATCCAGCGGAACATCGACGCGACCAGGGCTGCTTACGGCGTAGCGAACGTGAAGACCGTCCCGTATAACGCAACCACCACCGCGAAGGCCGGCGCGCTGAGAACGGATGCGGAGACGACCGCAAGCATCCGAATCCTCGACCCCGACCTCGTATCGAAATCGTTCGGACAGCTGCAGCAGTTCAAGCAGTTCTATGAGTTCGAAAATCACCTCGACGTAGACCGCTACACGATCAACGGCAAGTCGCAGGATACGGTGATTGCCGCCCGCGAGCTGAGCCTGAGCGGCCTCGCCGCGTCCTCGCAGACCTGGTACAACGACACCATCGTGTACACGCACGGGTTCGGTGTCGTGGCCGCCTATGGAAACGAACGCGGAGCGTCCGGCCAGCCGAAGTTCCTCGAATCCGGCATCCCGAGCACCGGCAAACTCGGCAGCTACCAACCGCGCATCTACTTCGGCGAGAACTCGCCGCAGTACTCGATCGTGGGCGGCCCTCCCGGCGCCGCACCGCTCGAGCTCGATTATCCGGCCGGAAACGACAGCGCCCAGAACAAGAAGACAACCTTCACGGGCAGCGGCGGGCCGGTGCTCAGCAACCTGTTCGTGCGGCTGGTCTACGCCATGAAGTTCCAGTCCGAAGACATTGTGCTTTCGGATGCGGTGAACAATGACTCGCAAATCCTCTACAACCGCAAGCCGCGAGATCGGGTTGAGGCGGTTGCCCCATACCTGACGCTCGATAATGACGCATATCCGGCGATCGTGGACGGCCGAATCGTCTGGATCGTCGACGGATACACGACGACCGACCAGTATCCGTACTCGACCGTCGAGCAGCTGAGCCAGGTGATCGCCGACGCGAACGTGAAGGCGCCGGCGTACTCGCTCGACAACATGAACTACATCCGCAACTCGGTCAAGGCGACCGTGGATGCCTACAGCGGCAAGGTGACCCTGTACGCGTGGGATCCGAGCGACCCCATTCTCAAGACCTGGGAGAAGATCTTCCCAAGCACGGTCAAGCCGGAGTCGGACATGAGCACCGCGCTCCTCGCGCACGTGCGCTATCCGCAGGACCTATTCAAGGCACAGCGGGCGATACTCGGTTCTTACCACGTGACAGACGCCGCGTCGTTCTATTCGAGCGATGACCAGT
>DATAXD010000051.1:0-23475 GCA_036266835.1 Galbitalea sp. | reverse complement strand
GTGGATGAGGTCGACTCGATCCTGATCGACGAAGCTCGTACACCGCTAATCATCTCGGGCCCGGCATCCGGAGAGGCGAACCGCTGGTTCACCGAGTTCGCGAACCTCAGCACCAAACTGCTCGCAGAGGTCGACTACGAGGTCGACGAGAAGAAGCGCACGGTCGGTGTACTGGAGCCGGGCATCGCGAAGGTCGAGGACTACCTCGGCATCGACAACCTCTACGAGTCCGCGAACACTCCGCTCATCTCGTTTCTCAACAACTCGATCAAGGCTGCTGCGCTGTTCAAGCGTGACAAGGACTACGTCGTCATGAACGGTGAGGTGCTCATCGTCGACGAGCACACCGGCCGCATCCTCGTCGGGCGACGCTACAACGAGGGCATCCACCAGGCCATCGAGGCGAAGGAACACGTCGAGGTCAAGGCGGAGAACCAGACGCTCGCTACCGTGACACTGCAGAACTACTTCCGTCTCTACCAGAAACTCGCTGGCATGACGGGTACGGCCGAGACCGAGGCCGCCGAGTTCATGTCCACCTACAAGCTGGGCGTGGTCGCGATCCCGACCAACAAGCCGATGATCCGCAAGGACCAGCCCGACCTCGTCTACAAGAGCGAGGAGTCGAAATTCGGTCAGGTCGTCGAAGACATCGTCGAGCGCAATCACGCGGGTCAGCCGGTACTCGTCGGTACGACCAGTGTCGAGAAGAGCGAGTACCTCTCGAAGATGCTCGCCAAGCGCGGGATCCGGCACGAAGTGCTCAACGCCAAGAACCACGCCCGCGAGGCGGCGATCATCGCGCAGGCCGGTCGGGTCGGCGCCGTCACGGTCGCCACGAACATGGCCGGACGCGGAACCGACGTCATGCTCGGCGGAAACGCCGAGTTCCTCGCCGTCGCCGAGATGAACTCGCGTGGCTACAGTCCGATCGACACCCCGGATGAGTACGAAGCCGAGTGGGACCGCGTCTACGACCACGTCAAGAAAATCGTCGCGGATGAGGCGGAGAAAGTCGTCGACGTCGGAGGCCTCTACGTGCTGGGCACGGAGCGCCACGAGTCGCGTCGCATCGATAACCAGTTGCGCGGACGATCCGGCCGTCAGGGCGATCCGGGCGAAAGCAGGTTCTACCTGTCGCTCCAGGACGACCTCATGCGCCTGTTCAATAGCGGGGCGGCTGAGGCGCTCATGGGCCGAAGCGGGGTTCCGGATGACATCGCCATCGAGTCGAAGGTCGTGAGCCGCGCCATCCGCAGTGCCCAGTCGCAGGTCGAGGGGCGCAACGCGGAAATCCGTAAGAACGTCCTGAAGTACGACGACGTGCTCAACCGGCAGCGCGAGGCGATCTACAGCGATCGCCGTCACATCCTCGAGGGCGACGATCTGAAAGACCGGATTGGCCACTTCCTCGAAGACGTCGTCGGCGAAGTGATTGACGCGCAGACCGCGGAGGGTCACAGCGACGACTGGGACTTCGACGCGATGTGGACCGAGCTGCGCACGCTTTACCCGATCTCGATTTCTGTCGATGAGGTCATCACCGAGGCGGGCAGTCGAGGGCGTGTCAGCGACGAGATGCTGAAGAAGGAAGTGCTCTCGGATGCCACGCTCGCGTACGAGCGCCGCACTATGGAGCTCGGCGAGCCCGCAATGCGTGAGCTGGAGCGACGCGTCGTCCTCTCGGTGATCGACCGCCGCTGGCGCGATCACCTCTATGAGATGGACTACCTCAAGGACGGCATCGGCCTGCGCGCGATGGCGCAACGCGATCCGCTGGTCGAATACCAGCGCGAAGGCTTCGCCCTCTACCAGCAGATGATGGGATCGATTCGCGAGGAATCTGTGGGCTTCCTGTTCAATCTCGAGGTCGAGGTCAGCGTCGGCGACCAGACCGCCGCGATTCCTACGGTCGAGGCTCGCGGCCTCGGCCAGAGCGGTGCCCCCGCCGAGCGACTCAGCTACTCCGCTCCGAGCGCCGACAACCAGGGCGAGGTCGAGGTGCGCAACCAGCGCGGCCAGGTCGAACGGGCCGCGACCGCGAAGGCTCAGCAGCAGGCCGCTCAGGAGGCCGCTGCGATCGCGCAGCAGCAGGGCCAGCAGGGCGGGCAGCAACAGCCGCCGCAGCAGGGCCAGCCGCAGCAGGGGCAGCCACAGGGCGGACAACCGCAGCGCGGAGCGTTCGGTCAGCGCATCGACCCCAACACCCCGCCGCCGGCCAACCGTGCAGAGCGTCGTGCCCAGGAACGAGGCCGCCGCTAACTGCGGAACTTGGTCGAGCTACAGGACGTTGATGGCAGTGGCCCGCCAGCGCGCGTCAAGGCCTTCCAGCCGGATGGCGACCGCACGAGTGCGCGCGCGTCCGCGAACGATGACCACGGCTTCGACGACGCCGTCGCGTGGCTCGAAGACGCTCGTTGAGCCAATCGAGAAGGTCGGTCGAGACGGCGTCTGCGCGCGGGCTCGACGGGCTCGCGTCGACAAGACGACTCGCTTCAGAAGGTGCCGATAGACATCATCGCTGACCCACCTGGCGAGCTGTTCCAGATCGCGTGCGCCCGCGAGAACCTCGACGACACAGCGCGTCAGGTTCTCCAGGAGCGGTCGCGGATCGGGCAGAGACGACGTGGACGCCGGTTGATGACCGAAAAAGTCATCCGAGTCGAAGCGGGGTCGCGTGTCCCGGCCACGATCATCCACCTCATGGATGAAGGCAGTTGGGCTTGTGGAACTCGCGGATGCTGCGGCAGTTATGGAAACGGAACTTCTTGCGGGTAGTGCAGACGACAAGGTGCACTCCAAGGGTTCTGGTGCGAACGGTTGGTTACCCCGGACGGGGAGTCCTCACATAAAAGCAGACAGATCTGTTTAAGGCCACGCCCCACCTGTGGGGCTGTGGACAAAATTCGTAACATTCGCGTCTGCCGAACTAGCGTCGCGCCATGCGCTGGGACAACTTGTTCGACGATCTGGAAAGCCAGCTCGAACAGGAGCTATCCGCCGAAGACATCGATCTGCAGGCCGAAGAGGAGCGCTTGCGGCTCGCCCGCCTGGGTATCCGCGATCGATTGCGAGCACTTCACCACGCGTCAGAGCGGCCCGAAGGTCGGATGATGCGCCTCGTGCTGTGCGGCGGCGAACGCGTTACCGTCGAGCCCGGAACCTTCGGCCGCGACTGGCTCTCCGGTGAGCTCATCGAGGAGTCGGGACGGCGGCCTCAATGCATCGTCCCGCTGGATGCGATCGAGGGTGTAGTGCTGGCACGGCAGCAGATAGACCTCAGTCTCGGGTCGGTCGTGGAGGAATCATCCGGGGCACTGTCGGCGCGACTCGGGCTGCCATTCGTGCTGCGCGATCTGTGCCGGCGGCGGGCCACTGTAGAGCTTCGACTTCGGTCATCACGGATGCACGGCACGATCGACCGAGTCGGTCGCGACCATCTCGACCTTGCTGTTCATGAACCCGGCCAGGCGCGACGCGAGTCGGCGATCAGCGAATTTCGGATCGTTCGCCTCAGCGAGCTGGTACTCGTGCGGCTCTGAACCCGCGGTGGCCAGCTCTACCCGCTTCTGGTGTGCGCGTGAGCACCCGAGCCGATCGACAGCTCCGGCAGGTTCGCGTAATCGGACTGGTTCCACAGGCTCAGGCGTCTGGCCTCCTCGTACATTGCCTCGATGTAGGACTCGAGAACCGAGCTCTCGACGCGCCAGTGTCCGTGGGCGCCAATCTTGATGGCCGGCAGTTCGCCGGATCGAACGAGCGCATAGACCTGCGAGACCGAGATGTTGAGAGTCTCGGCGGTGTCGGAAATCGTGAGAAATCGGCCAAGTGGGGTGCTGGTTTCTGACTCGTTCATGCTTGTGATTATGCGGCGGTGGCCGAAGCCAAAACCGGGGTGTGGATAACTTTCGCTGAGAATTCGCAAAGAAAGTGAGCATGGGTTTTCCAAATGACCCGAGGGGGAAGCCGTCATGGTGGCGACAAGACAAGCACCGGCAGAGAGCGCAACGAATGGCGGTACGCCGCGGGCGCGTCGCCGCGTTTGGTTCGACCCACGCTTCGCTATCGGTCTAATTCTGGTCGTCATTTCCGTGCTCGGAGTCGTCGGCCTCGTGGGCGCGGTGAATGCATCCGTCGACGTACTCGCGGCGCGCTCGCCGCTGAGCCCGGGCGAACGGGTGCATGTCTCCGATCTGGTGCCGACGAGCATCCGAGTGGGTCGCACGGCCCAGCTCTACCTGCGCGGGTCGGAGGTACCCTCCGCCGGCGTGATCGTGACGCGAACTGTGGCGGCGGGCGAGTTGATCCCGCACTCGGCAATCGGCAGCGAGGCGGGCGCGAACCTCACGTCCATCGTCGTTGCGACACCCAGTGCTCTTCCTGGCTCGGTCGCGCCCGGCTCGCGGGTCGACCTGTGGGCGGCGGTGCCCGCATCCGACCAGGCGGATGATGGCAGCGGCGACAACTCGGATGGCGCGGGCTCGAGCGACTCGGGTTCCGCGCCCGCGGATGGCGGTGCAGGAGCGTTTGCGCCTCCTTACGTCATCGTTTCATCGGCGATCGTCGTGCGGATCGTCGACGAGAAGCAGTTGGTCGCGTCGACCGGCTCATCGGTGGAACTCCTGCTCCCCAAGGCGGATGTTGCGGCCGTACTCGATGCCGTCGCGAACGGGGCGATCCTCAGCGTCGTGCCGGTCGACGTTCCGCTCGGTCAATAGGGTGGCGCGCATCGCGTTCGCGCTGCCGTTCGAAGCGGAGGAGCGGCTCGCTGCCGAAGCGCTCCGCCACGGCCATGAAGTCGTCGCTCGCTGCTCGACGGCGCATGAACTCGCATCCCGCATCGAAACGGCGAAACCCGATGTCGCGGTGGTCGCGGCATCCGAGCGACATCTCACCGGCAGCCTCATCTCGGTGTGCGACGAGGCTGGCGTTCGAGTTCTCCCGCTCATCGGCGGCGAGGTTGAGCGCAGGCACGCGAGTGCGCTTGGGCTGCTGGAGTCGGCCGCGCTGTCGGCTCCGTGGTCCGCGATCGAGAAAGAGCTTTCGCTGATCACCGCGCGTCCCGCGATCGTGGCAGGCGAGAGCATAAATCCCGAGCCAAAGGGAGCCGGCACCGTGATTGCCGTATGGGGTCCCGCGGGGGCGCCGGGTCGAACCACCGTCGCGATCAATGTCGCGGCCGAGCTGGCAGACGCGGGCCGTTCGGTAGCGCTCGCCGATGTCGATACCTACAGCGGTTCCGTGGCGCCCGCCCTCGGAATGCTGGATGAAGCCCCCGGATTCGCCGCCGCTTGTCGACTGGCCGGCGCAGACAGCCTGAACCGCAGCGAGCTGGAGCGGATCGGCCAGCGCTACGGATCGGGCCGTTCCGCCTTCTGGATACTGACGGGAATCGGTCGTCCGAGCCGCTGGCCCGAACTCTCCGCGCCGAGAGTCGCGACCAGCATTCAGGAGTGCCGTTCGTGGGTCGACTTCACCGTGATCGACACCGGATTCAACCTCGAACACGACGAGGAAATCTCGAGCGACTTGTTTGCACCGCGGCGAAACGCGGCGAGTATTACTGCGCTGCGCGAAGCGGATCGCGTGATCGCGGTGGGGTCCGCGGATCCGGTCGGGCTGTCGCGATTCCTGCGCGCCCACGTCGATCTGGTCGAAACCGTTGCAGAGGGACGTGTCATCGTCGTGATGAACAAGGTTCGTGCGAGCGCGATCGGGCTCAACCCGCTAGGGCAGGTGAGTCAGACGCTGTCGCGCTTCGGCGGGATCGAGTCGGCGGCGATGATTCCGTTCGACTCCGCGGCACTGGACGCCGCCATCCTAAGCGGACGCACGCTGGCCGATGCCGCGCCGCGCTCGCCAGTTCGGGTCGCCATCCGCGATCTGGTGCGATCGCGACTACTGCCACCTGCAGGCAGGAAGACGCGAGCCCTGAGAGCCGTTCGCTGAGCTGGTCGCCCGGCGCCGTGCGCTGAGCGTCGTCGACCCGACCGGCTAGCCTTGAGCGGTGTCGACGCTCTCCGAACTCGTGGTCGCCCAGGGCCGCTCCGATGAGGCGGATGTCGAGTGGCTGCACGTGCTCGTAGGCGACTGGCAGCTGCTCGCCGACCTTGCGTTCGCCGACATCGTGCTCTGGGTGCCGACGGCCGATGACAGTTTCGTCGCCGTGGCGCACGCGCGTCCATCCAGCGCGGCGACGCTGTTCTATCGCGACTTCGTCGGCCAGCGCATCAAGCCGGAATGGGCCCAACAGGTCGCCACCGCCTTCGAGACGATGAAAATCGTCGACTCGACGACGCCGACCTGGTACGAGGAGACGCCAACGCGGGTGCGCGCGGTGCCCGTGATGCGCCGCATCGCGCCGACAGGAAAACAGACGACCGACTTACCGATCGGCGTCATCACGCGGCACTCGAACCTCAGTGAGGCGCGGACGCCGGGCCGTCAGGAACTCACGTTCAACGAATGCGCGGATGACCTGTTCGCGATGATCGCATCGGGCGATTTCCCCGACCTGGGCGCTCCGACGGCACCAAGACGGGGCGCCCCCCGGGCATCCGACGGTCTCATCCGTCTCGATATCGACGGGATTGTCACATTCGCGAGCCCGAACGCACTGTCCGCTTTCAACCGCATCGGCTTCGACGGCGAGCTCGAAGGCGAGTCGCTCGCCGAGGTGACGACCGGTGTTCTGGGCGAGCGCGATGACTCTGTCGACGAATCGTTGCCGCTCGTGGTCACCGGACGGGCGCCGTGGCGGACGGACATCGAGGCCCGCGGTGTGACGGTGTCGCTGCGCGCAATCCCGATCCGTAATCGCAGCGAGCGCATCGGCGCGATCGTGCTCTGTCGGGATGTCACGGAGGTGCGTCATCAGGAGCGCGAGCTCATCACGAAGGACGCGACGATCCGCGAGATACATCACCGCGTGAAGAACAACCTGCAGACGGTCGCCTCGCTGCTGCGGATCCAGGCCCGGCGTGCCCACGATGATGTCGCGAAGGATGCGCTGGCGCAGGCAATGCGCCGGGTCGCCGCGATCGCGGTCGTGCACGACACGCTCAGCGAGGGCCTTAGCCAGAACGTCGACTTCGACGCGGTGTTCGACCGGGTGCTGCTGTTGGTGGCCGAGGTCGCCTCGAGTCACAACACAACGGTGCATCCGAAATTCACGGGGAGCTTCGGCATCCTCCCGAGCGAATACGCGACTCCGCTCGCGCTGGCGCTCACCGAGCTGGTCACCAACGCCGTCGAGCATGGTCTTGCTGGCCGCGACGGCGAGGTCGAGATCACGGCGAAACGCAACGAAAAAGAACTGCGCGTGCGCGTGCGGGATGACGGCGTCGGGCTACCCGAGGGCCAGGTCGGCGCGGGGCTCGGCACGCAGATCGTGCGCACGCTGATTCAGGGGGAGCTGGGCGGCACGATCGACTGGCACACGCTCGTTGGCAGTGGCACCGAGGTGACGATCGACATTCCGCTGATCTGGCTGACCAAGGAAGCCTAGGTCGTCGTGGTCAGGCGTTCGCGTAGGTTGCCTGCAGGATGAGCCCGTTGCCGTCGGGGTCGCTGAACTGCGCGTAGCGACCCCACGGGGCGTCTTCGATCCCGTTCTCGATGGTGACCCCAAGCCCGGTGAGGCGCTCGACATCCGATTCAAGATCGGTGGTCTCGAGAACCAGGCCACGGAGGCTTCCTGCCGGCATGGTCGGGAACCAAGTCACCAGCGTCAGCGCCGTCTGAGCCTCCGGCGGTTTGACCATGACCCAACGCATGTCCGGACTCATCTGGAAGTCGGCGGCCAGTTCACATCCGAGGGCCTCGACATAAAAGTCGCGCGCGCGATCCTGATCCGTGACGGGCACGGAAATCACCTGGACGTGCGAAATTGCCATGCGGCGACCTCGGAGTTTGAACTAGGAGGCGCGACGAGCGCGCGCGGCGCGGCGCTTTAGTGCGCGACGCTCATCCTCGCTGAGGCCACCCCAGACGCCGGAATCCTGGGACGTCTCGAGAGCGTACTGGAGGCACATTTCGGACACGGAGCAGCGCGCGCAAACGGCTTTCGCCTTGTCGATCTGGTCGACAGCCGGGCCTGTGTTGCCGACCGGGAAGAACAATTCCGGGTCTGCAGTCAGACAGGCGGCTTTGTCACGCCAATCCATAGTGGTGCTCCTAACGATGGTGCGCGCACAAATAGTCGCGCTCGGTGCATAGGTCGAAGACCTGAGATTCGGGAGGGAGAAAAAAATCGGGACTCGCTCACAGCCCTGTGAGCGTCAAATCAACCTCACATAGGCTCTCACAGAGGCCAAGTCAAATCAATAGCTTTGTATGGGATGTAGCTGTGAGCGAAAGACCGAAAAACCCGCTGCTTTACACGCTTGCGGCCCTGGTTTTGCTCGAAGGAGCGGGACTCGTGGCTGGCACGATTTATCTCGTGGTCGAGATATTTGTGGGTAATCCGGAGTATCCGGCGACCGCAATCGCGTACGCGGTGACCGCGGCGATCTTCGCTGTACTCGTGATCATGGTCGGATGGAACATCCTGCGCGCGCGACCGTGGATTCGCGGAGCGGTGGTGGCGCTCGCTGTGCTGCAGGGGCTTGTCGCGTACAGCATCCTCGTTACGAAGGAGCCGACGCTCGGCTGGGTGCTGCTGGCGCCCGCACTGGTATTGGTGGTGTTGGTGTTCACGCGCCCGGTACTTCGGGCAACGGCCCGCCCCTCCCGCGACGACGACGACCGCGACCACCGCACCTTCTAGCCCCCTCACTCTCCTTTTTCAGGAGTGCGCTCTCGCAATTCAGGAGGCTGTGGGACTGGAGTGACGGATGCCCGTCAGTGTGGAGCAAATCCGGCTCAATCGTGATGGGCGCTTACACAACCTCCTGAAAAACGAGAGTGGGGGATGCGCTAGTTGAGCCCGAGCTTCTTGCGGAGGCTTGCGACGTGACCGGTGGCTTTGACGTTGTAGAGCGGCAGCTCGATCTTGCCCGTCTCATCGACGACGAAGGTCGAGCGCAGAGTCCCCGTGATCGGCTTGCCGTACAGCATCTTCTCGCCGTATGAGCCGTACGCATTGTGCACGGCGAGATCCGGATCGCTCAGCAGCGGGAAGTTGAGTGCCTGTTCTTTCTGAAACTTCTTGAGCGCAGGCAGCTCATCCTTTGATACACCGAGCACCTGGTAGCCGGCGGACTTCAGCGAGTTGATGCTGTCGCGAAAGTCGCACGCCTGAGTCGTGCACCCGGGCGTGGATGCCGCCGGATAGAAGTACACGATCGTCTTCTTGCCCGCGAAATCGGAGAGCGACACCGGCTTACCATCCTGATCCGGAAGGGTGAACGCTGGCGCAGTATCGCCGACCTCGAGCCGGATCTCGGCCATGGGTTTCCTTTCGTGGGCTGGTGTCTCTCATGCTAACGTTGCTAGTCGGTTCGCAAGCCGGACCGTCGCGCACCTCTAGCTCAATTGGCAGAGCAACTGACTCTTAATCAGTGGGTTCCGGGTTCAAGTCCCGGGGGGTGTACCACTTCCTCGATCTCGAGTTGGACGACGGCGCTCATTACATCGTCGATTGTGCGGATGTCTTCGATCCGTTCGGCGCCGGGGATGACGGATGCCGTCCGCGCCTCGCCCGCGAGTGGCAGGAGTCCTCTGAGCGACGCAACAAGAGTCGCAGGCCCGAGGCCGGCGCCCGCCAGCGCTTCGAGCTCCCGCCGATTGAGACCGACTGGTAGGGCCCCGTTCCCGAGATCCGTGCCGTAGTACACGGTTCCGCCTGCCGCAGCGAAGCGTTCGAGGTTGCCGACTGCGCGCGCGAAGTGCGAGCCGTACGAACTCCAGCCATGGATGTCGAGGGTCGAGATCCAGGACATCGAGCGCGCCATCCGGCCGATCACGTCGTCCGACAGCGTCTCGGTCCACGGAGTGTGAGCGAGGCAATCGACCCCGGCGTTGAGGGCGCGCTCGGCCTCACCACGGCCCTGTGCGTGCGCAGCAACGAGTAACGACCCGGAGTGCGCCAGAAACACGACCGCGGCAAGCAGCTCGTCATCCCACACGGGTCCGGCCTCGGAGTTCAGCGTGATCTTCGCAACCCGTGCTCCCAGCTGCCGAATTTCGGCGATCGCGACTGCGGCGGCAGCGGCATCCGGTATCTCGCGCACCGCCGCGATCGGCGCCCATCCGCTTCGAAGCGGATAGCCGCCCGGCGCGGCCAGCAGCGGCCCGGCGATGTCGACCGCAAGACCGGTGGGATTGGGCGAGAGCCAGGTGGCTGCAATCGTCGGATCCCAGCCGAGATCGAGCACCCGGCCGATCCCGCCGCCCACCAAAGAATCAGGGTCAACGAGGCCGAGGTGAACGTGTGAGTCGCAGAAGGCCGGGAGAACCAGACCCTCGGGCATCAAGCGCCAATCTCGTTGCGTACCGCGTAGAGCTCCGGGAAAAACGTCTGGCTGAGCGCTCGCTCGAGGAACGCGACGCCCGCCGATCCGCCGGTACCCGTCTTCATCCCGATCGTGCGTTGCACAGTGCGTAGGTGACGGAATCGCCACAGCTGGAAGTTGTCCTCGATGTCGACGAGTTCCTCGCAGGCCTCGTAGAAGCGCCAGTGGTCCTTCGGATCCTTATAGATGGACAACAAGACGGGCACCAGCTCCGGCGTGAACACGTGGGCGAGCCGAACGTCGCGTTCCAGCAGCGCGGTGGGCACCGCAAACCCGGCGCGTGCGAGCATCCGCAGGAACTCGTCATACAGCGTGGGTTCATCCAGCAGCTCTGCCAACATCGCCCGCGCAGGTGGATCGGAGGTGAACACATCGAGCATCGAGGCGTTCTTGTTGCCCAGGAGAAACTCGACGGCGCGGTACTGGTACGACTGAAAGCCCGATGACGTCGCCAGGAACTGCCGAAACTCGACGTACTCGGATGGCGTGAGAGTCGCCAGCACCGACCACTGCTCGGTCAGCTGGAACTGGATCTGCTTGACCCGCGCCGTGCGCTTGAGGGCCGTGTGCAGATCGTCGTTGCGCAGCGCGTCACGCGCTGAGCGCAGTTCGTGCAGCATGAGCTTGAGCCACAGCTCCGATGTTTGGTGCTGGATGATGAAGAGCAGCTCATCGTGGTGCGGCGGAGTACTGCGCGGATGCTGTGCACCCAGCAACTCGTCGAGGGCGAGATACGTGCCGTAGGTCAGCGGTTCAGTCACCGGGCAAAAGTATCACCAGCGCCGCGAACCCCGAGCGAACAACCGTGCGAGCGATCCGACGCGCCAATACCAGCGGTCATTCGCTGTCTGCCGAGCAACGCAATGCATAGCCAGTCTCCCGGCGCAAGGGGTGTGGATAACTTTCTCGGCTCTTTGAATAAGACTCATAGTCTCTAGGCTCACATGGTCGAGGCATTCACGTCCGACCCGAGACAAGGAGTTGAAATGTCCAATCATCCTCTCGGCACCCACGCGGCCCGCGGGCTGCTGCGAAGCCGAACCGCTCGCGCGATAGCCAGCGGAGTCATCGGCCTCGCGCTCGCGGCGGCTGTCGCCGGCCCGGCATCGGCCGACGACACGCCTCCCACGACGCCGCCTCCAGCGCTCAGCGACTGGGGCAGCGTAACCGGCATCACCGACTCGGCTCCCGCGACGGAGTCGAGCAACGGCTCGCACTTCGCGACCCCGGCAGCCCTCCAGGGAGAGCGCGAGACCTGGCAGCGCGGCGGCGCACTCGCGTGGGTGACCGATACCTTCCAGTGGTTCTGGAATGGTTCCGCGATGAGCTCGAGCTCCGCCTGGCAGGCCGACGGGTTCGTCTTTCCCAATACGGTCTCGCTCGGCGGCGTGAAGCGCACGTTCGCAAACAGCGCCGAGCATCTCTGGCGAGCGACGGCAACCATCGGCGCCGGGGTGATCACGCCGTGGGGCACCGTCAATGTTTATTCGCAGACCAAGACGGACTACTTCACGCTGAAGCCCGGCAAGTTGACCCACTCCGACAGCTGATAACCGACCAAGAGAGATAAGTGACGACCGTGATCGAAATCGACAGTGTCAGTGTTGCCGTCCGCGGCAGAACCATCCTCGAACACTGCAATGCAACCCTCCGTGCCGAAACCATTACGCATCTCGTCGGTACGAACGGGTCAGGTAAAACGACCCTGATTCGAGCGATTGCGGGCATTCAGCGTTACTCGGGCAGCATCCGCTTCGATGGTGCGGATGTTGCCCGGGTGCGTTCGAACCTCTACGTGTGCTTCGACGATGCACCGGTATTTCCGTATCTGAGCGGCTATGAGAACGTTCGACTGTTGTTGGGGCGGTCCTTCTCGCGCACTTCCCTCGCGGCGGTCGCACCGGCAATAGCGGATCACGCTCTCCTGCGGATGCGCGCACGATCGTTGAGCCACGGGCAACGAAAACGCCTTCACCTCGTAGCCGCACTGGCCAGTGGGGCTCGCTACCTCATCTTCGATGAGGCGCTGAACGGAGTGGATGCGCCGACGGTGGCCGAGTTCGCGACGGCCGTTCGCGAGAGGGCATCCGCGGCAACCGTGCTGCTCACCGGCCACCATGACGACGCCTTCGAGGGGCTCGGCGCCCGCCGCATCGAGCTCGTCGACGGAAAGCTCAGTTCAACGGATGCGCTCACCGACGGAGTCACGGCATGACCTCCTCGCGAGCCCTGGCCGCAGACGACAGGCGCGCGTGGTCGCTGCCCGCCGGCGTGCGATTCGAGCTACGTCTGCTGTGGCGCGGCATCATCCTTCCGGTGTGCCTCGTGGCCTGCGCGCTCTTCGCCGTGCTGAACGTGGCGAACCAGGCTGGTGCCGTTCATACGGACTACGCGCAGGTTCTCAATACGAAGGCCGAATATCGCGCGAACGGGATGGACTTCGCGGCCGACCTGAGAAAACCCGCCGTGGTCGTCGTGCACGGTAACGAACAGACGGTTACCAATCTCGCCCGGTACGACTATGACGGGATGGCCGACTCGATCATCGCGCTGTCGCCAGACAGCTCAGTTTCGGAAAGCCTCAAGTACTTCGGGTTCATCTTCTTCCCGGTGCTGTTCTTCCTTCTTGGTCTGTGGATGTCGACCGTGCAGCGGCGGTATCACTTCGAGAAGGTGACCCTGGCAAGAACCGGCACTGCAAGAACCGTGCTGGCTCGTCAGCTGGCGCTGCTGGTGGCGGCACCGGTAGTGATCATCACGGTCATCGTGGTCGACGTCGTGGCCCGCTCGATCGCGACGGCAGTGGTGTCATCGCAACTGCCGTTTGGCAAGTATCCGCCTCTGGCATTGCCGCCAGCGCAGAATGCGCTGGCCCAGTGGGGAGTGGTGTTGCTGGTCGTGGTGTTTTTCGGTGCGGGCGGCATCCTCGTCGGGGCGATGGCGGGCGTGTTCGCGATCCCCGCAATCGTGTTCCTTGCCTGGGATCTGGTTGTGCCGTTCCTCGGAGCGAACGATCCGCGCAACTGGTTCGTTGTGCTGGGGCGCGCGGTGTTCGACTACGGCAGTGGGTTCCAGCTGGCCGCGCCGATTCCGCTCGCGCAGCCCGCGGCGCTCCTTGCCGCAGGGATTGGCGCTGCCGTGCTTCTTGCGCTCGGATACGGTGGCATCAGAATCAGGAATCCCCTGGCCACCTAGACCACAGTTGAGAAGGCTCGACGCATGCCCCGATGGCGCGACACGGATGTGCCGGACCAGACGGGCCGCGTCGCGCTCGTCACCGGAGCGACCGGTGGCCTCGGCTTGCGTGTCGCCGAAGTGCTCGCAGGCCACGGCGCACGTGTGCTCGTTGGGAGCCGCAACACCGGGCGCGGCTCCGCGGCACTGGCGCGCGTGGACGCTGCGGCATCCGGTGCTCGCCCGGAGCTCGTGTCGCTCGACGTCAGCAGCCTCGAGTCGGTGGCGGCAGCGGTCGAGAGGCTCAGCCGTCGGATCGACGGTCGTCTCGATCTCCTGATCAACAATGCAGGAATCATGTCTCCGCCGCTCGAATTCTCGCCCGACGGATTCGAGCTGCAGTGGGCAACTAATGTGCTCGGTCCGGCCGCGCTCACCTGGCGGCTGCTTCCCGCGATCGAGTCGACTCCCGGAAGCCGAGTCGTCTTCGTGAGCAGCAGCAGGCACGCATCCGCAACCCTCGACGGAGCCCGCATCCGGGCGGATGTCCGTGGCGACGATTACCGCGGGTTCGATTACTACGGCCGCACTAAACTCGCCGATCTCCTGCTCACCGACGAGTTGGAACGCCACCTTCGCAGGACCGGGGCCGACTCGATGGCCGTAGCAGCGCATCCCGGATTCACGGCAACCGGCATCGTGGGCAGTGGCTTCGCATCGCTGCCGCGTGCGGTGCATCCGATTGCCAATTGGGGGATGCGCACGCTGGGACAGCCGGTATCGATCGGCGCGCTTCCGATCCTGTATGCCGCGACGGCGGCCGGGGTAATGGGGTCCGACTACTTCGCGCCCCGTGGGCTGAACGGAATGCGCGGACATCCGCGCCCCACCCCGCGATCGCCCGGGTCGCACAACGCTGAAGTCGCCGCGACGCTCGTAAAGGTTGTTTCGGAGTTGATTGGGCTACCCGCACCCCGCTAGACCATGACCGGGCGGCGAGACGGGCTCGTTGCGCAACGCTTTTAAAGGTCTTTCTTCCAACCATTGACAGCGCCACCGCTCGACCGTAACAATCGATACAGTCCCGTTGCGGCTGCGGTCGAGCGGGTGCGGGAATGCGGAGCTCCTCAAACCGTTCTTCGGATCCCGACAGAAGGAGAGCACCCTTGTCCACAGCTACCACCCGCGCCGCCGGTCCGGTAATCGGGCTCACCACCTACCTCCAGCAGGCACAGACCGGGGTGTGGGATGTCCGTGCAGCGTTCCTGCCAGAGGTCTATCTGGACTCGGTCACCAGATCCGGAGGTATCGCCGTCCTCCTGCCGCCCCAGCCGGCATCGGAGGCGATCGTCTCTCGAGTCCTCGATGGGCTCGACGGGCTGATCGTGACCGGAGGCCAGGATGTCGATGCCGCGAGGTACGGTCAGCAGGCGCATCCAACTGCGGATGTTCCGAGCCTGGAGCGAGACGCCTGGGAGGATGCGCTGCTGCGCGGGGCCATCGAGCGCGAGCTTCCGTTCCTCGGGATCTGCCGCGGCGCTCAGGTTCTCAATGTCGCGCTCGGCGGTACGCTCATCCAGCACCTGCCGGACGTGGTCGGCTCAAGCCGCTACCAGCTCGGAGCGGGCAACTTCAACGACGTGTCCGTCGAGGTCGGAGCAGGCAGCGAATTGTCTGAGCTGGTCGGAGTCGGCCTGACGGGAAAGGTCTATCACCACCAGGCGATCGGCCGCGTGGGTGATGGTCTTACGGTGACCGCGACGACGGCTGATGGGGTGATTCAGGCGATCGAGGTCGATTCGGTGCCATTCGGCCTCGGCGTGCAGTGGCATCCGGAGCAAACCCAGGATGACCTCCGGCTCTTCGAGGGACTGGTCGACGCTGCGAGCAAATACCGTGCCCGGTAGCGCCGGCCCGCCCATCACTACGGCGCCTCGCGCCACACTGAGGAACTGACCGGTGGGCAGCGTCGATGACTCGTACCAAAGCGTCATTTCCGATGCCCTGTTCCGGCCCGTGCGCAGCGGCAACGCTTTCGAGGACACGGTAGCCCGGCTCCTGCAGACGATTCGTCTCGGCATCGTTGCGCCGGGTGGCGCGCTTCCGCCCGAGCGAGATCTCGCGGCGCGCTTCTCAGTCAGCAGAGACACCGTTCGCGTTGCGATCCGTGAGCTCGCTGACGCCGGCTACCTGGTGAGTAAGCGCGGGCGCTATGGTGGCACGTTTGTGACCGATGCTGTCCCGGTCGAGCGGGGGAACGTTGCTCCGCTGGACCCGGCAGAAATCGAGGATGTACTGGGCCTCCGCGAGATTCTGGAACTGGGAGCCGCGCGAGCCGCCGCCGAGCGCGCCCTCACTGCCGCAGAGCGGGACCTGCTCTGGACGCGCCAGAGGGACGCGGCAGCGGCATCCGAAGCGGACTACCGCCGGCTTGACTCCCGGCTGCACCTCACGATTGGCGAACTAGTGGGCACGCCATCGCTCGTCTCGCTCCTCGCGGACAATCGCACGCGCGTCAACGAAATGCTTGAGCGTATTCCGATGCTCTCCACGAATGTCGCGCACACGAATCAGCAGCACGAAGCGATCGTGGTCGCGATTCTGACGGGCGACGCCGAAGGAGCCGCAGTCGCAATGCGAGAGCACCTCGACGCGTCCGCTGCGCTGCTGCGCGCATTCCTGAGCTAGGTCAGCGACCTACTTCGACCCCGAGCTCGGGGTGCGCGGCGCCAGCTTGGTCGGAGTCGTGGCAGTGGGAGCAGGCTTCGCCGCTGCTGGTGCCTGTGTCGTCGTGGCGGGAGTCGTTGCAGATCGATTTGGCGAGTTGTTGGCGATGTAGAGCTCGGCGGCGCGAGTGGCGACGAGCAGGAATCGAACCAGCACGACGAGCAGTCCGACGACGACCGCGAAGCAGATGATGAAGACGAGTCCGGCGAGAACGTCAGCGAAGATTCCACCCAGGAATCCAACGCCACCATGGGCGAGGCCGATACCGGGTCCGCCAGGATGTGGGAACTTCATTGTCTACTCCTCGTCGAGTTCTGCTTGTTGTGCGTCGATGATGACCGTTCCGATCGCGCTTGCCATTGTCGCAGCCCAACTCACCCAAAGCAGAGCGGTGCGCCAGTCGCGCGGACCTTCGCGCGTCGCACGAACCGCGCTGATGCCGCCAAACAGCGCGCTGAGCACAGCGCCGCTGAACAGGAACTTGCGCATCTCGCTCCTCACTGATCGGTGTCGGTCTGCCTCAACGCTACCCGGCGGCAACTTTCAGCGCTAAGGGGTTGCGGACACCGCTTGCGGAGTTGCCAGTTCGATGGTGACATCCAGTGGGTCGCAGGCCCACGAGACCCGGCGCCGCACGCAATGCGCCGCCAACGACTTAGGGCGCTGACATAGTGGAGGGAAGGGGCACGAACCCTTTGGTTGGCAATTCAGGAGACGGATGCGCACGGTGCTGCTCGGCCTGGCACTCGTGGTGCTTGGAGGCGTCGCCATCGCGACCGGCCTGCTGCCCGCAGCCCAAGCCCTCGCGGTGGGCGAACGAGTCTGGCCGATCCTGTTGTTCGTCACCGCGATCACGATTGTCACGGAGCTCGCCGCCGAGGCCGGTCTGTTCGCGGCTGTTGCGCAGGCGATGTCGCGAGGGGGACTTCACCGCGCCATCGTTCTCTGGCTGCTCGTCGTGGTGCTCGCGACGGTCAGCACGATCTTCCTGTCGTTGGATACGACCGCCGTGCTCATTACTCCAGTCGTCGTGTCGGTGGCGCGCCACGTTGGTTTGCCACCGTTGCCGTTCGCGCTCACGACGGTGTGGCTGGCGAACACGGCATCCCTGCTTCTGCCCGTATCGAACCTGACCAACCTGCTGGCGGCCGGCCCGGTTGCCGGTGACTCACCACTGCGCTTCGCCGCTTTGATGCTGGCGCCCGCGGTCGTGGCCATCGTTGTTCCGACTGTTGTGCTGTTCGTGGTCTTCCGACGGCAGTTGGCCGGGCGCTATGAGGCCGGGCAACGAACCGCGCCGGTGGATCGCGTCCTCTTCGTCGCGTCCGCGGTGGTGATTGTGGTCCTGCTTCCAGCGCTCGTTTCTGGAGTTCCGGTGTGGATCCCCGCGGTCATCGCGGCCGTCATCCTGGTTGGACTTTTTACCGTGCGCAAGCGCTCGACGCTAAGGATTTCGCTGATTCCGTGGCAGCTGGTCTTGCTCGCTTGCGGGCTCTTCCTCGTCATCGCCACGGCGAGCGACCTCGGTCTGGCGAGGGCGTTGGGGACGGTCGCTAGCCCCGGGCAAGGATTCTCCTCGCTACTGCGTCTGGCGGGAACCGGCGCTGTCGCATCCAACGCGGTCAACAACCTGCCCGCCTACCTTGCGCTCGAACCGGTCGCCGGGAGTCCTCTGCGGCTCGCGGCGCTCCTGATCGGCACCAACGCCGGACCGCTGATCACGCCCTGGGCGTCGCTTGCGACACTGCTCTGGCACGACCGGCTGAAGGGTCTCGGAGTCGAGACGCCGTGGTCGAGGTACCTGGTTCTGGGCCTGATCGTTGTTCCGATCACCGTGGTTGCTGCTGTCGCCTCGCTCGCGATTGTCGGTTGACGTGTCGATTGCATTCGCGCCGAACGTTCAAGGACCGGCTGATAACGTAAAAAGTGAAACTTTCGAATAGGCGGGCCAATGGGCGGACAGCGCAGCTACGACTTCGTCGTCGTTTCCAACCGCCTTCCCGTGGATCGGGTGGTCGCGGCAAACGGCGACGCGAGTTGGCAGCATTCGCCGGGCGGCCTGGTCACTGCCCTCGAGCCGGTAATGAGGGCCAGCAAGGGAGCATGGGTCGGCTGGGCAGGCCAGCCCGACCTCGAGTTCGATCCCTTCTCCAGCGACGGTATCGAGATCGTGCCCGTCTCGCTGACCGCCAGCGACCTCGAGTTTTACTACGAGGGATTCTCCAACGACACGCTGTGGCCGCTCTATCACGACGTGATCGCGTCACCCAGCTATCACCGCGAATGGTGGGAGAGCTACGTCGCCGTCAACCAACGTTTTGCGGATGCGGCGATCGCCATCGCCGCCGAGGGCGCGATCGTCTGGGTGCACGACTATCAGTTGCAGCTTGTCCCGCGGATGCTTCGGATCGCGCGTCCCGACCTCACGATCGGGTTCTTTAACCACATTCCGTTCCCACCGTACGGAATTTTCTCGCAGCTGCCGTGGCGAACCCAGATCGTCGAGGGCCTGCTCGGCGCGGATGTCATCGGCTTCCAGCGGGTAGCGGACGCGGCGAACTTCTCGCGCGCGGTGCGTCGGCTCACCGGTTTCACCACCAAATATCCGTACGCCGAGGTACCCGGCTACGGTCCCGGCAGCACGTCTCGGCGCGTGCTGGCGAAGGCGTTTCCGATCTCAATCGACTCGCAGAGTTTCGAGGATCTCGCTCGTCGCCCGGACGTTCAGGCTCGCGCGCGCGAAATCCGCATGGGACTGGGAAACCCGAAAACCGTGATGCTGGGCGTGGATCGCCTCGACTACACCAAGGGCATCGGCCATCGGCTGAAAGCGTTCGGCGAATTACTCGAAGAAGGTCGCCTCAACGTCGAGGATGTGACGCTCGTGCAGGTCGCGAATCCGAGCCGTGAGCGAGTGCAGGCCTACATGCAGCTTCGCGACGAGATCGAACTGACGGTCGGCCGCATCAACGGCGACTTCGGCACGATGAGCCACACCGCAATCAGCTACCACCACCACGGCTACCCGCGCGAAGAAATGGTCGCTCTCTACCTGGCCGCAGACGTCATGCTCGTCACGGCCTTGCGCGATGGCATGAATCTGGTCGCTAAGGAGTATGTGGCGAGCCGGTTCGACAACGACGGCGTGCTCGTGCTCAGCGAGTTCACCGGTGCTTCCGATCAACTCAGGAGGTCACTGCGCATTAACCCGCACGACATCGACGGCCTGAAGGATGCAATCGTGCAAGCCATCGACATGCCGCAGGTCGAGCGAGCGCGGCGAATGCGATCCATGCGGAAGATCGTCATCCGCAACGACGTGAATCGTTGGTCGGACGATTTCCTTGCGGCGCTGCGTAGCACCGGCCAGGAGAACCAGACCGACGAGGATGATCCGATCGAAGACCTCGAGTGGACCGTGGAGAGGATCCGGCACCGGTGAAAACCCCATGACCGAACGAGGGCTTTCCCGAGAACTCGTCGGTGCCCTGCGCGAGATCGCGCGCGTCAAACGGCTCCTGGTTGCGCTCGACTTCGATGGGACGCTCGCGCCGGAGGTGGATGACCCGGTCCAGGCTCGAGCAACCCCCGAAGCGCGGGCCGCAGTGCTTGCCCTTCTCGACCTTCCCGGGACTCGCGTTGCCGTGGTCTCGGGTCGGTCGATGGCATCCCTCGAGCCGGTTGCCGACCTGCCCGACAGTGCGCTGCTCGTGGGGTCGCACGGCGTCGAGATCCGACTCGATCATCCGGGTGACGCCGTCAGCCTCGATACCCGCGAGCTTCGGCAGGTCGATGTGCTCAACGAGGTGCTCGGCGAGGTCGCTGAGTCGTTCGACGAGGTCTGGCTGGAGTCGAAGCCGGCCGGATTCGCGCTCCACACGCGACTCGCGACCGACCACAACTCGCGCGTCGCGCACCTCGTTGCCATGAGCGAAGCGACCGCGGAAATCGACAACCTCAAGGTTCGCAAGGGCAAGAACGTCGTCGAGTTCTCGGTGCGCGCTACGACCAAGGGTGACGCTCTCGAGCATCTGCGCGCCTACACCGGTGCGAACGCCGTCTTCTATGCCGGCGACGACACTACCGATGAGGATGCGTTCGCTGCGCTCGGCCCGGATGACTTCGGCCTCAAGAGCGGCCACGGCGAGACCCTCGCCGCGCACCGCGTCGCCGGGCCAGAGCAGATCGCCCAGGTGCTCGCGCTACTCGCCGAGTTCCGAGATCCCGGCAGCCACGAACAGTAGCGCGCACTGACCTTCATCCTCCTAAAGTCGGCACCAGATGCCGACTTTGCGGTGGTGGGGCTGCGAGCTAGGAGTCACTGATCGTTTTGGCGACATCCTGAACCAGGCCGACCACGTTGCGAACAGCGAGCCGCTCGGCCCGGTCGCGGCGCATCAGGATGAAAATGCTGCGATTGTTTTCCGACCCGCGCAGCTGCTTCAGCACGATGCGTCCCGGATACTCACTCATCGCGGTGTAGCGGGGGAGGCCGGCGATCCCGAGCCCGGCGGCAACGAGTGCTTCGATGATGTGGGTGTCTGCGAACTGCTGCACGACGTTCAGCGGAGCCTCGGAGGTGGCGAGTACGCGGTTCAGCCACGCTTCAAACGGATATCCCCACGGGTTGCCGATCCAGCGTTCCCCGATGAGGTCTTTCGGCAAGAGGTAGTCCCGGTCGGCGAGCCGGTGCGAGCTGGGCAACGCGATGTCGAGCGGTTCGGTCATGACCGGGACCACGATGATGTCGGCGTTGCTTTTCGGAAGGTCCATATCGTGTGCGAGGACGATGTCGAAATCGGATGTCAGTGCCGCAAAGCCATCGGATGGCGGGTCTCGGTCAGAGCAGGTCAGCGTGAGGCCCGGCAGGGCATCCACCTTTTTGAGCAGGCCGGGCAGGAACATCTGCCCACCGGTCGGGAACGTCGCGAGCGTCACCGAGCCGACGGGGGTGTTGCGGAAGGCGTCCCACTCGGCCTCGGCCCGCGAAATCGCCACGAACATGTCGCGAGCGGTGGTAGCCAGGGCGCGGCCAGCATCCGTCAGAACGAGCCCGCGGCCGACCTTCTCGGTGAGCGGCAAACCGGCTTCTTCTTCCAGTCGATGAAGCTGCTGCGAGACGCCGGATATCGTTTGGTGGGTCTCCCGGGCGACCGCCGTGATGCTGCCCCGTTCCGCAAATTCGCGAAGCAGGTTCAGTCGAACAACGTCCACGCACGCGCTCCCTCATTACTTCACGATGGATTCATTCTAATTCAAGAAAACTTAACTAGTGCTGCACGGAATGGAGTGCGATCCTTAAGAGGTCATAATTTTGGTTTCCTTCGAAAGGCTCATCGTGTTCGTGTTCCTCGTCCTTCTTGGTGTTCTCGCAGTCGTCGGTGTCGTCGCGACAGTTTTTGAGACGACCTACACGGGTGCACGTCCGATCCCGACGCACCACATCGGCAGCCTCTAACCATTTCCCCAGCGGATCGCGGCGCTGGGCGCGCGGATGACCCGTACCCACGCACGGGAGAAATCGGCTCTCTGTCAGAGTTCTAGACTCTGTACATGCCGGACGCTTCCGCTAAGCCAGACATCAAGCCTCGCTCCCGCACGGTTACCGACGGGATCGAAGCCCTCACGTCGCGCGGGATGTTGCGCGCCGTCGGCATGGGCGACGAGGACTGGGAGAAGCCCCAGATCGGTATCGCCAGCTCCTGGAACGAGATCACCCCCTGCAACCTGAGCCTCGACCGCCTCGCTCAGGCATCGAAGGAGGGTGTTCACTCCGGCGGCGGGTATCCGCTGCAATTCGGCACCATCTCCGTCTCCGATGGCATCAGCATGGGTCACGAGGGCATGCATTTTTCCCTCGTCAGCCGCGAGGTAATCGCCGACTCGGTCGAGATCGTGATGCAAGCCGAGCGGTTGGACGGCATGGTGCTCCTCGCTGGTTGCGATAAGTCGCTTCCTGGCATGCTGATGGCCGCAGCGCGACTGGACCTCGCAGCCACGTTCCTCTATGCCGGGACGATCGCACCCGGCTGGGTAAAGCTTTCGGACGGCACCGAGAAGGTTGTCAACATCGTCGACTCGTTCGAGGCGGTCGGTGCGGTCAAGGCGGGCCGAATGAGTATGGAAGACGCTCACCGGATCGAGTGCGCGTTTGCACCAGGCGAGGGCGCGTGCGGTGGCATGTACACGGCCAACACCATGGCGTCGGTCGCAGAGGCACTCGGGATGTCCGTACCCGGCTCGGCGTCACCGCCTTCCGCGGATCGGCGCCGCGATTACTACGCCCACCAGTCCGGCCAAGCCGTGGTCAATCTGCTGCGTCAGGGGATCACAACTCGTGACATCCTCACGAAGCCTGCCTTCGAGAACGCGATCGCAGTGGCGATGGCCCTGGGCGGTTCGACCAATGTAGTGCTCCACCTGCTCGCGATCGCGCATGAGGCCGATGTCGACCTTAGCCTCGATGACTTCAACCTCATCGGTTCGAAGATTCCGCACGTGGGTGACATGAAGCCGTTCGGCAAGTACATGATGAGCGACGTCGATCATCACGGTGGCCTGCCCGTTCTCATGAACGCCCTGCTCGAAGCCGGGCTGATGAACGGAGATGCCCTCACCGTTACCGGCAAGACCGTTGCGGAGAATATGGCCGATCTCAGCCCAGCACCATTGGATGGCGAGGTGCTGCACACACTGGACAACCCCATTCACGCGACTGGCGGACTTACGATTCTCAAGGGCAGCCTCGCGCCGGATGGCGCAGTGGTCAAAACCGCCGGCTTCGATCAACAAGTCTTTGAGGGTGTCGCTCGGGTTTTCGAGCGCGAACGTGAAGCACTCGACGCGCTGACCGACGGTGAGATCCGCGCGGGGGACGTCGTCGTCATCCGATACGAGGGTCCGAAGGGCGGTCCGGGGATGCGCGAGATGCTCGCGATCACCGCAGGCATCAAGGGCGCGGGGCTCGGAAAAGATGTATTACTCTTGACGGACGGCAGATTCTCAGGCGGCACAACCGGCCTGTGCATCGGCCACATAGCTCCCGAAGCGGTGGACGCAGGTCCTATCGCATTCGTGCGCGATGGTGATCTGATACGGGTCGATATCGCAGCTCGCAAGC
>DATAXD010000050.1:0-36524 GCA_036266835.1 Galbitalea sp. | reverse complement strand
CCGCTTCGCCGAAGGCAGGAAGTTTTGGGACTTCTCGACCGGCATCCCGGCCGCTCCCCACGGACCACCGCCGCCGGGGCCGCGGCGAACCGGCGGGCGCGGGGTGTCTTCGCGATTCGAGGCGCGTGCGTCCGTGCTCATGCTGCCTCCTCGGCTCGCAGCTGGCTATTGACGATTTCGGCGTAGGTCTCGTTCGAGGCCAGAAGTTCGTCGTGGGTTCCACGAGCGGCGATCTCGCCGTTGTCGAGAACGAGGATCTGGTCGGCATCGAGGATCGTCGACACGCGCTGCGCGACGACGATGCGGGTCGTGTCGCGGGCGTTCTTCGTCAACGAGGCTCGGAGACGCGCATCCGTTCTCGTGTCGAGCGCCGAGAACGAGTCGTCGAAGACGAGGATCTCGGATTTCTTGACGAGCGCGCGAGCGATCGCCAACCGCTGGCGCTGGCCGCCCGAGAAATTCGTGCCGCCCTGCGCCACGGTGGCCTCGAGCTTTTCGGGCAACTCCGAGACGAAATCCTTCGCTTGGGCGATGTCGAGGGCGTGCCAGAGCTCTTTGTCCGTGGCATCCGGATTGCCATAACGCAGGTTTGACGCGATGGTCCCCCCGAAGAGGTAGGCCTTCTGGGGCACGAGACCGATGCGACTCCACAGCAGGTCCGGCTCGAGATCTCGCACGTCAACGCCGTCGACCAGGACCTCGCCATCCGTCGCATCGAACAGCCGCGGCATCAGGTTGATGAATGTCGTCTTGCCGGCGCCGGTGCTTCCGATGATCGCTGTCGTGGTGCCAGCGCTCGCGGTGAAGCTCAGGTTGCGCAACACGGGCTCGTCGGCGCCCGGGTAGGCGAAGCTCACCCCGCGGAACTCGATTGTTCCGGCCTGGTGGAGCTGGGTCACGGGCGCAAGCGGGGGAACGACGCTCGACTGGGTGGCGAGAACCTCCGAGATGCGGTCGGCGCAGACGGCGGCCCGCGGGATCATGATCGACATGAACGTGGCCATCATGACTGCGACCAGGATCTGCACGATGTAGGCGAGAAATGCCGTGAGCGTGCCGATCTGCAGGGTGCCATCGTTGATCTTGAATGCACCGAACCACTGAACAGCGACGCTCGTCCCAAACATGATGAGCGTCACCATGGGAAACACGAGCGCAAACAGCCGGCCCGACCGAAGCGCGGTCTCTGTCACTCCGCGGTTGGCTGATTCGAATCGATCGGTTTCGACCCGCTCGCGAACGAACGCACGGACGACCCTAATACCCATCAGTTGTTCGCGGAGGACCCGGTTGATCGTGTCGATCCGCGACTGCATCAGGCGGAACTGGGGCACGACTCGAACGATCACGGAACCGACCGCAATCAGCATCAACGGGATGGAGATCGCGAGAACCCAGGACAGGCTCACGTTCTGTTGGAGTGCAGCGATCACTCCGCCAACCGCGAGGATCGGCGCCTGCACCATCATCGTGCAGGTCATAAGAAGAAGCGTCTGCACCTGCGTCACGTCGTTCGTGGTTCTCGTGAGCAGCGCCGGCGCACCGAACTTCGCCACCTCACGCTCAGAGAAGATCGCGACTCGATGGAAGATCGCGCCGCGCAGGTCGCGTCCGACGCGCATCGATGCCTTGGCACCGAAGTAAACCGCAACGATCGAGCAGGCGACCTGGCCCAGCGTGACGAGCAACATGATTCCGCCGTTGCCCAGGATGTACGACGTGTCGCCCTTAAGCACTCCCTTGTCGATGATGTTGGCGTTGAGGCTGGGCAGCCACAGAATTGCGATCGACGATGCCAGCTGGAACACGAAAACACCGACAAGCAGCATCCAGTGTGGTTTTGAGAACCGTCCGAGCAGTCTAAGAAGCATTCGCGCTTCCCCCTTCCGCCGGCGTTCCGGCGATTCCGTAGGTGATGATGTGAGCGAGCTCGGCGGTCGGGATCTCGTGACCCTGGTTGAAGTGCGGGATTGCGGAGGCGAAGGCGACCAGCCGCACGAACGACGCGATCCGGTCAGCGGGCGCGTTGAGCTGGGCGAGGTCGGGCGTGAGGACTTTCGCGATGACTTGCTCGAAGTTGTCGGAACGCGGCTCGTGCCGAGCGCGTGGCGGCGGCCCGGACATCCCGACGGCGCTCATGATGCCGAAGATCCCGGTCATCCGGCTGCGAAGCAGGAACAGGATGTCGTTGACCTTCGCCTCGAGCGGAAGCTCAGGGTCGATCGCGAGGAGCGCCTTGTGGGAGGCCGTGGGGTCGAGAAACTTCTCGACGGCAGCTTCGAACAGCGACTCTTTGTCGCCGAAGACGCGGAAGATCGTTCCCTCGGCGATGTCGGCCGCCTCGGCGATCTGCTTCGTTGTGACTTCCCGGCCATTCTCCATGAGGAGCGGGATGACCGCGTCGATGATCATCGCGCGCCGGTCGTCGGGTGCCATGGGAGTTGCACGCGTGCGCGAGTGCTCCTGCTCGGTGATGTTTGTCACACGTAGAGACTAAGTGAGTGAGTGCTCACTCCGCAATACTCCCCGAGGAGTATTCGTTCTTTGTTCACAACGTCGCCGGCCAAGATCATCACCGGCCAAGGAGTAACCAAAACGCTCAGCAGCCCCGCGTCGGACGGCACCCGGCCCGTGTTGTCATGGCAATTCGACACGGCGACCGGTGTGGGACTGGTGCCGGTACCACCAGTCGTGTGATCCGAGTACCCGGTCCGATCCCCATCATCACCCGCCGCAGCATCCGCACCACACCTCGCGCTGCCGCGCAAAAGCGTCCTCGTCAACACCGGCGGGCCACCACGCCACAACTGAGGATGGTGATAGTGAGCTGGATCGGGGGCACCTATCGCCTGCGGTGCCACCAACGAGTCCTGGCGCGTTTGACGCCAATCGAATTCGAGACAAATATGGCCACAACGGCCGCACCCGTGGCGCAGGAAACGAGTAACCAAACGCTCAGCCATCCCGATCGAATTTTCGGGCGCGAACGATTCCAAGAAATGTGACTACATGGCGACCATAGAGTTTGTTACCGAAGACTACGTTCAGCAACCCCAGGTCGTCCTCGCGTCTTTCGTCAACACCGTCTTCGACGATGTTGACGCAATGATGGCGATGCTGGCTCCTTTGCTGGAGCGCTCGATCCCACGGCGTCGGCGTGCGAGCGATGAGTCGCGCGCCTTTCTAGAAGGGCTAAGCCGAGCATGGGAGTCGGCCCGCGAGCGCAGGGCAGCGCTGACGGGTCCAGTGGGTAACCTCCGTGGCCCTCGCTTAGAGCGTCGCGGCTTGAAGGGCAGTGAGCTTGAGGCGAAGATGCTCGCTTGGGATCTACCGCGCTCACAGCTCCGCGCAGATCTGCTGCGGCGAGGGCGAACATACCAGCCCGAGGACGCGATCACCCAACCTAACGCGAACTCCCACCGAATCCTGCCCCTTCCGCGAGTCACAGCCTTCAAGCAGTTCTTGGTTCGAAGACCAACGCTGAAGGGAATTCTGAACACTGCCAGTACGACACTCAGATACGCGAACATTTTGCTCGGAAGCATTCTCAAGGAGCTCCCCGGTGGAGAGTTCTTCCTTGAGATCACAGAACTGATCGAGAACGTCACCAAGGATGTGGCCGACAGCAAGTACGCCGGACCGGCGCAGGTCCAAGAGCTTCGACAGCCAGCCGGGACTAATGCGGCCGGAGAGCCCTAGAGGCTCATCGACCGAATCACACTAGGCGCCGTTCACATTCTTCCGGTTTTCCGGACGGGTTGTCATGGGTATCCGGCCTCGATTTCACCCCGGATGACCCGACGCGGGCGCGACCTTAAGGTCGTCTTCCCGCACATCGAGAATAGCGGTGGCTTCGCCCGTGAGTGGGTCGGATATTTCTATTTCCGCCATTTTGTCGTCGGGAAAATCCTCGATGATGTACCCGATCGTTCCCTTAGGGACACCGTCCGACGCAAACCTGTCAGTACCTATCGCGACTCGATTGAACGACTGCATTCGTGCTTCCTTACACCGGGAAGAAACCGGAGATCGTCGCAGCATCCTCGGCGGTCGGCGTCCACGCGCCGCCGGCCGCAGCATTCTGGTGTACCTGCTCCACCTTGGTCGCACCGGCGATGATGCTGGTGACACCGGGCTGGGCTAGGAACCAGCCAATCGTCGCCTCGAGCATCGTGATCTTGCGCTCGTCGCAGAATGCCTGGTAGCTCTCCATCGCATCCCAGTTGACGAGCTGAAGGGCTTCCGGACGGATGGCGCTGAGCCGGCCATCCGCTGGCCCGCCCGCCCTCGTGTACTTGCCGGTGAACAGACCGTTGAAGAGCGGGAAGAACGGAAGGAAGCCGAGACCGTACGCGTTGACCGCCGGCAGCACCTCGCGTTCGACCCCGCGCGCGATGAGGCTGTACTCGTTCTGTGCCGAAATGAACTTCGGATGCTGCCGCAGCTCGGCAAGATACTCCGCCTCGGCGATCCGCCACCCCGCGAGATTGGAGTGACCAATATAGCGAACCTTGCCTTCCTGGATGAGCTCGTCGAGGGCATCCAGCGTTTCGCCTATCGGGGTGATGCCGTCGGGCGCGTGGTACTGGTATAGGTCGATCCAGTCGGTCTGAAGCCGCTTCAGCGACGACTCGACCGCGATTCGGATGTAACGCCGCGAACCGCGCGCTCCCCAGTCGGGTCCGTTCGCGCCCTGCATGTCCATCCCGAACTTGGTCGCCAACACGATGTTGTCGCGCTTGCCCTTGAGCGCGTGGCCCATGAGCGTCTCGCTCAGACCGCGCTCACCGCCGTAGATGTCCGCGGTGTCGAGCAGCGTAATGCCGGCCTCGATCGCCGCGTCGATCACCTCCGTCGTCGCTTCCTGGGTAACGGTTCGCGTTTTCGGGCGGCCGAAGTTGTTGCAGCCGAGACCGATCGTGGACACGATGAGTCCGGATTTGCCGAGCGGTCGGTAGGTCAGTTCCGTCATCCTCCAATCCTCCACCACGGATGAGAGTGCCCGCCTTATCCCATGTCCGATTTTTGCCAGAGTCGGGTCGGTGGTCGCGCATAAAGTGGGCACATGTTCAGTCCTGCACGCAACACAACTCCCCCAGCCTTCATCAAGCGCGTCGGCTCGCCGATTGGTCGCATCGAGATCACAGCAGACGACAGCGCTATCACTTCCCTGTCGATTGAGAGGGCGGGCCATCTGCCTTACGAAGAGCTGCCCGAGAAATCGTCGAAGCTGCTCGACCTCGCAGCGAAGCAGCTCGCGGAGTACTTTGCCAGCAAGCGCCGCAGCTTCGAACTCCCGTTACACCCGAGCGGCACGCCGTTCCAGGAGTCCATCTGGACACAGCTGAACGACATCGAATGGGGCGACGTACGCAGCTACGGCGAACTCGGGATCGCGAGCGGTCGGGCCAGCGCGGGCCGAGCCGTTGGAGGCGCGGTCGGGGCGAATCCGATTCCGATCATCATCCCCTGCCACCGCGTGCTCGCTGGCGACCGGCGCATCACCGGCTACAGCGGAGGCAACGGCATCCCGACGAAGGTATGGCTGCTGGAGCACGAGAACATCGCGTTCGCCGGAGCTTATCCCGCGCCAGAGCTCGATCTCGATCTCGATCTCGATCTCGAGCCGGCGCTCGCGCGGCAGTCAGCGTGAGCTCCGCGGTTCACCGACTCGCGGTGTGCCTGTGAGCGTGGTGTCGGCGGATGTCGTCGTCGCCGACGATGGCAAGGCACGCTGTCGATGGGTGGGTGCGGATGCCGAATACCAGCGCTACCACGACGAAGAATGGGGGCGGCCGCTGCACGGGGATCAACGCCTCTACGAGAAGCTGAGCCTCGAAGGATTCCAGGCGGGGCTGTCGTGGATCACGATCCTGCGCAGGCGACCGGCGTTCCGGGAAGTGTTCCACGGGTTCGATCCGCAGCGGGTAGCGGCGATGGGTCCGGATGAGGTCGAGGCAGCGATGCTCGACGAACGCATCATCCGCAATCGCGCCAAGATCCTCGCAACGATCAACAACGCGAACCTTGTTCTCGAGATGACTCAGGGTCGACCTGGTGCGCTCGACGACCTGATGTGGTCGTTCGCGCCCGCTCCCAGGTCGCGTCGACTGACCGCGATGGCAGACATTCCCGCTGTGACGGCCGAATCAGTCGCCATGAGCAAGACGCTGCGCTCGCTCGGATTCTCATTCGTGGGGCCGACGACGATGTATGCGCTGATGCAGTCCGCCGGAATGGTCGATGACCACGTCGTCGGATGCTGGCGCGCCAACTGACACGCGCTCGGAGGCTACGAAGCGGCGAGTAGGCGACCGCTACGCTGCGGGCGAGCCCGGCGTCGCCGGCGGCGGAGTCGACGCGGGCGGTGGAACATATGGTCCGCGTGCCGAACCGTAGCCGACGAGTGGCGGCAGGTATCCGCGTTGGGCAATCAGCTCCGGCTCGTAGACGAGGCCGTCCGCAGCGAGCAGCCAGGCCCATACGAATGGCAGGAAGATGAACAACACCACCCACTCCCCGGACTTGCGGAACGCGAGACTGGTCTTGTAAACGCCGATACATTCGAAGACGGACGTCACAATCGCCCCGGGCGAGACCAGTACAAGCAGCGACAGCCAGCCCGGCTGACCGCCGAGCTCCAGAATCCGCCACGTGTTGAAGAACGGCACCCAGGCGGCCCATGGCTCAACACCAACCTTGCGGAACAGCTTCATGAGTGCAAAGCCATTCAGTACGTAGACGATCAGGCCCAGCAGCAAGGCACCGCCGAGAATCGAGAAGTAGATGAAGAAGAAGGTGCTGAGGATCACTTCACCGCTGCCGTCGCCGTAGCCATAGTTCACTCGTCCACTCTAACCAGAGGCCAACGACCGCTTAGACAACCAGGTCGAGTTCTCCATCGGTCCCGGACATCAACCTGATGTCCACGGAGCGCGACCACTCCACCAGGTCCGCCACGGTATCGAAGCCACGACTGGCCAGCGCAAGAGCGCGAACAAGCTCACCTTTTCCGTGCTTGTTGAAGTGGTTGAGCGCGCGGCGATGCCCGGCACTATTATCCGTCACCACTCGAAGAAAGACGGAGTGTTCGTCGCCGGGACCGAGGTGCACGTACGACTCCGAGCGGAGGTCGAGCACGAGACCGGACTGCGCGACAAGAACAGCGGCATTCGCCTCCCGCCAGATTTTCGACAGCGAACTGCCGGGTATCCGGGTGTCGTGCGAGAAGCGGTACGCGGGAATCGGATCACCGGCCCGAACAAGCCCGAACAACGCCGAATGGATGACGACGTGCTGCACGAGAAAGTCGCGCGCGGTCGCATCCAGACTCTCGATTCCGATCGCATCGAACAGGACTCCCGTGTAGCGCTCGATCGCCGGCATCGTCGGTGATGTCGCGACCACGCGGTTACGATCAATCTCGAAACGCTGGGTTGGGCTGAGCCCCAGCGCCTTCGTGGATGCGGCCACCGACTTCGAAATCGCGCGCAGGCCAGCCATCGCAGACTTACGCGCGCGCGTCAGCGACGGAAACGAGAGCGCGTCCAGTTCGAGTCGCGAGCCTTCGGTACCGCCGTCGCGCTTGGTCTCGGATGGCGGCAGAAGTATCAGCATTTCGACGTGCTCACGAGTCGACCGCGTGCGCGCAAACTGTTACTCGCCAAGGAATGCGAGCGCATCGTCGACGAGTTCGCCGAGCGAGCGCACCGAATCGAGCGTGATTCGCGGAACTGCTGCGGTCGGGCCCGTCCACTCGTCGTACTCGTCGAGGCTCTGCTCAACCTGATGCCAGGTCGGGTCGGGCAAATGGGCGAGATTGCGATCGCGCGACTCGAGCCTCGCCCGATGCACCTCCGGGTCCGAACAGACGACCTCGATGAACTTCAGCTTCTCACCGTGCTTGTCGGCGAGTTCCACCCACTGCTCCCGAGCCGGGTCCACGGCATTCACCGCGTCAACGATGATGCTCTGGCCCTTGTCCAATGCAGCGTCGGCGATCGCCTCGGCGACGAGGTAGGCCGCGAGGCCGGTCGGCTGGTCGGAGTCGATGCCCGCAGACAGGATGGCTGACTCGATCGGATCCACCGACAACACGGCATAGCCGAGACGGTTGCCGATGACTTCGGCGATCGTACTCTTGCCTGCACCGGCCAACCCGGCCATCGCAATCAACATGAAACGAATCCGATCACAGTGCGTTTCCGATCCAGATCTAGAGACCAGTTGGCTAGATGAGCGCCGCTTCACGAGCGACGACAGTGAGCCGGTTGTGGTCGAACGAGAGAAATCCGTCGTCCGCGTGCGCGCTGATGACCTCGCCGGACGGGGTCGTGATGCGTACCTCGCCCTCAGCAAGCGTCGCGAGGACCGGCTCATGGCCGGCAAGAATTCCGATCTCGCCGACAGTCGTGCGCGCGATCACCTGACGGGCTGCGCCGGTCCAGACCTCCTTGTCGGCCGACACAACACTCACCACGAGTTCGTGCGGGCCGATCTCACCGAGCTCGGCCATGATTAGCCGTTCTCCTTCTGGATCTGTGCCCACTTCTCTTCGACGTCGCTGATCGCGCCGACGTTGAAGAAGGCCTGTGTAGCGACATGGTCGAAGTCGCCACGGGCGATCGCGTCGAACGACTCGATGGTGTCCTTCAGCGGAACCGTCGAACCCTCGACACCGGTGAACTTCTTCGCCATGTAGGTGTTCTGCGACAGGAACTGCTGGATGCGTCGAGCCCGGTTGACGGTCGTGCGGTCCTCTTCGGAGAGCTCGTCGAGACCCAGGATCGCGATAATCTCCTGCAGTTCCTTGTTCTTCTGCAGGATCGCCTTGACGGCGGTCGCGACCCGGTAGTGGTCAGCGCCCAGGTAGCGCGGGTCGAGGATGCGGCTGGTCGAGGTCAGCGGATCGATGGCCGGATAGAGACCCTGCGAGGCGAGATCGCGCGAAAGCTCAGTCGTCGCATCCAAATGGGCGAATGTCGTTGCCGGAGCCGGGTCCGTGTAGTCATCCGCCGGAACGTAGATGGCCTGCAGCGAGGTGATCGAGTGGCCGCGCGTTGAGGTGATGCGCTCTTGCAGGACACCCATCTCATCCGCAAGATTCGGCTGGTAGCCGACGGCGGATGGCATGCGGCCGAGCAGGGTGGACACCTCGGAGCCGGCCTGCGTAAACCGGAAGATGTTGTCGATGAACAACAGCACGTCCTGGTTCTGCACGTCGCGGAAGTACTCCGCCATCGTCAGCGCGGACAGGGCAACGCGAAGACGAGTCCCCGGCGGCTCATCCATCTGGCCGAAGACCAGGGCCGTCTTGTCGAAAACGCCGGCTTCTTCCATCTCGCCGATGAGGTCGTTGCCCTCACGGGTGCGCTCGCCGACACCGGCGAACACCGACACACCACCGTGGTCCTGTGCCACTCGCTGGATCATCTCCTGGATGAGGACCGTCTTGCCGACGCCGGCACCACCGAACAGGCCGATCTTGCCGCCCTGCACGTACGGCGTGAGGAGGTCGATCGACTTGATGCCGGTCTGGAATAGCTCGGTCTTCGACTCGAGCTGGTCGAATGGCGGTGGTTGGCGGTGGATGGGCCAGCGCTCCGTGATCTCAAACTTCTTGCCGTCGACCTTGGTCGGGTCGCCCGGATCTGTGTTGAGCACTTCACCGATGACGTTGAAAACCTTGCCCTTGGTGACATCACCGACCGGCACGGAGATCGCCGCTCCGGTGTCGCGAACGTCCTGGCCGCGAACCAGACCGTCGGTCGGGTTCAATGCGATGGCACGAACGACATCGTCACCGAGGTGCTGAGCGACTTCGAGCGTGATCTCGCGGCTCGTGCCCTCCAGCGTGATGGTGGTCTTGAGAGCGTTGTACATCGAGGGAATCGAGTCGTGCGCGAACTCGATGTCGACGACCGGACCGGTGACGCGCGCGATGCGGCCGACGCCCTGGGCCTTTGCGGGCTTATCCGACTTTTTGGCTGTCGCAGTGGGTGTCATGATGGCTTCCCTTTACTTTCTTGGATCTATTTACTCGCGAGAGCATCGGCGCCGCCGACGATCTCGGAAATCTGTTGGGTGATCTCGGACTGGCGCGCGTTGTTGGCCAACCGGGTGTAGTTGAGGACGAGCTTGTCGGCATTGTCGCTCGCCGAGTGCATCGCGCGCTGCCGGGCCGCGTGCTCGGATGCCGCCGACTGCAGCATCGCGTTGAAGATGCGGCTCTCGATGTAGACAGGAAGCAACGCGTCGAGAACGCTGTTCACATCCGGCTCGAACTCGTAGGCCGGGAAGACTTCGCCCTCCGCGGGCGCTTCTTCGCCCTCGACGATCTCCAGCGGCAGCAACCGCACGATTTCCGGGATCTGGGTCACCACGTTCTTGAAGCGGTTGTAGACGATGTGGATTTCGTTCACGCCGCCCTCGGACTCGTCCTGCACGAACTTCTCGACGAGAACCGTGCCGATCTCCCTGGCCGTGTCGAAGACGGGCTGATCGGTACCGCCGGTCCACAGCTTCTCGATCGGACGCTGCCGGAACGCGAAGTACGCGGCACCCTTGCGACCGATCACGTAGTACACGACCTCTTTGCCCTCGCCGCGCAGACGTGCGACCAACTCACCGGATTCACGGACGATGTTGGTGCTGAAGGCGCCGTTCAGGCCACGATCGGAGGTGAACAGCACGACCGCAGCGCGGGTGATCTTTTCCGCCTCGGTCGTAAGGATGTGATCGACGTTCGAGTAGGTCGCCACCGCCGAGACGGCACGCGTTACCGCGCGCGAGTACGGGCCAGAAGCGGTCACGCGCTGCTGCGCCTTCTGGATGCGCGAGGCCGAGATGAGCTCCATGGCTCGCGTGATCTTCTTGGTCGTCTGGGCAGCACGAATCCTCTGCCGATACTCCCGAAGCTGCGCTCCCATTTTTCCTATCCAGTCCCTGAGCCTGTCGAAGGGCTATCTCTTCTGCTTGACGATCTGTTCCTGTGTGATGTCTTCCGGCTCGACCTCCGCGAACTGCTCGGTACCGGCTCCGCCCAGCGACTTGCCGTCGCCGGTCACAAACTCCTGCGAGAACTTGTCGACTGCCGTCTCGAGTTCCTTTTCGGTGTCGTCGTCGAGCACGTTGGTGTCGCGCAGCTTGCCGAGGATCTTCGTGTGGCGCCCGAGGTACGCGAGCAGTTCGCTCTCGAACCGCAGAACATCCGGCACAGGGACCTCATCGAGTTTGCCGTGCGTGCCCGCCCAGATCGAGACGACCTGGTTCTCAACCGGATACGGCGAGTACTGCGGCTGACGGAGCAGCTCGGTCAGCCTCGAACCGCGCGCAAGCTGGCGGCGGCTCGCCTGGTCGAGGTCGGATGCGAAGAGCGCGAACGCCTCGAGCGAACGGTACTGCGCAAGCTCGAGCTTGAGCGTTCCCGAGACCTTCTTGATCGACTTCACCTGAGCGTCACCACCGACGCGAGAGACCGAAATTCCGACGTCGACCGCGGGTCGCTGGTTGGCGTTGAAGAGGTCGGACTGCAGGAAGATCTGGCCATCCGTGATCGAAATCACGTTGGTCGGGATGTACGCAGAAACATCGTTCGCCTTGGTCTCGATGATGGGAAGCCCGGTCATCGAACCGCCACCCAGCTCATCCGACAGCTTCGCGCAGCGCTCCAGCAGCCGGGAGTGCAGGTAGAAGACGTCGCCGGGGTACGCCTCACGTCCGGGTGGACGACGCAGCAGCAGCGACACGGCGCGGTAGGCCTCGGCCTGCTTAGACAGGTCATCGAAGATGATGAGCACGTGCTTGCCGGCGTACATCCAGTGCTGGCCGATGGCCGAGCCGGTGTAGGGCGCCAGGTACTTGAAGCCCGCGGGGTCGGATGCGGGAGACGCGACGATCGTCGTGTACTCCATCGCTCCCGCATCCTCGAGCGCGCCCTTGATGCCGGCGATCGTCGAGCCCTTCTGGCCAATGGCGACGTAGATGCAGCGAACCTGCTTGCTCGGATCGCCCGACTCCCAGTTGGCTTTCTGGTTGATGATCGTGTCAACGGCGATGGCGGTCTTGCCGGTCTGGCGGTCGCCGATGATGAGCTGGCGCTGGCCGCGACCGATCGGGATCATCGCGTCGATGGCCTTGATGCCGGTCTGCATCGGCTCCTTGACGGACTGGCGCTGCATGACGCCGGGTGCCTGCAGCTCGAGCGCGCGGCGGCCGTCGGTCTTGACGGCGCCGAGGCCATCAAGCGGGTTACCCAGCGGGTCGACAACGCGACCGAGGTAGCCGTCGCCGACCGCAACGGAGAGGACCTCACCGGTGCGCGTAACTTCCTGGCCCTCATCGACGCCACTGAACTCACCGAGGATGACGACACCGATCCGGCTCTCCTCGAGGTTCTGGGCGAGACCGAGGGTGCCGTCCGGGAACCGCACCAGCTCATTGGCCATCACGCTGGGAAGCCCCTCGACGTGTGCGATCCCGTCGGCGGCATCCGTGACGTATCCGACCTCGGCGGCCGCAGCCTTGCCCGGCTCGTAAGCCTTGACGAAGTCCTTCAGCGCGTCGCGGATCTCATCCGGGCTGATTGTTATGTCTGCCATGTGCGTTTCCTTCTACTTAATACGTGCTTCTCGACGCGCGCTAGCTGGCGAGCCGAAGTCTGAGATCTGCGATGCGGTTGGCGATGGTTCCGTCAATGACTTCTGAACCAACCTGAACGCGCATGCCGCCGAGCACCTGTGGGTCGATGATTTCGTTGAGGCGGATGTCGCGGCCGTACTGCTTTCGGAGAGTGGTGGCTAGGCGCGTGCGCTGCGCCTCATCGATCGCCGACGCGACGGTCACTGTTGCGATCCCCAAACCCGACTGGTCGGCGACGATGGTTGCGGCGTACCGAATCAGTACGGCGATGCGACGCCCTCGCGGCTGGGCGACAAGGGCTTTCAGGATCGCGAGCGTCTGCGCGGATGCTTTACCTTTCAGCAGCGACTCGATCAGCGAGACCTTGCCGTCGACGCCGCCGAGCTTGCTGCCGAGAGCGAGCTCAAGCTCCGAGTCAGAGGCGACCGCCATGCCGAACTCGAACAGCTCGTTGTCGATCGAACCAGCGCCCCCGGTGCCTTCGGCGGGCACGGATGCGGCGAGCGATCGAATGCCGAGCTCTTCGATTCCGGCGACCAGATCGTCTTCACTCGACCAGCGACTCGTGGCGAGTGTTTCGAGCACGGCCTTCGCCGGCTTCTCGTAGGCCTTGAAGACAGAGTCGACGAGTGCCTTCCGGTCGGCGTCGCCTGCGGCATCGTCAGCGAGTGCCGTGCGGAGTTCGTGTGAACCGTCGACAACGAGCGCAGCGGCAAGCAGCTGTTCGCCAACGGCGAGATTAACCGCGCTCTGCTGTGCGAGCGTCGCCGTCGCTGCGACGATCGCTTCCCGAGTTGCCGAACCCATGACTCAGATACCTTCGTTCGCTACTTCGACTTGCCGGACTTGCCCGTCGCGGGCGCTTCGAGTTCGGTCAGGAACCGATCGACGATGTCCTTGGACCGCTTGTCGCTGTTCAGGCTCTCGCCAATGACTCCCGAGGCAAGATCGATCGCCAGCGACCCGACCTCGGCGCGCAGCGAAACCAGCGCGGCTGTGCGCTCGGCCTCGATCTGCAGTTGTGCGTTTGCGGTCACTCGAGCGGCCTCGACGGTCGCCTGCTCCTTCGCCTCAGCGATGATCTGAGTGCCGTCCTCCTGGGCCTGCGCGCGAATCTTCGCAGCATCAGCCCGTGCCTCGGCGAGTGCAGCTTCGTACTCGCCCTTCTTGGCTTCGGCCGCGGCCTCCGCGACTTCCGCACGCTTGATGCCACCCTCGATGGCATCACTTCGGGCATCGAGCATGGCGTTGAGCCGCGGCAGGGCGACCCGGATGAAGACGATGAGGACGACGACGAACACGAAGCCGCCGTAGATGAGGTCTGGTATCTGCGGAACCAGCGGATTCACATCCGCCGTATTCACGGTGAGAAATGCGGAATGCATTTCTGCTCCTTAGAGAATCGTCAACGCTGGTTACGGGTGCGGGAACGGGATGTACGCAACACCGACCGCGATGAACGCGAGTGCTTCGGTGAGGGCAATTCCGAGGAACATGAGGGTCGACAGGCGGCCCTGCAGTTCTGGCTGGCGAGCGACGGATTCGATCGTCTTTCCGACGATGATGCCGACACCGATACCGGAGCCGATAGCGGCGAGACCGAATGCAAGCGGCGCCAGTTGGCCGACGACGTCTATTGATGTGGACATTCTGTTTTCCTTTCGAGGGTTCCTGTCCCGCGCACGTGGCGAAACGCGGTGGTTTTTAGTGCTCGTCCGCGAGCGACAACTGGATGTAGATGGCACCGAGGATTGCGATCACGTATGCCTGCAGGACCGCGACGAACAGCTCGAGGCCAAAGAACAGAACGCCGAACGCAAAGGTTCCGAGGCCGAGAAGTCCGAGGAAGTTGCCCTGCGTGAAGACCAGGGTCACCAGGAAGAACTCGGTGGCGGCCCAGCAGAGCGCAAGCAGCATGTGACCGGCGACCAGGTTCATCAGAAGTCGCAAGGTAAGTGAAACCGGACGAACGATGAACGTCGATACAAACTCCACCGGCGTCAGGAGGATGTACATGAGTGGGTGCACGCCGGGTGGAAACAGTGCGTTCTTGAAGAACTTGCCGCCGAGTTTGCGGATGCCGGCGTAGATGAAGACGACGTAGATGACGACCGTCTCAACGAGCGGGATTCCGATGACGGACGTCCCGGCGAGCTGCAGGCCAGGAATGATTCCCGTCAAGTTCATCCCGAGCGTCACAAAAAAGACGGTCATCAGAATCGGCATGAACCGACGGCCCTCTTCTTCGCCGAGGGTGTCGATAACGATGCTCTTGCGCGGGAAGTCGAGGATCAGCTCGGTCAGGGCCTGGCCGCGTCCGGGCACGAGCTTCATCCGCCGTGTACCGAGCCACAGCCACAGCACGAGGAGAACCAGAACGAGGAGTCGAATGAGCTCAAGCCGGTTCATTGCGAACGGAGTACCCGCAAAGAAAATGGTCGGGGGGAAGAAGTCATCGATTGAGGGCGGGTTGAAGCCGCTCCCCGAGCTGTCAGCGCCGACAGACAGGAGTGCATTGGTTAGAACGGAGGTGAGCAGTGCTTACTCCTGAATCGGGGCGCATCGCGCAGCGTTCACAGATGAGACACCCCACCCTATCAAGAATCTCTGGGCTATTTCTCGGCCGGACGCTGGGCTTCAGCGGGTAGCACGGCATCCGTATACGGGGTCCGAGTGCGCCGGAAAGCGACGACGTCGACGATGAGTGAACCGATGACGGCGGCGATGATGGTGAACCCGAAAACCGCCGGATCGAGCCACGATTGGGTGCGCAGCCAGATGGCCAGTGCGACGAAAATCACCAGCTTGAGCATCCACGTTCCGAGCACGATCGCGTAGAAGGTCGCGATGCCGTCCGGTCCACTGGCAACCCGACCGGCGACCAGGATGCTGGCGGCGGTGAAGCCCATGAAGACGGCGGTCACTCCGGCGCCGATGAGCGCGCTGAACAAGCCGTGCGAGCCGCCCACGAGGTAGCCGATGATGCCGCCGGCGACGATCATGACAATCGTCAGCACGGTTCCGTATCGGAGGGCGCGCGTCAACATGGGCACGTAGGTCATCGGTCTGCTCCCTCGGCGTTGTGCACGACAATCGGGGTCGTTTTCGCACGTTGCTCGGCCATCCAGGCTCGACGCCGTCGGCCCAGCGGAGCCAGCGTGAAGGCGCTGGTCACGATGAAGCCGACCACGATGAACGTGACCGCCCACCACCATTGCACGAAAAGGAACATGAGCAGGCCGACCGAGACGACCAGGGTCCATGCGTAGAACAGCAACACGGCGTTCAGGTGTGAATGGCCCATGTCCAGAAGTCGGTGGTGCAGGTGCTTGCGGTCGGCGCTGAACGGGGACTTGCCGGCACGCAGGCGTCGCAGGATCGCGAGCCCGAAGTCGAGCAACGGCAGGATGAGGATCGCGAACGGCAGCAGGATCGGGATGTACGACACCAGGACGATGCTGTGGTCGAGCCTGGCTGTCGCGACCTGACCGGGGTCGAAGTCGTCAGTCACGTTGATGGCCGACACGGCCATCAGGAGCCCGACCAGCAGTGCGCCGGAGTCCCCCATGAACATCTTCGCCGGATGGAAATTCACAGGAAGCAGTCCGGCACAGACACCGATCAGCGCAGCCGTGACCAGCGCGGCGAGGTTGTAGTACGGAAGGTTGTTCACCGACTGCTGCAGGTAGGTGTACACGAAGAACGTGCCGTTCGCGATGATCGCGACGCCCGCGACCAGCCCGTCGAGCCCATCCACGAAATTGACCGCGTTCATCACCAGCACGACGACAAACACGGTCAGGACCAGCGACGGGAAGGCCCCGGGAACAACGATCGCGCCGATGGGAATCGCCAGCAGTTGCGTGCCGCCGAAGGCCAAAACGAGCGCGGCGATGAATTGACCGGCAAGCTTTGTGACCCAGCCGAGGTCGATGATGTCGTCGATGAGCCCGATGGCAACGATGATCAGCGCAGCCAGGAGGATGGTCGCGACCTGCCAGGTGTCGCCAAATGCGGCGCGCAGCGGGGGTACGAACCAGGCGACCCCGATGGCCGCGAGCAGGCCGAGGAACATAGCCACCCCACCCAGCCGCGGAGTTGGTTCGGTATGGACATCCCTCGCCCGAATTTTGGGATACAGACGATAGCGACGGCTGAGTCGCAACGTGAGCAGGGACAGACCCCAGGTGACCAGCGCCGCGACGGCCACCAACAGGACGTAGAAGACTATTCGCACCGATCGGCCCCCACGACCTCGCGGATGGCGTCATCGCTGATGACCCCATGACGGACGATGCGCAGCTTGCCGACAGCGGCTCCGCTCCGGGCGCTCGCGCTGAGCGCCGTCGCATCCACGATCGTCGACGCCGGATCCGATGCGCGGCCGTGCTCCGCGCCGACAGTGCCGCCGTCGAGATACACGCTCACCGAGTCGCCAAAGTAGGCGCGCGCTTCGGCGTTGGTGGATGCGGCCGGCTTGCCGGTCAGGTTCGCGCTTGACACCGCCAGCGGTCCGGTTTCTGCGAGTACCTTCAGGGCGATGTCATTGGCGGGCATCCGAAGCGCGACGGTTCCGCGGGCCTCGCCGAGGTCCCAGGACAGGGACGATCGCGCCGGAAGAATCACCGTGAGCCCGCCTGGCCAGAATTTGGCGACCAGAGCCCTCACCTCATCCGGAACATCTTCGGCAAGGGCGTCGAGCGTCGAGACACCGGGGATGAGCACGGGTGGAGGCGATTCGCGACCGCGTCCCTTGGCCTGGAGCAGGCCCTTTACGGCCGCGGGCGAAAACGCGTCCGCGGCTATCCCGTAGACGGTATCGGTGGGGATGACCACGAGTTCGCCACGATCGATCGCAGCACGCGCCAAGCGCACTCCGGTCACCAACTCGGATGGGTCCGAGCAGTCGAATTCAGGGGCCATGTCTCGACCATCGTAGTCGCCGCCCACTTGGGCTTGCCTGACCCGCTAGCGTGAGAAGCACCGTGAACCTCTACCTGTTCGACTTCGACAAAACCCTCTACGCCTACGACTTTCGCAAGCGCCTGCCGGCGCTCAGCCGCATGAGCGGAGTCAGCCAGTACCACCTCGCGAAGACCTGGTGGGCGGGTGGTTACGAGACTCGCGCAGAACTCGGCGAATGGGCGAGCGCGCAGGACTACCTCGACAAATTCACCGAAGTCACGGGGGCGAAAATCACCCTGGACCAGTGGTGTGAGGCGCGGCACGAGGCATCCACACCCAACGCGGGAGTCGTCGATGCGCTTCGACTCGCAGCAACCCTGGGAACCGTTTCGCTGTTCTCGAACAATCCGCCCCCGTTCGTCGCGACGCTCGCGCGGATGGCGCCGGATGTCGCGGCAATCCTCGGACCCAACGTGCTGGTGAGCTGCGAGATCGGCATTCGCAAGCCGGATCCGAAGGCGTACCTCGCCGCGCTGAAGCACTACGGCGCCGTGTCGACCGAGGCGTTCTTTGTTGATGACTCGGCGTCGAACATCGCCGGTGCGGAAGCGGACGGCATCACGTCGTTCCACTACACGGGTGCCGCGGATGTTCCCGCCCTCGACGCCGCCATCCGCACTTTCGCCGCTCGCTAAACCCCGCGAGAGGTCGCAAAAGACCCTTCTCGAGGGCCTTTAAGGGGCGGATTGGGTCCTCTCAGGGAGTTTGGCTTGACGTGTTCCTGTTAACTGTGTACGGTCTACACATTGTTTATGTCGTATATGTCGCGTGCGCTATACGCAGTTACGGAGGGAATTGAAGTGACAGCAACATCCATGATCGAAACCAGGGGGCTTCGAAAGGCCTTTCGCGGGACGATCGTGCTCGACGGACTCGATCTTGCCGTCCAGCGCGGCCAGATCTTCGCCCTGCTCGGGCCCAACGGCGCCGGCAAGACGACGGCCGTCAACATCCTGACCACCCTGCTCAAGCCGGATGCCGGCACAGCACTACTCGACGGGATTGACGTCGTCCGCAATCCGGCCGCGGCGCGAGCGGCGCTCAGCCTGACCGGCCAGTTCGCCGCGGTCGATCCATTTCAGACGGGTGTAGAAAACCTGGCCATGATGGCGCACCTGGCGCACCTGCCTCGCCGAACGGCGTGGGCACGCGTCTCACAACTGATCGAGCAATTCGACCTCGTTGACGCGGCGGGCAAGATGGCCTCGACGTACTCCGGCGGCATGCGCCGTCGACTCGACCTCGCGATCAGCCTGATCTCCGCTCCCCCGATCGTCGTGCTTGACGAGCCGACGACGGGACTCGACCCGCGCAGCCGCAATCAGATGTGGGATGTCGTGAGGCAGCTGACGGCAGCGGGCACCACAATCCTGCTGACGACCCAGTACCTCGACGAGGCGGACCAGCTCGCTGACACCGTCGCGGTCCTCAACCACGGCGCTGTCGTCGCATCCGGAACTCCGGCAGAACTCAAGGCCGACCTCGATGGCGACCGAGTCGAGCTGGTGTTTGAGAACGACGATGTCTATGCGGCGGCCCAGCGAGCCGGCTTCGGACCGGATGCAACGTTCGACCCCGAACACGCGAGCGTGTCGGTCCCATCGAGCGAGCCCGTGCGGACGACGCGAGAACTCCTGGCTATCGCCGACCGCCATTCGCTCGCTGTCAGCAGCATCGCACTCACCAAGCCGACGCTCGACGACGTGTTCCTGCACCTGACCGGCTCACCGGTGGCCGACTCGACAATCGACAGCACCATAACGACCCGCGAGGAGACCGCAGCATGACCACAACAACCGTTCCCCTGACGACCCGCCCGACGAACCGCCCGTTCTCTGACGTCGGCGCGATGATCGTGCGCGAACTACGCCGAAGCATCCGCAGTGTTGACATGCTGATCACGGGGCTCGCGCTGCCTGCGGTGATCATGTGCGTCTTCGTGATCATCTTCGGCGGGGCCGCAGAACGCGACGGACACTACGTGCAGTACGTGGTACCGGCCATCCTGATCCTGTGTTCCGGATTCGGATCGGCCCTTACCGCCGTCACCGTTGCGAAGGACATGCGCGAGGGCATCATCGATCGATTCCGCACGATGCCAATCTTCGGCGGTTCGGTGCTCGTCGGTCACGTTGTCGCGAGCGTTCTGCGCAATCTGGTGGCGAGCGCCGTGGTCATCGGTGTTGCGGTGCTGCTCGGCTATCGACCCGAAGCAGACCTGGGACACTGGATCCTCGCTGCCCTCTACCTCGTGTTGGCGATCACCGCGTTCACCTGGGTCTGCTGCGCCGCGGGTCTGCTGCTGAGCGAGGAGGCCGCACAAAGCGTGAATTTCGTGTTTCTCTTCCTGCCGTACGTGTCGAGCGGATTTGTGCCCATCGATACCATGCCGACCTGGCTGCAGGGTTTCGCCAGGACCGAGCCATTCACTCCGATCACCGAAACCATGCGCGCCTTTCTTAGCAACACGAACCCGGGAACGAATGGCTGGCTCGCACTCGCCTGGCTCGGCGGGGTTCTCGTGGTCGGTTATGTCAGTTCGCTCGTGCTCTTCCGAAGCCGCATCAACCACTAGACGGCAGTGCAATCGGCGCGACATCCAGCAGAATGATGGACATGGGTTCAGACGGCGACCTTCCCCGCGGCGTTGCGCTTGCGTGGGGGGTCGCCGCCAACCCGCAGCGTGGGCCAAAACGCGAACTCAGTCTCGAAGGCATCGTGGATGCTGCTGTACAGATCGCGGACGCTGACGGTCTCGGCGCCGTCTCGATGTCGAGCGTCGCGACCGCGCTGGGCTACACGACCATGTCGCTTTACCGGTACGTCAGCGCGAAAGACGATCTCATCCTGCTCATGCAGGAAGCCGGCATCGGCCTGCCTCCGATCGCCGCGGGCAAGACCGAGCGCTGGCGGGAAGGGCTCACGCAGTGGTACCGCGCGACGCTCGCGGTATACGACGTGCATCCGTGGCTCCTCGACATTCCGGTCGATTCCGAGCCGAACACGCCCAACAACCTGGCCTGGCTGGATGCGGGCCTTGGAGCCCTCGCTCAGACGGCTCTGCCGCAGACTGCGCGCGTGTCGGCGATGCTCGCGCTCAGTGGGCAGTCGAGGTGGGAGGGCCAGATTCTTCGCAACCAGGCCGCGAACGTCATTCCGTCCGAGACTCTTGCCGAGCTCATCACTCCCGAGCAGTTTCCGTTTCTCGCGCCCGCGATCGCGGCTGGATCGTTCACCGACGGCGAGTCGGAGGCATTCGAGTTCGGGCTGCTGCGCATCCTGGATGGCCTCGAGGTGCACATGGCCGAACTTTCGGCCGGGCGTCCCGGCACCGTAGCCCAGCCCGATCCGGACCGCGAATTCGCCAAGGACGAAAACGTCAAGAAGACCGCTGCGAGGGTCAAGGAAGCGGAGGCCAAGCTGCGCGACGCTCGTCAGAAGCAACGCGAGGCCGTGACCAAAGCCCGCGAGAGGTCACGCGCCTGACTCGATTTCGCCCGGATTCAGGGGCGGAGGGCCGTAGTTGCGCGATCCCGACCAAGGAGGTCGCGGTGCTTTGCGGTGGCGGTCCACCCGTCAGCCCAGAGTAGGTCGGCGATTGCGGCGGCCTGCAGCTCACCATGCTCCAGCACGAATGCGCCACCGGAATGCAGGAGTCGAAAGGCCGTCGTCGAGACCTTCCGCACCACATCCAGCCCATCGACGCCGCCATAGAGCGCGACCTTCGGGTCGTGCAGGTGCACCTCCAGGTCACGAGGAATTGCCTCCGACGGGATGTACGGCGGGTTCGAGATCACGACATCGACGGATCCGTCGAGTTCGGGCAACGCATCGGCCAGATCGCCGAGAACCAGTGTGGCGTTCGACGCTCCGGTGAGCGCTCGGTTCTTTGTCGTCCACGCGAAGGCATCCGCGGAGTTCTCGACGGCGTAGACGCGAGCGTTCGGAACCTCGGTCGCGAGTGCAAACGCGATCGCCCCACTGCCGGTGCCCAGGTCAACGGCGATCGGTTCTTCGCCCGGCACGGCTCGCAGCGCATCGACCGCGAGCTGTGCGACCTGTTCGGTCTCGGGGCGTGGGATGAATACCCCCGGCCCAACGGCCAGCTCGAGCCCGCGAAAGTAGGCACGTCCGGTGATGTGCTGCAGCGGCTCGCGCGCCACCCGACGCTCAAGCAGCTCGGTGAGCTCGTCTACCTGGGCCTCGCGCAGTTCGGCGCCCGACAACGCCTTTGCCTGCACCTCACCGCGGCTCATGCCGGTGACGTGGCCGATGAGGAGATCGGCGTCGGCCTCCGGGGTGGCGACGCCGGCATCCGCCAGTGCCACGATCGCCAGGTCGCGAAAGTCGGCGATCGAGGTCATGGCGTCCTCACGAGCGTGCTACTCGTCCGAGCCCAGATCGGCCAGCCTGGCCTCTTCGTCGAACTGGATGCACGACTCGACCACCGGTTCAAGGGCGCCGTTCATGACCTGGTCCAGGTTGTAGGCCTTGTACCCGGTGCGGTGGTCGGCAATCCGGTTCTCCGGGAAGTTGTAGGTGCGGATGCGCTCCGACCGGTCCATCGTGCGGATCTGGCTCTTTCGGGCATCCGAAGCCGCGGCATCCAGCTCCTCCTGTTGACGCGCAAGCAGCCGCGCACGAAGCACGCGCATTCCCGCTTCGCGATTCTGGATCTGGCTCTTCTCGTTCTGCATTGAGACGACGATCCCGGTCGGGATGTGTGTGATGCGCACCGCGGAGTCGGTGGTGTTGACCGACTGGCCGCCCGGTCCGCTCGAGCGGAACACATCGATGCGGATGTCGTTCTGGCTGATCTCGAGTTCCTCGGGCTCATCGACTTCCGGGAACACGAGCACGCCGGTCGTCGAGGTATGGATGCGGCCCTGCGACTCGGTCGCAGGAACCCGCTGCACGCGGTGCACGCCGCCCTCGTACTTGAGGTGCGCCCACACCCCCTGCGACGGATCGGTCGCGTTGGACTTGATCGCGATCTGAACATCCTTGTAGCCACCGAGATCGCTCTCGTTGCGTTCGAGGAGCTCGTACTTCCAGCCCTTGGACTCGGCGTAGTGCATGTACATCCGCAGCAGATCGGCCGCGAACAGCGCGCTTTCGGCGCCACCCTCGCCACCCTTGATCTCCATGATCACGTCGCGACCGTCATCCGGGTCCCGCGGGATCAGCAGCCGGCGGAGCGCTTCCTGTACCTGCGCGCGGTGCTCCTCGAGTACCGGCACTTCGGCGGCGAACGCCTCATCCTCGCGGGCGAGTTCGCGCGCAGCGTCGAGGTCATCAACGGCCTGGTTCCAGACCGAATAGGCCGAGGCGATCTTGCTCAGCTCGGCGTACCGCCGGTTGAGCTTCTTCGACCGCGCCGGATCCGCGTGCACCGCGGGATCCGACAGCTGGGTCTGAAGCTCACCAAGCTCGGCCAGCAGCGTCGCTACTGACTCGAACATCTAGTCCTCTTTGGTCGCGCTGGAACCTGAGCCGTTGGTCGAGGTCGGCAGCGACTTCTGGATCTGCATCAGGAACTCGACATTTGATGCCGTCTCCTTCAGCTTGCCGAGCACCGTCTCGAGGGCCTGCTGCGGCTCGATGCCGGCGAGCGCGCGACGAAGCTTCCAGGTGACCTTGACCTCCTCGTCGCCGAGGAGCATCTCCTCGCGGCGGGTTCCGGACGCGTTCACATCGACCGCCGGGAAGATGCGCTTGTCGGCCAGCTGGCGCGACAGGCGGAGCTCCATGTTTCCGGTGCCCTTGAACTCCTCGAAGATCACCTCGTCCATCTTGGATCCCGTCTCGACGAGCGCGGTCGCGATGATGGTCAGCGAACCGCCCTCCTCGACGTTGCGCGCCGCACCGAAGAAACGCTTGGGGGGGTAGAGCGCCGCGGAGTCGACACCGCCGGACAGGATGCGACCGGATGCGGGCGCCACCTGGTTGTACGCGCGACCGAGGCGGGTGATCGAGTCGAGGAGCACGACGACGTCGTGACCCAGCTCAACGAGACGCTTCGCGCGCTCGATGGCGAGCTCGGCGACCGTGGTGTGGTCTTCGGCGGGACGGTCGAACGTGGATGCGATGACCTCGCCCTTGACCGTGCGCTGCATGTCGGTGACCTCTTCGGGCCGCTCATCGACGAGCACGACCATGAGGTGAACCTCTGGGTTGTTCTTCGAGATCGCGTTCGCAATCGCCTGCAGGACGAGAGTCTTGCCTGCTTTGGGCGGAGACACGATGAGTCCGCGCTGGCCCTTGCCGATCGGCGAAACGAGGTCGATGATGCGGGTCGACAGTTTCGTCGGCTCGGTTTCCAGGCGCATCCGTTCGGTCGGGTAGAGCGGCGTCAGCTTGCTGAACTCGACCCGATTTGCCGCCTCGTCGACGGGAAGTCCGTTGACCGAGTCGATGCGCACGATCGCGTTGTACTTCTGCCGACCCTGGTTGTTTTCACCCTCTCGCGGCTGGCGAATCGCGCCAACGACTGCGTCGCCCTTGCGGAGGTTGTGCTTCTTGACCTGACCAAGGCTGACGTAGACATCGTTTGCGCCGGGCAGGTAGCCGCTGGTGCGAACGAAGGCGTAGTTGTCGAGGACATCGAGGATGCCGGCAACAGGAATCAGGATGTCGTCGGCGGTGATTTCCGGCTCGAAGTCTTCGGATGCCGGACCACGACCCCGCTTGCGGTCACGGTAACGGCTGCGGCTGCTGCCGCCCGCGCCATCCTGCCCGTCGGCCTGCTGGCCCGCGGAATTCTGGTTGTTCTGGCCGCTTTGCCCGCTCTGCCGGTTCCCGTTGTTGGTGCTGCCGTTGCCGGATGCCCCCGCGCCCTGGCCGCGGTTGCGGTTGCGGTTGCGCGAGTTGCGCGGCGCCTGCTCGCCATCGGCGTTCTCGCCGTTGTCTCCGGACTCGGCGCCATCTGCCGGAACCAGCTGCTCGCCGGAGTCGGTCTCGAGGGTCGCCGCATCGATGTTCGGCTCGTGCTCTGCCACGTGGGCGGATGCTGAAACCGGGCTGTTGCCCGCGTGCGAAGCGTCCGGATTCGCGGCATCCGCCGCCGGGACGTCCGCGGTGGTTGCCCGTCGCGACGTGCGCTTTTTGGGTGCCGCGGCGGTCACCTCTGCCGCAGCAGCGTCGAGTGCCAGCTCCGGAGAGCTGCCTTCCGCGCTGCTGTGGCCGGCGTCGTCACCGGGCGTGGTGTTGTTGTCGTCGTTGTCGGCACTGAGGGCGTCCACGAGTTCTCCTTTGCGAAGTTTGGTCGCGCCAGCAATGCCGCGCTCGGTCGCCAGAGCTACTAGCTCCGGCAGGCGAAGCGCGGTCAGCGACGCGTGGGATTCGGTGCTCGAGGCACCGTTGACTGTGTCAGTCACGAAAAAGGATTCCTTTCGACTCCGAAGCCACAATTTGTGCTCGGAGGTATGCCTTCGCTTGTTCGCATACTGGGATGGGCGGGCGACAGTGGATTCACAGTGGAACCGACGCGACCGCTGCAGTCAAGAACACTGCAGGTCAGATCTGCGGGTCAGCGAGTGCTAGATAAATTGCTACCTGGGGAACTCGTGGACTAGCCGCGAGCTTCAACCGGGTGCGTTACGACTGTAGCACCTTTGAAGTCGACGGCCAGCATGAGGGTCTGCCAGGCGGTAGTCGTGGTGTGGGCGACGAGATCGGCGGCAACGAGCCGCTGCGCGGGGTCGCTGCACAGCACGAGGATCGACGGTCCGGCCCCCGAAACTACCGCGGGCAATCCGTGTTTGCGCAGTTCCCGGAGCAGTGCATCCGTCTCCGGCATCGCACCGGCGCGGTATGCCTGATGCAACTTGTCCTCGGTCGCCACCGACAGTAGTTCCGGCGACTGGATGAGCGCCGCGATCAGCAACGCGGAACGAGACACGTTGAAAATGGCATCCTCGTGCGGCACCGAGACCGGCTGGAGACTCCTCGCCAGGGCCGTCGACATCGTCGTGTCTGGTACGGCGACGAGCGGCGAAACGCCGCGATGAACCATCAGTTTCTTGTACTGCGGACCGGCGTCCGTGAGCCAGGCGATAGTCAGCCCGCCAAACAGGGCCGGCGCCACGTTGTCCGGGTGCCCTTCGAGCTCGGTCGCCAGCGCGAGCAGCTGGGTCGAGTCGATCTCGACGACTCCCTCGAGCAGCCCCTTGGCAGCCATGATCCCGGACACGATCGCGGCGCCGGATGACCCGAGCCCCCGACCGTGCGGGATCACGTTGTGGGCAATGAGCTCAAGGCCCGGAAGTGGCTGGTCGTAATGCTCGAAGACGTGCGCGATCGCGCGAACGACGAGGTTAGTCGAATCGACGGGGACTTCTCCCGCACCAACTCCTTCGACGCGAACTGCCGCACCCGCCTTCGACCGAACCGTGACCGCGAGCTCGTCGTACAGCGAGAGCGCCAGGCCGAGCGTGTCGAAGCCCGGGCCAAGGTTGGCGGTGGTTGCGGGAACCTTGACCAAAACCTCGAGACCGACGGGCAGAGCCATGAGCTGCGCGATTTCTAGACGGTCGCAGAGGTGAGGCCGAGCACACCGGCGATCTGCGCGGTATCCACCGGCACGACGGTGGGTTTGACATCCGAGCCATCGGGTGTCTGCAGCGCCCAGTGGGGGTCCTTGAGTCCGTGTCCGGTTACCGTCAGCACGACGGTGGCACCCTTGCCAATGACTCCGGCTTCACTGCGCTCGAGCAGACCGGCGACACTGATGGCTGATGCGGGCTCGACGAAGATGCCCACCTCGGCGGACAGAATTCGATACGCCTCGAGGATCTTCTCGTCGGTGATCGAGCCGAAGTAGCCGTCACTCGCCTCGCGTGCCGCGGTCGCCAGTTCCCAGGATGCCGGGTTGCCGATGCGGATTGCGCTGGCGATCGTCTCGGGATTCTTCACCACGTGTCCGACCACAATCGGCGCGCTGCCGGCGGCCTGGAAGCCGAACATCCGCGGCAATCGGGTCGTCTCGTTTCGGGCAAGCTCTTCGCTGTAGCCGCGGTAGTACGCGGTGTAGTTTCCGGCGTTACCCACCGGCACGATGTGGAAGTCCGGCGCATCGCCCAGAACCTCGACGACCTCGAATGCCGCGGTCTTCTGCCCCTCGATGCGGTCGTTGTTGACCGAGTTCACCAGGTGCACGGGATAGTTAAGAGCCAGGTCGCGAGCAATCTCGAGGCAGTCGTCAAAGTTGCCCTGCACCTGCAGGAGCTGCGCATTGTGCGCGATCGCCTGCGCGAGCTTGCCCATGGCGATCTTGCCTTCGGGCACCAGTACAGCGGCCGTGATACCGGCGTGCGCCGCATAGGCCGCAGCGGAAGCGGATGTATTGCCGGTCGACGCGCAGATGACCGCCTTCGCGCCGCGTTCGACGGCCTTGGATACCGCCATCGTCATGCCGCGGTCCTTGAAGGATCCGGTCGGATTCATTCCCTCGAACTTGACCCAGACCTTGGCCCCGGTGCGACGCGAGAGCGCGTCGGCGGCGATGAGCGGAGTTCCACCCTCACCGAGGGTGACGATCGGGGTCGCGTCCGAGATGTCCAATCGATCGGCATACTCGCGGAGAACTCCGCGCCACTGATGGGCCGTGGTGTGAATGGCCTGTAACTGATCGGACATTGAACTACAGTCCCTCGACTCTCATGACGGAGACGACGCTCCGGACGACCTCATTGCCTTCGAGCGCTGCCACCGTTGCGGCAAGTGCTTCCTCGGTCGCCTCGTGGGTACCTATGACAAGGGTAGCGGTGGCGTCATCGTCGAGTGGACCGACCACGCTCACCGACTGCGTGAGAGCTTCGACCGAGACGCCGTGCTGGCTGAACAGGCTCGCGATCGCGGCCAGGACGCCCGGCTTGTCGGAGACGACCAGAGTGATCTGGTAGCGGGTGTTGATGCTCGAGATGGGAAGAACCGGCAGGTTCGCGTGTGTCGACTCGGCGACCCCTGGCCCGCCGATCACATGGCGACGCGCCGCCGAAACGAGATCGCCGAGAACTGCCGATGCGGTTTGGACTCCCCCGGCACCGGCGCCGTAGAACATCAGGCTGCCCGCAGCCTCGGCCTCGATAAACACGGCGTTGTTGACGCCGTGAACGGCTGCCAGCGGGTGCGATGTCGGAATCAGTGCGGGATACACGCGAGCGCTGACACCTTCGGTACCCGCGGTATCAGTCAGGCGCTCACAAATTGCGAGCAGCTTCACGACATACCCGGCTTTGCGCGCAGACTCGACCTGCTCAATCGTCACACCCGTGATGCCCTCGCGATAGACCGCTTCGAGCGGAACGTTGGTGTGGAAGGCGAGGCTCGCGAGAATCGAGACCTTCTGGGCTGCATCGAATCCCTCGATGTCGGCGGTCGGATCAGCCTCCGCGTATCCGAGTTCTGTCGCCTTCGCGAGAGCGGCTTCGAGCGTCGAGTCTTCGCGCTCCATGAGGTCGAGAATGAAGTTGGTCGTTCCGTTGACGATGCCCAGGATGCGGTTTACACGGTCGCCCGCGAGGCTGTCCCGTAGCGGACGGATGATCGGAATCGCGCCTCCAACCGCGGCCTCGTAGTACAGCTGGGCGCCGACCTGCTCCGCCGCTTCGAACAACTCGGGTCCGTGCGTCGCCAGCAGCGCCTTGTTACCGGTTATTACGTCGGCGCCGGAATTGATCGCGTCAAGCACGAGAGTTCGAGCCGGCTCGAGCCCACCCATGAGTTCGATCACGATGTCGGCGCCCATGATGAGAGATGCGGCATCCGTCGTGAGCAGGTGCTTCGGAATTGGAGCATTGCGCACCGCGTCGACGTTTCGCACCGCGACACCGACCAGCTCGAGACCTGCGCCCGCCCGGCTCGCCAGCTCGTCGCCGTGCTCGATGAGGAGGTTGGCCACCTGCGCGCCAACAGCGCCGCCGCCCAGGAGGGCGATTCGCAGGTTGCGGTACTCGATCATGGTGTCTCCAGTCCGGCGTCTCGCGACAGCAGGTCTCGTTCGGTTTCGCGCCTGATCAGCAGGTACGCGCTACCGTCTCTGACGGCGACCACGGCGGGTCGTCCGAGGTAGTTGTAATTATTGGCGAGCGACCAGCAGTACGCGCCCGTTGCCGGAACGGCGACGAGGTCACCGGGTTGCACGTCGCCCGGCAGGTAGTCGGCGTGGACCACGATGTCGCCACTCTCGCAGTGCTTGCCCGCGATCCGAACCAGCGCCGGCTCGGCATCCGATGATCGGGAAGCCAGCCGCACCGAGTAGTCGGCACCGTACAGGGCAGCACGGATGTTGTCGCTCATTCCGCCATCGACGGAGACGTACTTGCGGGTCGCGGTACTTGCGGCCAATGAGCCAGTCGAGGGCCCCGGCAGAGTCACGAGCACATCCTTGACCGTGCCTACCTCGTAGATGGTCGCTGTCGACGGCCCGATGATCGCGCGCCCCGGTTCGATCGAAACGACGGGGATAGAGACATCGAGCGCCGCCGCTTCGGCAGCAACGATGTCGGCGAAGCGTTTCGCGATTTCATCGAGCGGCAGGGCAACATCCGCGCTCGTGTACGCAATCCCGAACCCGCCGCCGAGGTTCAACTCGGGAACCGGGCCGGCCTTGAGCAGCTCGGCATGCAGCGCGAACAGCCGGTGGGCGGCTTCCGCGAATCCGTCAGACTCGAAGATCTGCGACCCGATGTGCGAGTGAAGACCCAGGAACTGCAGCGACGGGTGCGAGCGGATCGTCGCAACCGCGTCCGCCGCATCGGCGATGGGGATGCCGAACTTCTGGTCTTCGCGAGCCGTGGCGAGGTAGTCGTGGGTGGATGCGTGAACGCCGGTGTTGATACGGAGCCGAACGGGCTGAATTCGCCCGTGCCGTGCTGCGGCATCCGCGACTCGCTCGATCTCGATCACACTGTCGAGCACAATCGCGCCGACGCCGACCGAGACCGCGCGATCGATCTCCGCGATCGACTTGTTGTTGCCGTGCAAGCCGAGGCGGGCGGGCGGGACGCCCGCTGCCAGCGCGACGGCCAGTTCGCCGCCGCTACATACGTCGATGTTCAGTCCGGCATCGATCATCCATTTCGCGACTTCGATGGACAGGAACGCTTTGCCCGCGTAGTAGACCTTCGCCTTGCTGCCGACTCGAGCGAATTCACGGTCGAAGGATTCGCGGATCTCCAGGGCTCGGGCACGGGCATCCGCTTCGTCGACGACGTAGAGCGGGGTTCCGTACTCGGCAGCCAGCGCCGGGATGTCGACATCGGCGATCGCTATTGTGCCGATCTCGGTACGCTCGGCCCAGCGCGACCACACCCGAGGATCGAGCCCGTTCGCATCTTCGGGCAGCGCGAGCCACGCCGGAGCGAGTGGGTTGGCAGACACCGGTCAATAGTACTGACCCGCAGGTTGTCGGCTTCGCCGCATGCCGAGGCCTACTGGCAGGTACCCCGCTGCGCAAGCGCCGCGCCGTTCAGCTCAACCCCGTCACCGGTGAAGGTCGACACGAGCGACTGGCCCTGGATCGAGACGCCGGTCAGCACGAACGATTTCGGCAGCGCATCCGCGATGCACAGCGACGTCCCGGATTGGAGCACAGTCGCGAGCCCGGGAATGTCCTTGTCGAGCTGGATCACCGAAATCGTTGCACCGTTGAATTTCGCGGTCGTGATGGTGAAGCTCGGGGCCCCGGCCGAAACCTTCGGCGTCATCGTGACGCTCAGGTGCTGAACGAATCCAAAGACCGAGAACGAACCCGCGACGGTCACATCGTTGCCGGCGACCGACACCGTGGGCGAGAAGCTCGCGAGTTCCGGCACCTTCTTAATGGCTTGGGTGATCGTCGTTTCGGGAACGGTGACATCCACCTGAAGCGACTTCACCGGAGCCGTGCTCGAGAGTGGCACGCCGTGCGCCGTCAGCACCGCCGAGCCGCTCAGCCCATCAATGACCAGCGGATCGACATCCACTGTGACGTTGTTGATCGACCCGGTCACGGCCTGCAGCAAAATCGAGCCCGACCCGAGGTCCACATGCACTGGAGCAGTAGATGGCAGATCCAGAGCCGTCGCAACCTGTTGCTGCACGTAACTCGTTGCATACTTCTTGGCGAAGTAGTCCGCGACGAAGAACGCGGCAACGAGCAGCACGACCACGATGACGAACGCGATCAGCGCGTTGCGCCCGCGGTGCTTCTTGCGCGGCGCGACCGCGACCGATGACATCCACTACATCCGGTCCGGTGCGGCGACTCCGAGCAGGCCGAGCGCGTTGCGGAGCACCACGCCGGTCGCGTCATTGAGCCAGAGCCGCGTGCGGTGAAGGTCGGTGATCGGCTCTTCGCCCAGAGGCGTCACCCGGCACGCGTCATACCAGCGGTGGTACGCGCCGGCGAGCTCCTCGCTGTAGCGCGCCACGCGATGTGGCTCGCGCAGTTCCGCGGCCTGTCGCACCACCCTCGGGAATTCGGCGAGGATGCCCAGCAGCACGCTCTCCGTCGGATGCGTCAGCAGCGAGGCATCGAATGCACTGCGGTCGACGCCACTCGACTCCGCGTTCCGCGCAACGGCCCGCGTGCGAGCATGCGCGTACTGCACATAGAACACTGGGTTGTCGCTGGTCTTGCGACTCCAGAGATCGAGGTCAATGTCGATCTGGGTGTCAATGGATGACCGCACGAGGGCGTACCGCCCCGCATCCACACCCACCGCATCGACGAGGTCATCGAGCACGACCACCGTACCCGCCCGCTTGCTCATTCGGTGCGGATTTCCATCGCGCATCAGGTTGACCAACTGGCCGATGAGGATTTCGAGGTTGTAATACGGCTTGTCCCCGTATGCGGCAACCATCGCCATGAGCCGCTTGATGTAGCCATGGTGATCGGCGCCCAGCATGATGAGGTTGCGCTCGAATCCGCGTTCGCGCTTGTTCAGGTAGTACGCCAGGTCGCCGGACATGTAGCCGTACTCGCCGTCGGACTTGATGATGACGCGATCCTTGTCGTCGCCGTAGTCGGTCGACTTGAACCAGACCGCGCCGTCCTTTTCGTAGATCGCGCCGAGGTCGCGAAGGCGTTGCACGGCGTGCTCGACCGCGCCCGAGGTGTGCACGTCGTTCTCGTGGAAGTAGACGTCGAACTTAACACCGAAGTCCAGCAGGCTCTTCTTAATGTCGCCGAACATGAATTCGACACCGACCGAACGGAAGATCTCCTGGATTTCCTCGCGAGTCGGGATGTCTTCGAGCGGATCCGGGTACGCGTCGACCACCCGCGACGCGATCTCGGCGATGTAGTCGCCAGCGTAGCCGTCCTCCGGCGTCGGCTCGCCGGCCCAGCTCGCGACCAGGCTGCGGGCAAAACGGTCGATTTGAGTGCCGTGGTCGTTGAAGTAGTACTCGCGAGTGACGATCGCGCCCTGGAAAGTGAAGATTCGGGCCAGGCTGTCGCCGACGGCCGCCCAGCGCACCGCTCCGATGTGAAGCGGTCCGGTCGGGTTAGCCGACACGAACTCCAGGTCCATCGTGATGCCCTGGTACAGGTCACCCCTGCCGTAGTCGTCGCCCGTCTCGACGATGACTTTGGCGAGCGCTCCAGCGGCAGCGGCATCCAGCCGGATGTTGATGAAGCCGGGGCCGGCGACATCCACTCCGGCGATTCCGTCGACCTTGGCGAGGTCGGTCGCGATTTCCTGCGCCAGGTCGCGGGGGGCTGCGCCAAGGGACTTCGCCAGCTTCATCGCGATGTTCGATGCCCAGTCTCCATGATCGCGATTGCGCGGGCGCTCGAGCGGCACATCCTCAAGCGTTACCGTTTCGGTGGACCCGCGGCGCGCAAGAATCCCCTGCACGACGGCGAGGACGGATGCGGAAAGGTCGGTCGGATTCACGCTTTCGAGTCTATGGGAGCGATTCGGTGCGTCATCCGAGCTGCACGCGCGAGGAGCCGTCGTCGAACGGCAGTTCGTCGGCGACGACCGTCAGCGCCATGGATTTGACGGCAAGGTCGGTCCAGTTGCTGGTGAGCCACGCGGTGTCCGCCGCGTCGCGGCCGGTCGCGATTCTCAGCAGCGTCGACCTCGGCGCGAGTCTCGTCGAGTCGATGACCCACCACGCGCCATCGACGTATGCCTCGACGACGGCGTGAAAATCCATCGGTGCAAGACCTGGCGCGTAAACGGACACCATTCGCGCCGGAACCTCCATCGCACGAAGAAATGCAATCGTGACGTGAGCGAAGTCGCGGCACACGCCCTGACGACTCGTCAGGGTTCGGGTTGCACCATCCGTTGGCTGGCTGGATCCGGGCACGTAGGCGATGCTCTCGAACACCCAGTCAGTGATTGACTGCACCAGGGCGTAACCGCTCAAGCCACGGAATTCGGCGCGCGCCACCGGCGTCAGACTGTCGGATTGCGCATACCTGCTCGGACGCAGATAGGTGATCAGGTCGAGCTCGTCGACCGGTGCGGGGCTCGCTTGCCCGAACACCTCGACCTCGTAGTCGACGGTGAGCGTGCCCCTGCTGGTCTCGAAAACCTGCAGCCTGCCGTTGTGCTGGTCGAGGATTTCGCGTGACGGCTGCGACACCCCGTCCAGCAGGAATTCGAGGCTCTCATTCGCGATGGTCGCCTCGAGGGCAGGCGTGATGCTGAAGACCATGTTGGTGCGCCCGCGCAATTCGAGTTCGAGGTGCACGCTCGCTGTCCGCATCATCCTCCGATGATGTCAGACAGTCATGGCCAGAGGATGTCCCTGACCCAACCCGCGGACTCGCGCAGGTAGCGCAGCCGAACCTGGTCGCGTTCGCGCTCCGCTTGCCAGAACTCGACGACCGTCGGGATGACGCGGTAGGCGACCCAGTCGGCGGGAACAAAGTTCGGGTCTTTCTCGAGGAGCTCGTGGGCTTCCTGGAGACGCGCCTCGAGGTCGCCGATCGGTTCCCCCTGCTTACCGGCGATGGCTCGGGCTCGAGCGTTGAGGGTTCGAGCCAGGAAATCCTGCTCGCTCGCCTCACGCGCGCCCTCTTGTACTGTGCCAACGACCCGGACCTGTCGGCCTTGCTCGCGCCAGTAGAAGACCAGCGCGGCCTCGGGATTCTCGGCCAGCTCGTGCCCCTTCTCGCCGGACGAGAGCGACGCGAACCAGAGGGATGTGGCATCCACATCCTTGAGAATCAGCGTGCGGTTCGACGGATGCCCATCCCGAGTCGCCGTAGCGACCGCCATCGCGAGCGGCTGCGGCACGTTGCCGACGATCGCGGCTTCGAGCCACTCCAGAAACAGCGCGATCGGGTCGTCGGGCGCCGCATCGGTATCGAAGTAGGGGAACGTGGCCGTTACGGTCGGGATTTGCCGCAGCCGATCGCGCAGGGAAGCCTCTTCGGTCATCCTGCTAATCTAGCTAGGCGCTGAGCCCCCATAGCTCAGGGGATAGAGCACTGCCCTCCGGAGGCAGGGGCCGCAGTTCGAATCTGCGTGGGGGCACCGTTGAAAAATCCTGATCAGGAGTAGATAGCTGAGCTTGTCGAAGCGGACGATTCGGGCCAGTGGCAACGTTTTGGCAACAAGTGGGTGGGGCGGAAGAAGAGTTCTGTGAGTGAAACAGCCGAACTTCTTGCCTCTGTCAGGCGAACCAAGATCGCACGGGTGCAGCGCGTGCGCTACGTGTTCGAAGGCTCCGTCACCGACGACGATGGACCGCTTCAGGTTTCCTTCGACAGCGGCGCGCTCCTTCGATTCGACGTTGGCGGCGACGGCGAGATTCTGAAAGTGGACACCACACCGTGGGTGGATCCGTTCAAAGAGCCGCTGTCAGACGAGAACCGCGAGTGTGTCGTGCAGTCCGGCAAGTGGACCGAGTTTGACGTCTCAGAAGAGCCTCCGTACTCGTCGGTCATCGGAGACACCGTCTACCAGGTGCGGCTCATCACCCTCACAGATGGCAAATTGGTCGGCGTCATCTTCTCGGGCGGCAAAAGTGAGCTAGCTGCGTCCACCGGGGCCGACAACCTTCAGGTGACGATTCGCTGAGGTGTTGCCCCAAGGCGCAGAATCTGCGCGTCAAGCGCGGCGGAGACAGAATCCAGATCGCTATCGAAGAGATCTGAGTAGACATCGAGCGTGACGGCCGCGGATGCGTGGCCGAGCATCCGCTGGACCGCTTTGACGTTTGCGCCTGCACTGATCGCGAGGCTCGCGGCGGTGTGCCGCAGCTCGTGCGGGGTCAGTCCAGGCTGGCCGATCGTCTCCGCAGCTTCGTCGAGCCAGCCCCGACGGAACACTCGCCCGCGAAGCCACCCACCTCGTGCTGCCGCGAAGACTGGCAAGCCAGCTTCTTTGCCTTCGACGTGCGTCTCTAACTCGGCAAGGATCGTTGCGGGCACCGGGATGGATCGCGCTTCATAGTCTTTCGGTTCGGAGTCGATCTGGATGCCGTCGATCTCAACGATGGTGTGCTGGATCTCGAGTCGTCCGCGTTTGAAATCGATGTCTTTTACGCGTAGCCCTGACGCTTCGCCCCAGCGGAGGCCGCAGTAGGCAAGTACGAGAACGAGCAGACCGTACCCATTCGACTGCCCGCGGTATATGCCGCGACCGAGCGCGTCAGCGGCGTCGGCGAGACCCCTGACCTCGGTATGCGTGAGATAGCGCTTGGATGCCTTCGAGACTTTCGGCAGGTTCAGGCCGTGCGCTGGATTGGCAGGTAGTCGTCCATCCTTGACGGCCATCTGCAGCGCTCCCGAGAGCACGTTGACGATCTTGTGCACGCTCGCTGGCCCTTGCGTCTTGGAGAGCGCACCAGCCCAGTTCTGGACAAGCTGATGGTTCAGCGAGGCGAGCGGGTAGCCACCGAGCTCTGGCTTGATGTGTCGAACGACGATCCCCCGGGCGCGCTCGCGCGACGTCTCGCGCCAGTCGGAGCGGCTTGCCATCCAGACGTCGAGCCACTCCCCCAGCAGCACTCGCGACCTCGCCGGGTCGACGTACGCGCCGCGACTCTTGTCGATCTCAACCTTGGCTAGGAACAGCTCCGCATCGCGCTTGGTCTTGAACCCGCGCTTCTGCGTTTGGATGTGATCGGGCTTCCGATAGATGACTCGATATCGCTTGCCCGCGTTCGTCTCGTATGCAGTCACGCTCCCCATGGAAAAACGCTACGTCGAGCCTCTGACGACCGAACCGCATTCAATGCTGCGGGTCAATCGATTCTCGCTGTCGGGTAGGCACGAAAATCTTCGACTTCGTCGACAACCTCGCGATCATCCGACTTAGCGGCGCGATCAATCAGAATTTGAAGCGCTTCTGGCTGCCGAAGCTTGTCGAGCACGATTGCTAGCAGCCGATATTGGAAGTAGTCAGTATTTGGTTGTGCGAGAAATTCGTCGACCAATATCGGTAACCGTGGCTTAAGCCAGTCGGGGTCTAGGCGCGTAAGAATATCGACCCCCGCAGGCGTCTTCTCCAAGTAGTTGACTGCCTGAGGGAACAATTCATCTATGAGCGCCTCGAGCGTTTCAGGCCGGGCGTCCTGGAGCGCACGGAGCGCGGTTTCGACACTGCGGTTTCCTTTAAGAACGCGGCGGAGTTGCTCGACGTATTCGCCCGACCGATGCAACTCCATTCTCGCTGCGTAATAGGAGTGTTCGGCGCTCACCATCTGCGCCCAGAGTTCTTCGCTGGTCATTCGGTCTCCGATTCGAAGTCGTTTCGCACGCCCCAGGCTTTCAGTATTTCGACAAATTTAGCCAAGTCATCGCATCCGTCAGATTCCTTTTGGATTCCTGTCATTCCGCCACTCCCTTGCATCCCAACCCCCCAAATCAGAACTTGTGATGTGTGTGGGGGGTTGGGATGTGCGCCCCGCGCAGGAGTGGCGGAATGACAGGGATCCAATGCCTTTACCTAGTCGTTTGACCCATCGCT
>DATAXD010000038.1:0-45538 GCA_036266835.1 Galbitalea sp. | reverse complement strand
CTTTGCGGCCGATAGTTCCGCGGTGCGCGATGCGGTCGTTAAGTTCATCGGAGCAGGAGAGGGTAAGTGGTTGACACGGACGATCTTCCAAAGCAACCCGCTGGAAAAGGCCCCAAGGCGGTTCATGACCATGACAGAGATCTTCGCCGATCACGGAATCGCGCTCCTGCCGCACGTGGACTATTGGATCTCATCGCGTGCGCTTGGCCGAAGCGAATCTGACCCATTTCCCGGGTTGAACCAACTGAGGCCACCCAGCATTTGGGGAATACGCGACAACCTTCAGGCTCTCGGGGCTTGGCTCGAGCGGGATGGGCGCCTGGCAGAGTTCCAGTGAGAACGCTCTTACCGGGCAGGCCACAAGCCATTTGTGAATTGTGAAAACCCCACCTCTTTCGAGATGGGGTTTGAGGTCACTCGACCGCAACTACTTTCACTTCCTCGGGCGGGCTCCAGACCTCCATCAATTTGAGGGCGCGGGTCGTGGCCTCGAAGAAGTCGTCGACTGGCTCACCGATAGGCACCCAGGTGTCGAATCCCCGGCTGAGGCGGACCTTCACCTGAAACCTAGTCGATTCCAAAAGCAGCGCGATGAGATTCGCCGGAACGTCGTTCATGTTTCCTCGACGTCTTGCTCCGAGAATCACGACATCGCCAGCGAGGGAGTCGCCGCCCAACCCTGACGGATTGAGTAGCCACCAGAGGCAGGTTGCTCGTCGGTTGATCGGGAGCTGCTTCACCTTGCCGTCTTCGTCGGCGACGATGACCAGCGGGTGGCCATCCATCTTGACCGTTTCGATGTAGCCGCCGACCGCTGTCTGATAGTCGGTCAAGTTCTGGAACTCGACCTTCTGCAGCGCCAGATGTGTTTCGTGCGGGATGACAATACCTATGACCATGGCGATCACGTTCCTTTCGTGGGGGATGACTCCAGCCGGATGGCTGGAGATTGCTCCCCGCGAAAGAGGTGGCAAGTCTGTGGGTTCAACGAGAGCCCTGGTGGCGAAGCTGTGAAAGCCTCCAGCCGACCAGGGTCTCGTCCTTCGCTCAGCTGCCCGGAACCTTGTCCTTGGCAGCGTCGCGGCTCGGGGGAGTGACCTTCTTGGCTGGCTCCTTTGCAAAGATCGCCTCGATGGCGTTGCGCTTGGTCTGCGCCTCGCGCTCGATGTCCGCCCGGACCGTCTCGGCACGCTTGAGCACTTGCGGATCGGACTTACTTCGTTCGATCCAGTCCTCCAGCGAGAGACGGATTTCTTCGGTGACGCTGCGGTCGTTGAGTTGGGCGATAACGTCCAACTGCGCGCGCAGGTCATCGGTGATGCGAACCGCAAGGGTCCGCATCTGACCTGTGGCTCCCGCGTATTGCGGGAACCCCGATGTCTCACTCATGTGAGCCACCTCCTCATTCTTGATGCGGCCGACGAACCGGGATGGTTCCTCTGCAAGCCGCACGGCAACGAGGAGCGGACTTCGAATTATGCTCCGATGCGGGGCACGTTCAATATTCCGATCGCCAAATCTTGCGAGAACTGGTACCCCTCACGGAACTGTCTAGCGAACGCATCAAGGATGCCGGAGTTATCATGCGGCGGAGACTACCGCCGAAGGGTTGACGTGCCTACGCCGAAGCCCCATCGACGTTCGTCGTCGCATGTACAGGGCACAGCCCTATCCGACCGGGAACGGATTGTCTCGTCGTTGCAGGATGACTCGGAGCATCAGGTCGACCTGATGCCGTTCGGAGATCCAGCGCTCGGCGCTCGCTCGGTCCGGTTGGAAGGCTGCAAGAAACTTGTCGGTGACATGAGTCGTCGCCTCAATCACGTACGCGCAGTACTCGATCGCCATTTGGTCGTCGCGCCGCAGCGCCTGCTTTTCGTTGTCGAAGAAGTTCCCGGTCGCCCAACCTTGTCCGTGAGCAGCAGCAGACATGCCTGAATAGAGCTGGGGTGCCTCGTTGTAAATCTCGCCCATCAAGTTGGTCGCGAGTTCGGTCAGGCCGGCTTTCACGATGCGCAGTCCGTAGCCAGCTAAAAAGGCTTCGACGCGCTGCCGGTACGCATCTACTGCGACCCAGACGTCACCGTCCTTTCCCTGATGGCGCACCGCAAGGCCGTGCTGCAACGGGTAACGGAGATCGGCGTACTCAAGCGACGCGTGCCGGATGAGCATCTCGTCTGCCGAGCCGCTGGACAGGACCCAGTTGGCCCGTGAAAGCGCCTCTACCGATCCGCGCGCGAGCGTCGCCAGCGCCACCGTGTAGCCGAAGGATGACCGAGACAACTCTGCAAGGCCGCGTCCCTGCTCTGACGCGGCCAGCATCGTTCGCTGGAGCACGAACCGAATGCTATCTAAGGCACTGTTCCCATCCCAGGCACGTTGTTCTTTCCAGGTCACGCCGCCGAGATCGGGAGCGATGACCTCCCACTGTCCGCGTTGCGAGGACGAAGCGACCGCGCTACTTGCTTTGACAATTCTCAGCACTCCGGCAGTCAGAGCTCTCCGGTCCTCGTCCCGGAGCTCAACCATCCGAGGCCTTCGCCTCGTTGGTCCTGCCGGTTGCAGCGAGGAATCCCTTTTCTGTCGAACACTGCTTGATGAGGTACTTCACCCACGCCTCGGTATACCCGTAATTGCGGCCAAGTGCGTCGTACATGCAGTAGCGCTGGTCCGTGCGTTCGGGATGCTCGTCGCCGTTCTCCGGTCGAATCTTCTTGATCTGCCAGGCCCGCAGGAAGTGATGACTTGTGAATCGGAAGGGGATCGCGGCCGCGACCTTCAATTCGGCCTCGCGTGGTCGGAGCAAACCATGTCCCACCACGGGCCGGCTCTGCTCTCGGATGACGGTCTGTCCGCGCTTTCCCATCTCCGTGACGGCCGCACGCTCTTCCTCGGTCATGTCGTCCCATCGCGTGAATTGCATCGACATCGAGTCAGCGTCTCGCTGGGCAAGTTCTAGGACGACGCGCAAACGCAACTCGAAGCGCGAGTCGCCTGCGGTTTCTCCCGGGAGTCCGGAATGGTACTCCGCGATGAACCTCTTCAGGTCAGCTGGCAGCTTGTCTCGGAGGGAGAGAAGCGCCTTCTCACCCTCCGCGGTGAACGTGCCGATGAAGACTGGGAACCGCAGGGTTCCGGCCAACGAGTACCTGGATCCGAAAGTCGCCACCAGCTCGTCCTCGAAGTTGAGCAGCAGCGCTTGCGCATGACCGCTGACTGCGAGGCCGAGATTGCGGTCGGTTGATGCATGGCGGTGCTCCACGCGGTTCCGAAGTGCAATGAAGAACTCGAGGTTCCGACGAACTGGATCATTCGCGTCTTGCCAGCGTTCGGCCGCACACTTCGCGAGTTCCCAACGCTTATGCTCGCCGTCGATCACTACAAAACGTCGCGGATCGTCGGTCCTCCTGTAGCGGTAGTCGAGGCCATCGCGTGCGAACCGGGCATGCAGCAAGTACAACCACGCGAGGTGCATGTGCACAACGAAACCTTCGAACGACCGGCTCTGCCCTGAGTCATTGTAGAGGCGCACCGCGAGCGTCGCCTCGTCTATCGATGCTCGAAGCGTGCCTAGCCATCGTGCGGGTCGCGGCATTGTGGCCCCGTTCAGGTGAGAAGTGACGCCTCCTGCTCGCGGCGTTCTATCGCCGCTGCGAGGTCATCGAGGATGTGTTGGACGGCAGAGCGAAGGGCATCCGTTCCGGCAGTTGGGGTGGCGTGCACGAAGCCGACTTTGGCATCGTCGGCCTCCATGAGGTTGGGCTGAGGGGCGCAGCTCACGATCTGGACGGAGGCGATAGCGGGCAACTGATCGCTACCCATGCGTCGAATTCCGTAGAGGTACTTCGCCGTCTCCGAGAGCACGTCTTCGGGCAGCATCTTTACCCATGCCTTCGCGTCCAAGACCGCGAGTTCGGTGAAGGCACCACGGGTCGCGGAAAGAACGACATCGGGCACCAAGGTGTTTGCCACGAGCGCGCGATATTCGTGTTGCCCGACCGAGGACTTGCGCGATATGGACGGCTTGACTCTGAGATCGATCGTCGTCGCGTCTGTTTCCCAGGAGGCGATCGCTCCCTTGCTGACCTCAGTGCCCCCACCGAGCTGCTCGCTTATCAGGTCCCTGACGGCAACTGCGAGCCACGCCTCGTAGAGTTCGTCGGTGTCGAGAAGCGGCACCGCCTGACTCCCACGTTGACGTGCGAGCAACTCCGTCAACACCCGGATGCATGCCGACGCGAAACGAACAAATGCGGGTGGCCACGATGAAGCATCGGGGTCCGCACGCGGCGTTACCGAACCCGCGATTGCGGCCACCTGCTCAATCGGGGCCGCGAGCATCGACACCTGACGCAGGTCGTCAGCGCTCAGCGTCGACCGCAGCAGGCCGGAAACTTCCTGCGCCAGGGAAGCGATGGCCGAGAGAGTGATTCGTTCGCCCTTGCCGAACCACCGTGCCGATCGCGTTACGACCGGCTTGTCCCCAGATGTCGATAGATAACCAGCGCGGGCGACTTCGCGCTCGGTGTAACCGAGGTCTTCGAACCCACCACCGACACCAACAGGCACCCATCGGAGTTCCCGGCCAGTCCGCGTTGGCCAGGCGCTGAGGAGTCGCCGCGCCTCGAACGCACACAACTCCAGGGCGTGCCAGTCCGCCACCACTTCAGTGCGACCGATGGGCTCAGGCTGTGCGTACGCGTCATCAGTACTCGTGAGCGCGAGCCGCGAACGCCAGGTGGCGAGTTCCTGCCCCGCGAGCCACAAATGCTCGAGATCTTCTGGGGTGAAGGTGCCGCTCGAGGGAACGTCCAGGTCGAACATGCGCAGCCCGCCGGTTGCCACGAAAGGAAGCACCAAACGGCCGGCGAACGACCGATCGGTGGGTTCGATTACTTTGAAGTCGTCGCCCTCCGTCTCGATCTTGAGTCCATATGGAAGCACAGGCGTCAGCGGACGTCCTTCAACGCGCACGCTCACGAGCGTGCGCCCACCACGTAAATAGTCGAGCCGGGTCAGCTCAGTGCTCCCCAGAAATCGGGAGAAGGCCCGAAGGCCTGCGCTGACACAACCGCCTTGAGCCGCTCGACACGGCGGGCGAGAACACTTGCCGCGTCGATGTTCGTAAGTCCTTCAATCGCGGCCGCGAACTGGTGGGCGGGCAACGTCGGCAGAACGAAATGCAGCAGCGCGTTGTCGACTGCCGTAGCGACAGCGGCGCTGTCGGGCTGCGAATCCTCGTCGCCCGCCAACTCGACGTACCAGGCGATGTAGAACAGCGCCTTCTGGTACGCGCGGAAGTTGATCGCCTCGGTCCCAATCGCTTCGCTGAGATCTTTACCCCGCAGGAGTAGCGCTTCCTCGTAGACATCCGAACCGGTCTCCGAGTACCGTGCGAAGGCCGAGGAGGGTCGCCCGAGGATTGTGCTGGCGGGTCCATCAGCTTCCTCAATCGAGGGCTGAGAAAGGATGTCAGCGGAGACCCGAGCCTCTTCGATTGAGGGAGTGTCGGTGAGAATCACGCACGCCCGACTAGCGACCTTGCGCGCCGGAGCGGGTGAGTCGGCGTCCACGTTGATCGTGGCGAAGAACCGAGGGTACGGCGCCAGCGTCAGTTGTGACGGAACGCTCACATCCTCGGTCATGGTCGGGACGTCATCGGCTCGGGCGTGGAGACGGAAGCCCAGCGACGCCGATTCCGTACCGCCAAGGCCGTGGACGAGGGCAGAGAGATATCCCTCGAGCGGCGAAAGGTTCGCCTCCTCGATCGTCACGATCGGCGCGTCCTTGCGGTCGTCGGTGGCGAGGAGGGGAAGAAGATCAAGCAGGGGCGGCTGGGCGATGAACTGCTCTCCCGCGAGATGGGAGTAGTAGCCCAAGAACTCCTCTTGGCGAGCCAGGAAGCGACTGCCTTCCAGACGAGTGCGGCGTTCCTTCTTCGCGAAGAAGGCAGCGAGCGCCGAAGCAATCAGGGACTTCCCGCTGCCGCTCGGTCCGGCCATCAGAAGGAACTGGCTCCCCAGCGCTGAAGCAAGCAGGTCATGGATGTCGCTGTCGGTTGCCGCGATGCCATACGCGGTCGCGAACTTCTTGAACTCTTCGACCAAGCCCGCGATCTCTTCGATGGGAGCTTCCTCATACGCTGGCCCCTGCGGCGATGCTGCACCTGGCTGCGCATCGGGCGGCGGACCGAGCGGTGATTGTGCGACTAGTTCGGGCGACCACTCCGGACTACCCAGCAGCGGCATGCCTAGCGCCTGCCGAGTCGTGAATCGCTTGTAGTCGTCGAGACTTACCCCGAGCGCTGTTGCTGCAGCTGTCTGCACTTCGTCAGAACTGGGTTCGCTGCCCCACTCGCTGTCGCGGGTGACCAACACAGCAAGGGCGACGCCTGCCGGAGGGGTGACTTCAAGGTCCGTGTACTGCGCGAGCAGCACGTCGATCGCGTCCGGACGAATGCCGTGCTGAATGTGGCGATCCCCGCCAGCACCGTCGTCGTTGAAGAGCAGTGTCTGTGTGTAACGTCGGGTCGCCTTGTTCCAGACGGTGGATCGGCCGGCCTCCTGATTCCGAAGCCAACGCTGCGACGAGTCCAGGTTGATGAACGGATTTATCGTTCCCGTGCGTATGTCGGGGATGACTGTGAAGAGATCCGCGACGGCCTTGTCTGCTCCGCGCGTCGATGAGTCGTACCCGGCAGCCTTGATTCGGAGACCTGCCAGAAATGCCTGCGTCCAATTGGAGTCGGCGGTACGACGGACATGCTCACTGAGTTGCGTCAGTGCGGCTTCGAGCGCCGCCTCAGAGAAGCGGGCCATTACGACGCTCGCGTCTGAATCGGAGTTCGGATCATAACTCTAGATTCTATTGGCGGGCAGTGACAGCAGACGTGGGTCGTCTCGCCAGTCCGAATATGGGCCTCGAATCCGGTTGTCCGAGGCCACCGGTTGAATGGGGTTCGAGCCCGCAAAAGGGGCCCCGGCGCGGCAGGTGGGGACAGGGCAAAAAGGATGGCAAGGTGGAGCCCATGGCAGTAGATGGACCGCACATAGTGGAGCTCAGGAAGGCCGTCCAACTTCCGGATATCAAGCCCCAGACCCCGGTTGCTGCGCTCGACCGAGTGGCCTGGGCAAAGCAACCAGAGACCTTTACGGTGCACGAGGTTGCCCCTCTGGTGGGCATGGCTCCAAACTTCATTGCCAAGGTTCTTGGAAGACGTGGTCGCCTGTCGACGAGCGACGTGATGACCCTGCTCGACCAAGACGCATTCAGCGAGACGTTCCTTCCTCGAAGCAAAGTGCTCGAGTATCTGACCAGGGCGCGGGAAGCGGTTGTGGGCGACCGCGAGACGATCGTCGGCCATCTGCTCCTCGAGGGCAACGTGACCGAGGCTCTCGATCTGATCGATCCGGGCTCGGTTCAGTGCGTGGTCACGTCCACGCCCTACTGGGGCCTCCGCATCTACAAGGACTCCAAACTGGTTCTGTGGGCCGACGGTGAAGAGTGCGCGTACGGCCATGAGCAGACCCCCGAAGGGTTCATCCGTCATTCCGTCCAGATCCTGTTCCAGCTTCGCGATGTTCTCGCCGCCGACGGCTCCATCTGGTGGAACATCATGGACTCGTACAACACTCGCACGCAGATTCGCGGCAATGCCGCCGAGGCACTTCGTGCGATGCAAGGCAAAGATACTAAGAGCTGGGCGGACCACGCGGCCCGTCGATATAGCGCGGGGCACTCGTACCTTAAGGACGGTGAACTGAGCATGATCCCCGTTCAGATCGCCCAGAGAGCTAGCCGAATCGGTCTTTACGTCAAGAGCCTTATCACTTGGGCCAAGACCAGCAGCATGCCCGAACCTCAGAACTCCCGCGTCAGCCGTGGCTCGGAATACGTCATCCACCTCACCAAACAGCGGACGCCGAAGTTCGACCGTGAAGCCTATCGACGCGTGAGGCCAGCCCTTGGCGGTCGCAACATCGGCTACGAGGCCGACAGGCTCTCGGACGTTTGGGTGCTTCCCACTTCGAGCGGTAAAAATGGGCATGGAGCCCAGTTCCCAACTGCGCTACCCGGCCGTTGTATTGCTCTGAGCACGGGTCCAGATGACCTCGTCCTCGACCCATTCGTCGGGAGTGGCAATAGCGGCGTTGCTGCCCGTGCCCTCGGCCGAAGGTTCATCGGCATTGATGTCTCGCCGCAGTACATCGCGATTGCCGAGGCGGCGATCAGCGCAGTACCTGATAGCGGCTTCATTGCAGCGAGCGCCGCCGACGCATTTCCTCACCAGGATCTTCCGATGACAGGCGAGCTTTAGGGCTTCTCCCGTTCGGAACCTTGCCAGCTAGTTCGCGCGGAACGCGTTGTCCTTGACCGCTCGGGCAGTACGGCAACGCGAACGACAGCCACTGTCGGAGGCTCCCTCGATACCCTTGTCATGACCAAGTGCCAGAAGGTGAAGTACCGCGATCGCATCGCGGCGCTCCTCGCCATGGCGACGGTTCAGCGTCAAGACAGGTCCCACCGGTCGAAGGTCGAAGGTCGAAGGTCGGGCGTACTACTGTGCGGACTGCAAGGCGTGGCACCTGACCTCGCGGGCGCAGGCGCAGTTGCGTGCTGCGTAGGTGTCTGACGCTAGCGGTACGGTCGCAGACAACTAAGGAGTTTGCCCATGTCCGAGATCGACCACGAGTACCTGAGTCACCAGTATCTCTATGTTCCGTGGGTCGAGGGTCTCGACTCAGTGAGCGTCGGCAAGGCACTCGGCCTCTATGTCGCACAGCAGCACAAGGCACGGCTCACAATCGTCACGGTGCAGAAGTCCAATGCGAACTTCCACCCCGAGTTCAACAAGCTATCCGTCGTGACCGAGCGATCCGGCTCGGTCCAAGACGGAGGAGTCGTGCTTGCGTGGTGCCCGACGTACAAGGTGATGGAAAAGGTCCATCACCTCACCAAGAGCATCGTCGTCCTGGTCGAGTGGCCGACCACCCAGTTCGAGGGCTGGGCCAAGCTCGTGGGTGCCTACAACATCGTCACTGGCGCGGTAATGGAATCCGGCCTCAGCGAAGCGGGGACCAAGGCGCTGGAGGGGATCGTCTGGGAAGGCTACAACGGCTGGCACGACGACATCGCGCGGCGCCTGACGCTCAAGCGGCTTCAAGAGCTCGCTGCCGGTGACGGCTACGACCGGGAGCTGGTCCTGGCCTACGCGCGACGCGAGAAGAGCGACTACGCCATCGAAAACTTGGTCAAGATTCTCAACACCTTCGACACGTCTCTCACGGCCACGAAGTGAGCGAAGACCCCTGGTACGCCGAGCGTCGCGCTCGATGGAAACCTGAACGCGTTCGCCTCCTACTGATTGCGGAGAGCGCCCCCGATGACGGAGGCGACATCGCGAATCGTCGCTTCTTTTACGACGACAAACTCACGGGCAAGGATGGACTCTTCCGCGAGGTCGTGCGCGCGCGCTACGACGATCCGGCGCTTCAAAGTGGACCAAACGAAAAGACGCCGTGGCTTGAGCAGCTCAAGTCGGACGGGGTCTATCTGATCGATCTCGCGGCGGTACCCGTGAACTACCACTCGCCAGTTGAGCGAGAAGCAGCGCTCAAGCAGAGGATCGACGAGACAATCAACCTTGCCCTCGAGCTTGATCCCGAGGGCATCGTGTTGGTCAAGCAGAACGTCTTCGATTTACTGGAGCGACCCATCCGCGCGGCCGGCCTTCCGCTCCTCCATGACGCAATGATTCCGTTCCCCGGCACCGGGCAACAGAAGCGATTCCGCGATCGGTTCAATACGGCCCTGGTGGCTTTGAACCATCGAGCAGGCGGTATCTAGGACATGTCCTGCTCGAACTGCTCGATCCTTACCCAGTAAGGCGAGATGGCGTCGAGACGCTCGACGACCTTCTCAATGGCGTCGTAGTCAAGGTCGCTTCCGTGTGTCCACTCGACAGCCTCCTCAGAGGAGTACCTGACAGTGGTCCAGAAGTAATCGTGATCCTCTGAATCCCACATCAAATAGAGGTTGGGGTCCGCGAAATTCTCGAGCACCGCTGCGACGTAACGGTCCTCGGGGCCGCCCAAGGCTTCGAACGCTTCCTCCCAAAATTCCATCGCTTCCGAGGTGAGCAGGGGAACTCCTGGCGTCGGATGTTCAAGGAACTCGTTGCCCGCACCACTCACTCTGGGTCGAACAAGGAACGCGACGTCGGAGAGTTCGAAAGCGAGGCCGCCTGGGACTCGCCACTCGCGTTCCCAAGTGAAGTCGTACACCGGCGACACATCGTCGATGAACGGCGTGAGCTTCCATAGCGGATTCGTTCTGGCGGTATCAGTTCGATAGATGTGATTGAACGAGTCGAAGACGAGGGATCGCTGGGGCTCTTCGGCGTACCAGACCCGTCCGCCGCCCTGCGACTGGACAAAGCTGCGGCGAAAACCGATCCCATAGCGTCCGCGTCGGGCCGCGAGCCGATCGATCTGATCGATTGGCACTTCACTGAAGCAAGCGCTCATTCGCAGATGCTGCGTTGCTGCATCGGTGCGAAACCAGCCGAACTGCTTGAGTCCCTTCACCTGTCCGTCGCTCAGGATGCTTAGCAGGGATTCACGACTCGTGAAATGAACGAGAAACTCCGACATGTCGCGCCACTTCGGGTCGCCACGGAATCCGAGGAATCCGGCCGGGATGTCGGTCATTGGTGCGTCCTTGCTGTCTGGGAGATTCTGTGTGCAACCCAAGTCCATCATGCCCGGTGCGTCTCCCAGTAGCGTGGGACTTGCTCGATCTAACGGCGACTGGCCAAAGTCGCGAACAACAAGGAGTTCACACGTGCCGCTGACGCTTGGGCCCCTTCTGCTGGATGCGGGCATCGATCCGGCCTGTGCGTTGGTGATCCGTCACGCCTATGTGCGGGAGCACGAAGACAGCGGCCTAGCGGGAATCCACGCGGACTCCACAGATGCAGAGATCATCGAATACACGCACAACCAGTCCGCGGACACAAGACGGTTTCCAGCGGTTCCAGCTCGCTATTGGGCCGTGTTCATAAAAGAGGGCGGCGACCAGGCGCGGCTCTGGTCGGTCGTGGACAACCGAGGCGAGATATCGAATGACGGCATTCGACGGGTCTTCGATCTTGCCCAGTCTGAGCAAATGGCGGACCTGCGGAGCCGACTGGTTATCGGGTGGCGGTCACCTCGCACCTGGTGGATGAACGCCACCACCGCAGCGACGTACCCGGTATTCGGTATCGCTGACGCCGAGCCGATCCCTTTTCCAGGCTTTGACCGCCTCGTGCTGAGTCACACACAACTGCAGGCGGTGATGCGCGAGCATCGTTACGCCTCATGGCGCACGGCGCTCTCATCGGTCGTGGGCATCTATCTCATCACCGACAACCAGGACGGACGCCAGTACGTCGGCAAGGCGGATGGCGCCGAAAGCGTTCGTCAGCGGTGGACCGCTTATGCGACGAACGGCCATGGCGGGAACGTCGAGTTGCGCGGCCTCGACCCGATCAGCTTCCAGTTCTCGCTGCTACGCGTCTTTGATCCAGCGACACCCACGCGGGAGATCGACGCGGCCGAGAGCCATTTCAAAGACGCGCTGGGAACGCGTCGACACGGACTGAACAGAAACTAGGTTCCCCCGAGACAGCTCACCCCTGGTACGTTTGTCGCAACGGCGGTCCAAAGGCGAACCGCACGATCTGGCCACTGCAGTGCAGGCCCCACCCCATATTTGGAAAGGGATGCACTGTTGTGTCTGCTTGCACGAAGAAGTCTTACGCGACCCCTGGCGGGGCGCTTCGGGTGCTATCGATCTTGCTACGTCGCGGCTATCCGAATCTCACCGGCGTCCACCCGTGCTCCGCCTGTCACGCGTGGCACATCACGTCGAAGAAGCGTCCGCGGATGACACGGGAGTGACCTGACCTCACGGGACCCTAGGACTCCGTCACTTCGTCGTCGACAGAGGCGTCCTCGACCGCGCCGGGATACCCGTCGAGGTAGCGTCGATATATGACGCGTCCGCCGAAGATGTCGCGGACGTGCGTCCCGACGACCTGCTGCAGCTCTGCGGCTGGAGCACCATTGAAGCCCCACCGATCCTTGCTCTGGTCCGACGGTTGCTCGGGAGGGAATCGGTCGTACAGATGCCTTGACCGAATAGCAAGAACTACTCATAATCAGGCGTATGACTGAGACCACGCCCGAACGGTTGTCGGTAGCAGCAGAGAGACTCAACAACTAAAGAGAGGTACAGAAATCATGGCAGACCCAAGAGCATTCCTAAGTTTCGATTTCGATCACGACGAGACTCCCAAGATCCTTTTTGCAGGACAAGCGAAGAGCGACTCACCAACACCATTCACAGTCGAGGACTGGTCGTCGAAGCGCGCCCTTCCCGAGCTGGAATGGGAGAAGCTGATCGCTGCCAAGATCAAGAACTGTCATCTGTTAATCGTGCTTGTCGGGAAGAACATGGGCACGGCATATGGCGTTGCCGCTGAGATCGCGATGGCGAAGCAAGCCGATGTGCCTGTGATCGGCGTATACGTCAACGGCGCCGACAGCGACAACACCCACCCCCTCGGACTGCAGAAGAATCGCACAATGAAGTGGGACTGGGATCTGATCGCAAGTGCAATCGACCAGTGCATGGGTGAAGGCAAGAACGCATAAGGCGCCTTCACTATGAGCGAAAAGTTTGAGATCTATCAGATGGCCGTCGAGATGGCGGACCGAGTGTCGGCCCGACGAATGGCCGCGAATGGATTCTTTCTTAGCGCCCATACAGCTCTGGTCACAATTCTTGGGTTCACCTACGAGAAGGTTTCGGCCGATCACAAATCGCTCTTGATAATTGTCGGCCTGACGGGCTTCCTCCTGGCATGGACGTGGTTCTTCGCAATCAGGTCTTATCGCCGGCTCAATCGCGCAAAGTTCAACGTCATCAACAAGATGGAGAAAGACCTTTCGGCTCAATACTTCACCGACGAATGGGCAGAACTCACACGCACCACCGAGAAGGACCTTGAGCTCAAGAGCTTACGAGATCGATGGCTCAAGTTCAAGGATCGCTACACCACGCTGACTAACGTCGAGTCCATAGTCCCGATCGTGTTCGTGATCATCTACATCGTGATCGTTCTCGGAGCCATCTTTGGAATAGTCGTGTAATGGCAATCGAAGAAAACTACATTGAGGACATCAGTTCGCAAATCCGGGCGAGGGTCGATCCTTCCAAACTGCCGGACGATGGATTGGATCAGCTCTTCTCGAGCTATGCGCTCTTAGCGCTGAGCAAAGGGATTCAAGTTACGAACGAGGACGTGCACGACGCTTGGTCTGCATGGGCAAGCCAGTTTGATCCCGAGAACGAATCGCTCGTTCCTTTCGATGAGCTATCACAGGAGACTCAGTCCCAGGACACGATCTTTCGTGATGCAATCCGTGAAGTCGCCAAGACACTCTCGGACTAGGCAAACTTCCTTGACGAAGCAGAGCAGGTACCTCATAGTTCGCTGTCGCAATGACAAGACTTACCAACACCACCTACCTGAACCAACACCATCAACTTAAGTCCGAATGGTTCTCTGAATCCGGGGGAGCGTTTATCATGTTCAGCCCTACCGAGCAGTGGATACTTCACAGCTACTACGAGTTTACGAAGCACCTGACGGACACTGACTACTTGCTCATCGAGAGGCAGTTTCCAAAGCTCAGCCGTCACTGCCGCAGAGCGCCGGCAAGTCATTCGCCAAACTCGCGACCTTCACGAAACGACGCGAGGCGTATCGGGCTGCGCCACATCTGAACACTCGGAAGAAGGGCACGCCGTATGAGGTTCGCGTCCTCAGCCAGGTCAACCCGGACATTGATCCGAAGGTGATGGCGAAGATCCTGATCGAGATTGCTAGAGAACGCGGCCGTGAGGATCGCGCATCCTGACCCCACGTTCCTTAAGGGCGTTGTGCACCGGATTGTCCGTCACCCCGAACCGCAGCGCGATCTTCCGAATCGAGAGCCCACTTTGGTACAGCCGCACGATCTCGTCCTTGTCTGCCTTACTCAGCTTCGCCTGGTTGCCTGGCCTAACCTCAATGCCGGCTCGCCGCAGATGGTCTTTCAGCGTTCCGCGGTGAGTGGCAAAGTGAGCGGCCAGGCTAGTCAATGATTCGCCTTGCTGATATAATGACGAAAGTTCATCAATCTGATCTCGTGTGAGTTTTCGCACTCGAACAGGGATGACACGAGTAGTTGACCTCACGGTCGGGGACGAAGAAGCGGCAAGCGCAAGCAGTTCATCTATTTGACGAGTTGCCAAATTGTGATTGCAGTAACTTCGCAGTACCCCCACTGCAACGGGATCCGCGACCAGATATCGACTGGCGTCCCTGTTGCTGATCAACACGCCTTCCCGGCCCCGACCACCCACGAATCGGAATTCGTGACGCTGTCCACCAGCTGCAAGACACTTTCATCCAATACTTTGCTGCCTAAGCGCTGGGCGACGCGGCGTGCTCAAGTCTCGCGACGGCCATTGTGAGCGGTAACCTGACGTCAGCACTGAACGAAGCTGGCGATCCGGGCGGGAATGAGCAAACCAGAGCAACTGGGCGAGAGGGCCCCGACGTTATACGACGTCGCTCGCCTCGCGGGGGTGTCGCACCAAACGGTCTCGCGCGTCATCACCTCGCATCCGAACGTCAGCTCTGCCATGCGCGAGCGCGTGACCGCCGCCGTCAACGAGCTTGGTTATCGGCCCAACCAGGCGGCACGGTCGCTCGCAACCAGCAAGAGCAACCGGATCGGCGTGCTCGTTTATGAGCTGTTGGCCAGCGGGCCGAGCAAGATCATGGAGGCGGCGAGCGCGCGCGCGCGGGAGGCTGGCTACGTCCTCGACATCGTCAGCCTCGATGCCTCAAACGACGCGGGTATCACAGACGCCATCGACCTCGTCGCTCAGTCGCATATCGCCGGGGTCCTCGCGTTCACTCCGAATGAGCACGTCATCTCGGCCCTGCGCGCGGCAAACTTCTCGGTGCCGATTAGCCTCGAGGCCGAGTCTGAGGATTGGTCGTCCGGCGGCACCCACCTCGGTGAGGCAGGCGTCGACCTCATGATCGAGCACCTTGCATCCCTCGGGCATCGGCGTTTCTTCCACATCGGCGGCCCCGCGGATTCGCTCGCCGCTCGCGGCCGCGCGCGAGCGTACACGGCTGCGATCGAGCGGCTCGGGCTGTTGTCGGTGGGGTCTTCGCCGGGCGACTGGTCGGCGCAGGCGGGCTACGACGCTGCGCTTGAGCTCCCGCTGGATGCCGGGATCACAGCCCTCGTCGCCGCCAACGACCAGACCGCGCTCGGGGCCATCGCGGCACTCACGTCACGCGGAGTGAGGGTTCCCGACGACCTGAGTGTGGTCGGATTCGATGACATCCCGGAGTCGCAATTTTTCCAGCCGGCCCTGACCACGGTCCATTTCGATTTCGCGAGCCAGGGCCGGAATATGGTCGATCGGCTGATCGCGCGGATCGAGGGCCGCGGAACCGCCGGCGGGCCGGCGGTGGATGAGCCAGCGGTGATCATTCGGGCTTCAACGGCCTCACCGCCTCGATAACGGTTTGGTAACAACGATTCCCAATTGTGCGAAGAGGATTGTTAGCGCTAACCAAATTTCATAAACTACCCGATGTCACCAGATTGATAGCGCTAACAATTACGAAGAAGCTAAGCCCCCGCCGACCGTGAAAGCATCGGCGAGCGACGTGGATAAGCACACACCCGAGCTGGCGACCATCCGGCCTTCACGGCCGGTGCCCATCCTGAGAGGACATTCAATGAAGAAACGCTCCGCAATCATCACGGGTGTCGCCGGCCTGGCGGCCGCCGCGCTTGCACTCACGGGGTGCTCGACCGGCGGAAACGGCACGGCCACCGGCGGCGCCACGGTTACGCAGGCCCAGATCACCAAGGCCATGAATACCCACACCACGATCACGTTCTGGGACTGGGCTCCCGGACTCGATGGCGAGATCGCGGCCTTCGAGAAGAAGTATCCCAAGATCAAGGTCGACCTCGTCAACGCCGGACAGGGTGGCACGGAGTACACCAAGCTCCAGGCCGCGGTGCAGGCAGGCAAGGGTGCGCCGGACGTCGTCCAGCTCGAGTATTCCGAGCTTCCGTCCTTCGTCGTGTCGAAGTCACTGCTCGATCTGGTCCCATACGGCGCCAACAGCGTCAAGCCGCTGTTCACCGACGGTGCATGGGCGGACGTATCCCAGGGCGCAAGTGTGTACGGGGTTCCGCAAGACTCCGGACCGATGGTCTTCATGTATCGCAGCGACATCCTGGCTTCCGCGGGCATCACCTCCGCGCCGGCGACCTGGGATGACTTCCTCACGGATGCCGCGACGGTGAAGGCGAAGACCGGCTCCTACCTCGCCGACTTCGGACCGACCGACCCCGAGCAGCTGGTCGGACTGTTCCAGCAGGCCGGTGCGAAGCCCTTCGCCTACGACGGCAAGAAGACGGTAACGATCGACCTGACGAGCGCAAAGGTCAAGTCGGTCGCAGACTTCCTGACCAAGATGTTCCAGTCGGGCGACGTCGCGACCGACCCTGCCTGGACCAATGACTGGTACCAGGGCTTCTCAAAGGGCCAGTACGCGGGATGGATCGTGGGCGCGTGGGGTCCTGATGACCTGACGGGCTCTGCGGGCAACACCTCCGGCAAGTGGACGGCGGCGGCGCTCCCGCAGTGGAGCGCGGGTCAAAACTCGGGCGGAAACTGGGGCGGTTCGGCGGATGCGGTTCTGAAGTCCAGCCCCAACAAGATCGCGTCCTACGAGTTCGTAAAGTACCTGAACTCGAACGCGACTTCGGCGGCCGAACTGAACTCGAACCCGAAGTCCGCACTGTTCCCGACCACGATCTCGACGCTGAACTCGTCGGCATTCACCTCGCAGACGGCTGATTTCTTCGGCGGACAGGCCTACAACAAGGTCGCGGCCAGCGTGTCGAAGACCGTCAACCCGTCCTTCCAGTTCATCCCGTACTGGAACTACGCGCAGAGCGAGTGGGGTGACACCGTCGGAAAGGCCATTACTGCCCGCGGTGATATCTACACCGCGCTGCAGGCATGGGCACAGGTGCTGGTTACCTACGGACAGCAACAGGGCTTCACTGTAAAGCAGTAAGAAGCACGAGCTGGCTGGCTCGGGCGCGGCAAGCGCCGCCTCCGAGCCAGCCCGCTGTCCCTGGCTGTTCACAGATCGAACCTGAAGAGGACCACCATGACCGCGATCTCAATCGCAAAGCGCCGGGTCACAGAAGCCCCGGGACCCACGCGGCGACGCAAACACCGCAGCACGACGGCTCCGTACTGGTTCATTGCACCGTTCCTCATCCTGTTCGTGGCCATGCTGCTCGTCCCGATCGGCTACGCGCTCTACCTGAGTCTGTTCAGAAGCCAGATCATCGGTGGCCAGGTCTTCGTCGGCATTGCGAACTATGTGCAGGCCATCGGTGACTCGCAGCTGTGGACGGGTGTTGGACGAGTCCTTCTCTACCTCGTCATCCAGGTGCCGATCATGCTGGCCCTTGCCCTGTTCTTCGCGCTCGCGCTCGACAGCGGCCGAGTGCGCGGAAGCCGCTTCGTGCGGCTCATGCTCTTCGTTCCTTACGCCATCCCGGGTGTCATCTCGACGCTCATGTGGGGCTACTTTTACGGGCACGATTTCGGTCTCATCGCCCAGATCTTCCGGGCCGTCGGCCTCAATCCGCCCGACCTCTTATCCGCGCAGAACGTCCTCGGTTCGATGATGAACATCTCAACCTGGCAGTACGTCGGCTACAACATGATCATCATCTACTCGGCGCTGCGGGCGGTCCCCGTCGAGCTCTACGAATCCGCAGCCCTCGACGGTGCCGGTCAATGGCGGCTGGCGTGGAGCGTGAAGATCCCGCAGGTGCGCAACTCGATCCTGCTCTGTGTGGTCTTCTCGATCATCGGCTCCTTCCAGCTCTTCACCGAGCCGAGCCTTTTGAACCCGCTATCCCCGGTCGTGATCAACACGTCGTACCTGCCGACGTACTACGCGTACAACCTCGCCTTTATCAACCAGCAGTCGAACTACGCGGCGGCGGTCGCCTTCATCCTTGGATTCTCGATCATGATCGTGTCCTACGTCGTGCAGGTCACGACCCAGCGCAGGGCGCTCCGCGGATGACCGCCGCAGGCATCGCGAAGTCGCAGCGTCGGCCGCGGAAGGACCGCAAGAGCACGATCCTCACGGTCGCGCTCTGGACCTGCTGCATCTACTTCATCGCGCCCTTCGTGTGGCTCGTCCTGGCTTCGACGAAGAACGACACCGACCTGTTCAACACGTTCGGGCTGTGGGTCGGCAAGACATTCGCCTTCTTCGGAAATCTCGGCACGGTGTTCTCGTTCGAGAACGGCTCGTTCGGACTTTGGCTGCTCAACTCAGCGTTCTATGCCGTGGCCAGTGCCGTCGGAGCCGTTATCCTGGCAACCCTCGCGGGATATGCGTTCGCGAAGTATCGTTTCGCCGGCCGTCGCGCGATCTTCAGCGTCGTGCTCGGCGCGATCATGATCCCTGGCACGGCGCTCGCGCTCCCGACCTATTTCCTGTTCGCGAACCTCAACATCACGAACACGCCGTGGGCGGTCATCCTGCCCTCCGTCGTGAACCCGTTCGCGCTGTACCTCATCATGGTCTACGCGCAGGATGCCGTTGACGAGAGTCTGGTCGAGGCGGCGCGGCTGGATGGCGCGAGCGAGTTCCGCATCTTCTGGCAGATCGCCGTGCGGCTGCTCGCACCCGTGATGGTGACCGTTTTGCTGCTGGCACTCGTCTCGACCTGGAACAACTACTTCCTGCCGCTCATCATGCTCAACCAGTCCACGCTCTACCCCGTCACCGTCGGCCTCGCCCAATGGGCGGCGTCAAGCAACGCGGGAGGCGGGGCGAGAGTGCTTTTCTCGACGGTGATCACCGGGTCGTTCATCTCGATCCTCCCGCTCATCGTCTCGTTCCTCTATTTGCAGCGCTATTGGCAGTCCGGACTGTCCACGGGAGGGGTCAAAGGATGACCAGAATCGACACTTCGCCCCACGAAGCAGGCACGTCGCCGAGTGCGGTCGTGCCCGCGACCTGGCTGCCCGGCGTCGACGTTGTCGCTTTCGGCGGCGACTACAACCCCGAACAGTGGCCGCGCGAGGTCTGGGACGAAGACATCCGTCTCATGATCGAGGCAAAGGTCAATCTCGTGACCATCGGGGTTTTCTCGTGGGCGCTCCTCGAACCGCGTGAGGGAGAATTCGACTTCGGCTGGCTGGATGAGGTCATCGAGCGACTGCACTCTGCCGGCATTTCGGTGGACCTCGCGACACCGACGGCATCCCCGCCCGCCTGGTTTTGGTCGTCCTATCCCGAAGCGCGACCGGTCACCCGTGAGGGTGTGCGACTCGGTTTCGGCTCCCGAGGGATGGCGAGTCCCAGCTCTCCCGAGTATGCGGCGGCAACCACGCGGATCGTGACCGCACTTGCCCAACGCTATGGACGGCATCCGGCGGTCAAGCTCTGGCACGTGCACAACGAGTATGGGGCTCCCGTCTCGCAGTCCTATGACGAGTACTCCGTCGTTGCATTCCGCGAGTGGTTGATCGAGCGCTACGGCCGCATCGAGCAACTTAATGCCGCCTGGGGGACGGCGTTCTGGGGTCAGCACTACGAGACCTGGGACGAGATCGATGCGCCGCGTCAAGCGGCGAGCGTGGTCAACCCCTCGCAGCGCCTCGACTTTGCGCGGTTCACTAACGTCGCACTGCTGCGATGCTATCTGCGCGAGCGCGACATCATCCGTCGTCATTCCCCAGGCATCCCGATCACGACCAACTTCATGGCCACGAGTTGCCCGTCAGTGGACTACTGGACCTGGGCGCCCGAGGTGGACATTGTTTCGAACGACCACTACCTCGCGGCGCAGCGCACCGATTCGCACGTCATGCTCTCGATGGCCGCGGACATGACCCGGTCGCTCGCAGGGGATCGACCGTGGCTGCTCATGGAGCACTCGACTTCCGCGGTGAACTGGCAGGAGCGCAACATCGCCAAGCGACCCAACGAGCTGGCCCGCAACAGCTTCGCCCACTGGGGTCGTGGTGCCGACGGCATCCTGTTCTTCCAGTGGCGTGCGTCGCGGTCCGGGGCGGAGAAGTTCCACTCCGCGATGGTCCCGCACGCGGGCCCGGATTCGCGGATCTTCCGCGAAGTTGAGGCACTCGGGTCGGATCTGGGTCGCCTGCGCGCGGCGATGGGGACGCGCGTGGTTGCGCGGGCCGCCATCCTCTGGGACTGGAACTCGCTCTGGGCGCTGGGACTGGAGTGGCGACCGTCGATCGATCTTGACTTCCACCGCCAGGTCGAGTCCTATTACTGCTGGCTCTGGAACGAGGGTGTCACGGTCGACTTCGCGCATCCCGAGTCCGACCTCGAGGGTTACGACCTGGTGATTGCGCCGAACCTGTACGTCGCAACGGAGCTCGCCAGCCGGCGGGTTCGGGACTTCGTCACGAACGGCGGAACGTTGATCGCCGCCTACTTCGCCGGCATTGTCGGCGAGAGCGACAACATCCTTCCCGGTCCCGTTCCCGGCGGTCTGCACGACGTGCTCGGGTTGCAGGTTGACGAATTCCTGCCGCTTCGCAAACAGGAGAGCGTCGGTCTGTCGGACGGATCGCGTGGGTTGTACTGGGCGGAAGAGATCACCACGACAACCGCCGAGACGGTGCTCAGTTACGCCGACGGACCCGCAGCGAAGTCGCCCGCTGTCACCCGAAACCGGCTCGGCGATGGCACCGCGTGGTACGTCTCGACCGACCTCGATGCGCTGCAACTCGGCGCGGTGCTGAAGGGCGCGCTCGACGAGTCCGGCGTGCGTCCATCGGCTCCGGCTACACCCGGCGTCGAGATCGTCGTGCGTGAGCGAGGCGGCGAGGCTTACACGACCTACCTCAATCACTCGGACGGCGATTTCTGGGCCACGGGAGGCGGAGTTGAAGTGCTGACCGGCGAGGAATCCACGGACGGTTTCACGATCCCCGCGGGTCGAGCGCGCGTCGTCTACAGAACCAGCGAGTAGCACGGTGGAACTGCACAGCGATGTCGACTTCGGGACGACGGGCCTGGTGGTGTCGAACCTCTCGCTCGGCACCTCCAACTGGGGACCGCTGCGTCCCGGAGAGACGCCCGCCGAACGGGATTTTCGGATCGCCGCCCTCGCGGACCGCTTCTTCGAGGGCGAACTGGGCATCACCTCGATCGACACGTCGAACCTGTACGGGGGTTCGCTGTCCGAGGGACTGCTCGGTGACGCCATCCGTCGTGCGGGCGGGGTTCCTTCCGGCATCTTTCTGCAGACCAAGCTTGACCGCCGGATAACCGACGGCGATTTCAGCGGGGAACAAATGTGGCGTTCGCTCAACGAGTCACTCCAGCGTCTGGGACTGGAGCGAATTGCCGTGCTCTACCTGCACGATCCCGAGGTGATCGGTTTCGAGGCCGCGATGGCGCCCGGCGGTCCGGCCGAGGCACTGTTCCGAATGAAGGATGAAGGTCTCGCCGAGCGCGTAGGCATCTCGGGCGGTCCGGTCGGCATGCTCAGGGATTTCGTCGAGACGGGTCGCTTCGACGCACTCGTTACCCATAATCGTTGGACACTGCTGGATCGGTCGGCCGATGGGCTTCTCGACGCCGCAAGCAGACTCGGGATGGGCATCACCAACGCCGCGCCGTACGGCGGGGGCGTCCTCACGGGAGACCGTCGATTCGCCGACTCGTACGGATACCGGCCGATCCGTCCCGAAATACGCGGCGCCCTCGACGCCATGCGCGAGCTGTGCGGGCAGGTGGGCGTCTCGCTGCCGGCTGCGGCCCTGCAGTTCAGCCTCCGGGACTCGCGCATCCACTCCACGATCGTCGGAGCATCCGATCTCGACCGCTACGGCGAGACGCTGGCGCATGTCCACGAGAGAATCCCGGAGGAGCTGTGGGCACGGCTCGACGGAGTTGCGCCTCCGGCATCCAGCGCTCTCGACACCGACGAGTGACTCGGGTCAGCTCCGCGCCAACACACTGACGTCGCTCGCCCAGGGCCTGTCTTTCGTCTCGACGGGACCGCCCGTCTCGACCGCCTCGCGGATCAGGAGTGAGAGGTATTGGTCCTCCGCCGCATCCGCGAAGGGGTAGAGCGCAGTCCCGTCGCGCACAAACTCCGCCATACCCATCAGCACAGAACCGATCGCGATCTCATCGTCTGACAGGCGCGCGGGCGCGAGCGGGTTGGTGTACACGACACGCTCACCCATGGTGATGCGTCGAAGGAAACTGCCCTCGAGATCACCGTCCGTGCCGGTCGTGTCGCGCCGGAGTGCGAGGTGCAGCGGCTCGCCGGGTCCGGTAAGCAGGTGCACGCTGTCGTCCACAAGGTCACCGGAGGTGCCGGCAATCGAGAAGTGACGGGATCGGATGGGCGAGAAGTACTGTTCCTCGGTGAAATCGTAGAGCCCCAGCGAACCGGCATCCGGGAACTCGATGTTCGCGATCACTCGCTCAGTAGTGTTTACCGGGCTGTCGGCGCTCCATCCGTCGCGACCGAGCGATGCGGTCGTCCGATCGCGATAACTGCTCGCGACAATGCGCGCCCGCTCGAAGCCGATGCCCAGTGCGGCGCGCATCAGGCTGACGCCATGGTAAAAGTGCGCCGAGGAGACGCGGGTCGAGGACACCGCGCCGAGCAATCCGCGCCGGGCAACTTCGAGCCGCGCGGCGTGTTGCGGTTGGAAGCGGTACTGCTCGGCGCTCTGAATCGGAGCGCCCGCAGGCAGCTCACGCGCGAGGTTCATCATCTCCTCGATGCTCGCCGCGATCGGGGTCTCCACGAGGGTCGGGATGCCGCGTCGAGCAAGTTCGACGAGCAGCGCCGCCGCCGAATCAGCGGAAACGCTCAACAGCACGAAGTCCGGTGCGCCGCGGGACAGCAGCTCATCGACATCTCCGACCGTGGGGATTCCGAATCGCTCGCCAAACCGGGATGCCGACCCGTGCGTTCGACTGAGAACTCCCACGGCCGCGAAGAGGTCCGGCCGACTTGCCATCACACCGGCGAACCCGCCGGAGCGCCATCCCGTTCCGATGATCCCGATGCGGATTGGCGCGTCTGTCTCAGGAATACTCACCGGGCTGTCCCCTCACCGTCCCCAACCTCGTCGTGCCGTCGGGCAGCCATCCAGGCGCTTTCGACCATCTCCTCGACCGTGTGCCGCATGGCCCAGTCGAGGTCGCGGGCGGCGAGCTGTCCGGATGCCACGATGCGTGCCGGGTCGCCGGGACGTCGCGGACCGATCGCCGGTGTGAAGTCGAATCCGGTCGCGTCTCCGATGCTCGTCATGATCTCCCGCACGGAGCTTCCGGTGCCGCTTCCGAGGTTGTAGACCGGTTCGAGGGCGACGTGGTCGATGAGGCGTTCGGCGGCGACCACGTGCGCCCGCGCGAGGTCAGCGACGTGAATGTAATCGCGCACGCAGGTGCCGTCCGGTGTCGGGTAGTCGTCGCCGTTGATGCATGGAACCTCGCCGCGGAGCAGCGCCTCGAAAACCAGGGGCAGAAGATTGTGGGGACTCGAATCGTAGAGATCGGGGTAGCCCGATCCGACCACGTTGAAGTAGCGAAGCGAGGTGTGACGAAGCCCGATCGCTGCCTCCTGGTCTCTCAGCAGCCACTCGCCGATGAGTTTCGTCTCGCCGTAGGGCGACTCGGGCTGCGTAGGCGTCGATTCGGTGACGACTTCGACGGAGGGAGTCCCGTAGACGGAGGCGCTCGACGAGAAGACGATCGACGTGATTCCGGCCTCTTCCATGGCCGCGAGCAGGGTCGCAGTTCCGACGACGTTCTGCTCGTAGGTGTGGATGGGCCGCTTCACCGAGACTCCGGCGTATTTGAAGCCCGCGATGTGCATGACGCCGGTGACCTGGTGGTCGGACATGGTTGTTCGCAGGAGTTCGCCATCGAGGATCGAGCCCTTCACGAAGGGAACGTCGGGACCGACAAACTCACGATGCCCGCTGGACAGATCGTCGACCACGACGACGTCGATCCCGTGTTCGTGAAATGCGCGGACGACGTGGGAACCGATGTAGCCTGCGCCTCCCGTAATGAGCCAGCTCATCGCGCACGACCCAGGCTCTCGCGCGTGGCACCGTCGGACGCCGCCACCACGAACGCTTCCGGCGAGCCATAACCGTGTTCGGCAAAACCGGCATCCACGGCCACCCGGACCCGCGACACGTCATCGATCGCGGTGAGTGCGATCGCCGAACCGCCGAATCCGCCGCCGGTCATCCGTGCGCCGAGAGCGCCAGCCTCAACAGCGAGTTCCACGGCGAGATCGAGTTCGGGCGTCGAGACCTCGAAGTCGTCACGCAATGATCGGTGGGACGCGTCGAGCAGCTCGCCCAAGTTGGCTGGCCGGCCGCTCTTCAGCGCTCCGACGGCATCCAGTACCCGCTGGTTCTCGGTTACCACATGACGCACGCGACGAAACGTGACCGGATCGAGTTCGCGCTGGGCGCCCGCGAGATCGTCCACCCCCAGCTCTCGCAGCGACTGGATTCCTAGGGATGCGGCCGCGGACTCGCACGCCCGCCGCCGGTCACGGTATTCGCCGGTGGCATGCGAGTGGCTCACTCCGGTGTCGATCACGAGGATGGTCAGGCCCGCGTCGGCGAAGCCCAGGTCCACAAGCTCCGACTCGAGGTTGCGACAGTCCAGAAACACGGCGGAGTCTCGTCGTCCGAGCAACGATGCGCTCTGGTCCATGATTCCCGTTGGCGCACCGACGGCGTCGTTCTCGGCGCGCTGTGCGGCGAGGGCGAGGTCGCGCTTCTGCAGGTCCAATTGCCACAGGTCGTTCAATGCCACGGCCACCGCCGACTCGATTGCCGCTGAGGATGAGAGCCCGGCGCCGACCGGAACGGTCGAGTCGATTACCAGGTCGACGCCCGAGGCAGTCGCGAGGTCGGCGCCGAAAGTGCCAAGCGCCCACGCGACGCCGAGGGGGTAAGCAGCCCAACCGGTGAGCTGGTGATCTCGCTGCGCGGCCGGCAGATCGGTGAGCCGCAGCTCGACGATGCCCTCACCGAACGTACTCGCGACCCGGATGACGCCGTCCTCACGCAGACCCGCGGCAACGATGGTGCGTCGGTCGATCGCAAACGGCAGCACAAAACCTTCGTTGTAGTCGGTGTGCTCACCGATCAGGTTCACACGGCCCGGCGCCGACCACACGCCATCCGAATTTCGGCCGGTCAATTGGACAAACGATGCGACGGTCTCGTCTCTCAGGTCGCTCATGCTCGTTCCATCGCCTCCCTCAGTTCCTCGGCTCCGACCTCCGGGATCACGTCACCGATCCAGGCACCCATCGCCGACTCGGACCCGGCCAGATACTTGAGTTTGTCACTGGCGCGGCGCGGTGAGGTGAGGTGGAGTGCGAGCCGAACGGTGTCGCGTCCGGTCCGGATCGGCGCCTGGTGCCAGGCGGCGATGTACGGGGTCGGCGTCTCATACAGCGCGTCGACTCCGCGCAGGAGGCGCCGGTAGACGATGGCGAGTTCGTCGCGCTCGGCCTCATCGGTTGCCGCGAAGTCCGGAATGTGTCGGTGGGGCATCAGGTGTACCTCGAGCGGCCATCGGGCCGCAAAGGGCACGTACGCGGTCCAGTGCTCCCCGGCGAGAACAACTCGCGGGCCGTTACGTTCGCTCTCCAGGATGCGTTCGAACAGGTCCGGCCCGAACTGGTCGACCGAGTGGAGCGTGCGGGCGGTTCGCGGCGTCACATACGGATATGCGTAGATCTGTCCGTGCGGATGGTGCAGCGTCACCCCCACCGCTTCGCCGCGGTTCTCGAATGGAAATACCTGCTCCACGCCGGGGAGAGCCGAGAGTGCGGTCGTGCGATCCGCCCACGCCTCGATCACCGTGCGCGCGCGACTCACGCTCTGAGTTCCGAAGGATCCGTAGGTGTCGGGGCTGAAGCACACGACCTCGCAGCGCCCCGCGGCGCTCCTGGTGCGCTCGAGACCGAGTTCGGCGAGATCGGCCAGACCGAGCGGGGGATCTTCGGCGATCTCTAGCCCGAAATCGTTCGCGGCGAGCCCGGGCCCGAAGGACGGCGAGCGGTTTTCGAAAACGGCGACGTCGTAGCGGGCGGGAATCTCCGATGGGTTGCCCTGGGATTGCGGGGCGAGCGGGTCGAGCTCGGCCGGCGGCAGAAACGCGCGGTTCTGTCGAGCAGCGGCAACAGAAATCCACTCGCCCGTCAGCACGTCCTGCCGCATTGTGGCGGTTGTCGGGCGCGGATCGAGAACTCGGGTGTCGACTGCGCGATCGGGCCCGAGCGTCGTGTCCGCGTCGTCGAAGTAGAAGAGTTCACGTCCGTCGGCAAGCCGGGCACTGCGTTTGACGATTCCGATGGCCACGGGATTACGATATCGAAAGAGACGGTTACGGATACGAAGGATTCCGAAAGTGGACGGTGGGACTGCCGAGGTGCGCCAGGCGCGAATGGTGGCGCTGGTCGCCGAGGACGGGTTTGTCCGCGTCGCCGACGCCAGCCTCCTCCTTGGCGTGAGCGAAGTCACGGTGCGCTCTGACCTCGCGATGCTCCAACACGCCGGACTCATCCGTCGCGTTCACGGCGGCGCGATGCCGGTCCCAGGTCCGCCGCGGGAGTCATCCGTCGAGGCGACGGCCCAGCGCGACGCCGAAACCAAGCAGGCGATCGGTCGGCGGGCTGCGGCGCTGGTGTCGAGCGGCAGCAGCATCCTTCTGGATGTCGGGTCAACGACCCTCGCGGTCGCGCACGCGCTCGTCGAGCGGATCGACCTCGTCGACCTCGTCGTGGTCACCAACGGCCTGTCGATCGCGCTAGCCCTCGAGGCTGCGATCCCGCGGTTCACGGTGGTCGTCACGGGCGGCACGCTTCGAGCGCTGCAGCACTCGCTGGTCAATCCGATGGCCGCCCAGAGCCTCGCCAGCCTGCACGTCGATCTCGCGGTGCTGGGGTGCAACGGTATCGATGAGGAAGGTCGGGTCACCAACATCAATCTTCCCGAGGCCGAGGTCAAACGAGCCATGATTGCGGCGTCGGACCGCAGGATGCTCGTCGCCGACAGCTCGAAGGTCGGCGGGCGTCATCTCGGACTCATCGGCGGACTCGAGGAATTCGGAACGTGGGTGACCGAGTCCGCTCCGTCCCCGCAGGTGCACGCGGTATGCGACACCTTCGGTACGACCGTGGTTGTCGCCGATCGTCGCGGAGTGTGACTCTCACCAGCACCGGCGCGGCACCGTGCGCCGGGTTCCGCTCGCTGTCGACAATCAGGAGTTTGTTGCACTCCTTGTCCCTGCCAGCTCGAAGGACCTGAGGTATCCGATGGCGGCATCCAGCGAGGCTTCGAGGGGGGCGGTGTTCTTCCGCGTCTTACACAGCAGCAGGCCCCCCTGCACCGCGGCGAGGATGGCGGATGCCAGCGATGGCGCGTCGGCGTCCTCGCGGAGAAGACCGGCTGCCTGCATTCGCGCGATGCCGCGACGGAAGGCCACTTCCCAACGATCGAAGCTGTCGACAAGTATCAGGCGGGTGTCTTCGTTGTCATCCGCAACTTCGTTGGCGATCGACCCGATCGGGCAGCCGCCAGCGCAGCGGTTTTCGCGCTGATCCTGGATGATCCCATCGCGCCAGCCCGCCCACGACTCCCAGCTGTCCAGCTGGGAAAGATACGGCTCCTGTCCGGCCAGCACAGCGACGGTTTGCCGAGTGACGACCTCGCCGATGAGAGACGACTTGTCGGCGAAATAGTGGTAGATCTGCGACTTGCCGACCCGCGCCGCCGACCCGACATCGTCAAGGCTGGTGCGCGCGACACCATCCTCGAACACCAGCGCCGCTGCGGCATCGACGATTCGGGCCCGGGTCGCCTGGCCCTTCGGAGTCTTTGGTGGGCTGGGCGTTCGCCCCGGCCGCGTGTTCATCATGTGTGCGAGGATAGCAAAAATGTACTTGACAGTACATTTTAGGATTTCGAGAATGAAGCTGTTCCACAACACCGAACTCAGGAGCGCACCATGGTCCACCCTTCGCCCACCATCGCCGATCAGGTTGCCGAGATGCAGTCCAGGCGTACCCCGACGGCGGCGTCCGAAAAGTTCGCGGCGGAACAGCGGGCCCTCGCGCTCACGGCGCCGACAGACGCTCTGCTCGCGATTGGGTTGCCGTTTCCGGATGGCGAGCTGGTCGACGCGGAGGGACAACCCACGACCCTGAAGTCGGTACTGAACGGCGCACCGGGAGTGATCATCTTCTATCGAGGGGCGTGGTGCCCGTACTGCAACATCGCCTTGCGAACTTATCGGGAGCAGCTCGCGCGACCGTTGGCAGAGTTGGGGGTCGTTCTGGTCGCGCTCAGCCCGCAGACCGCGGACGGTTCCATGACCATGAAGGAAAAGCACGAGCTCGAATTCCCGGTCCTCTCCGACCCCGGCAATCAGATCGCGGGCGCGCTGGGCATACTGACCCGGCCGTCCGATGCTGCCCGCGAGGCACAATTCGAACACGGTCTGGATCTAGCGAAGGTGAATGCCGACGGGACGACGACCGTGCCGATGCCAACCGTTGCTCTCGTCGACTCGAAAGGCAGGCTGGTGTGGATCGACGTTCATCCGAACTACACAACGCGAACCGAGCCTGCCGAAGTCCTCGCGGCCGTTCACTCCTCGGCTGCGCTTATTCGGCGCGGCTGAGATCCAGGGCGATGCGGGACTCGGGAGTTCGAATCTCCTCAGGTCCACCGATCCCGCAGCCGAAGCCATTAGTGGCATTCCGGCATGAGACTGCCTGCGCTCAGCCGCGTCGCCGTGCAGTCAACGTGAAAAAAGCTTGTGTTGCACGCGGGGCGGTGCCACGCTGTCGGGTAGCAAGCGCAGCTTCGAATAGAACCTTCGATAGGGACGACTTCTGGGTTCTGAACGCGCAGAGGGTGGCCCTGCGTTCGAACTTGTTGATCGCGCGGTCGAGACGTCACACCCCGAGATTGGACGACCAGCCATGCTCCGAACCTTTGCAGCGTTAGCTGTCGGAACCTTCCTGCTGCTTCTGCTCGCGGGTTGCAGCGCATTGGTCTCCGTCGGCACACCAACTGCGGCACCGCAATACTCGCCCAGCGCAGGGGCGGTAGGCGAGACCAATGTCGTCTGCACTCAAGCGCAGGACCTCGTCGATGAGGGCCAGCCGAAAGACGCGCTTTCCCTAATCTCCGACTACCGCAAGTCGTTGCCGTCACCCGCGGCAGGCACGCCCGGGGCCTGTGAGACTGAGCAAGCGAGCGCGCTCGAAGCCACGGCAATGTTAGAGCGTGGTGCAGCGACGGGATCGGGCACCCTCGCATTCCAGGCCGAGTGGAATCAGTTTGTGACCGACTGGGCAAAACCGAGCTCTGGGGCGCTGCTCACCGCTTCGATTGCATTCGTCGTGTTCTTGGTTATCGCGCGCGTGGGAGTGTATGTCCAGAATTGGCGCACGCCCTGGCCTTTTCGGCACGGTGTTGCACGCGTCGTGTTTGGAGCTGTCGCGTTTGTCGGATTGGCCGTCTGCTGCGGAGGGTTCATCTGGTCGCTGGCTGCAACTGGGTTTCTTGCGGCCAGCGTTTGGCTGCTCGCTGCTCTCGCATCGACCGCGCTTTTTTCGATAGTGCTCGCAAATCGGATGCGCGTACAGATCGATGTCGTCGACGGTACGGTCGACGACTCGAAACAGTCGACGGTGGCGGGCAGGGTTATCGCGCTCGTGGCCGACCTGGGAGGCAGCCCTTCTCGTGGAATCGACGTGCCGACGGGCTCCGATGTCACTGCGCTGCAGAAAACTGCGCTGAGCATTCCGCAGGCCAACCCGTTCATAGCCGTCGTTCAGTGGATTTTGAACTCGCTACTCACGACCACCCCGTGGCGCGTACTCGTTACAGTTCCGGCCGAGGCAACCGTGCCTACGTCAGTCGTCGTGACGAAGAACGGGAAACCGGACTCGACCTATCTCGTTTTCGCTGACTGGATTTTGCCCATGACTGGTCAGGGCAAAGCTGCTGCACAGTCAACTGCAAACCCTCTTAGCCCGTATCTATTGGAGTTTGTGGCCGCGGCGATCGTTGTGACTTTATCGCGCAGCTACGCGGGGTTTGATGGCCTGTGTGGGGCAAAGGACTGGAAGTCTGTTGGGCTGCAATACGTCGCGACGACGCGATATGAAGGCGCCCGCGAGACGCAATTGAAAATGCTGCTCGAAGCGATGACGCTCGATCCTGGCAATCTTCTCGCGGAGGTTGCTTTGAAGAAGCTGCAACTGATGTCGGGACTCCTTGATGCCGAGACGTTTTCGGTCTGGGCGGAGCGCACTATTGAGGAACTCGTGGGCGACCCGGACCGAAGAAAGCCGGTCCGCGGGGGGCGGGGGCCTCTCTATCGGCGGCTTCTCAACTACTACCTCACCGTCCAGTTGAACGAGCACCCGGGCAACTTGCGTGGCCGGCTTGCGGGAACGCCGACCGTCGCGGCGGATCGAATGCTGCAGGTTCTCAACAAGGACCGAAAGTTGTCGACACAGCTGAGCAGAGTTATGCAGCCAAGCGCGGTTCTGATGTACGCGACAGTGGTGGAGTCGAATCGCCAAGTCGGCGACAAGACGCCCGGCGATCCCATCAACGATCGCAAAGCCGATTCGAAATCTGCCGACGAACCTGGATCCCAAAAGCATCCACAAGGTGGCAAAAAGGTTGATCCTCACGCTCATGAAAAGCTCGACGAGAAAAGGCCTTCGACCAGCGATGGCAGCCTCTTCCTACCAAAGTGGGCCAAACCGCAGCTAAGAGCTGCCGGATGGCTTGACACGGCACTTGACCTTGACTCGCCAAGCGTTGCCTATAACGCCGCGTGCTACTACTCGTCGATTGCTCCCAAACAACCTGATAAACGGTTCGTAGCCGCCATGACAGACAGGCTAAAAGTGGCGTTTCTGGATCCCATCAACGTTCCGTACGCCCAGAATGACTCGGAGCTATCGAGACACAACCACCAAGCCTGGTTCGAAAAGTTGGTTGATGGCTAACGAAGTCGGGCGTCCTCGTGGATTACCCGCTTCGCGACTGCAGTGCGCCGAACGACTTCGGGGGACCGGGCAATGCAAGCGAAGTGGGTCACGATTGGGGCGATCCTGATGGTCGGGCCGGATCGCAGTGCCGGCGATAGCTGGGCGGTGTTCATCCTCGTCCCAATTGTGAATGCCCTGGGCGTTTGATCCTGGTCGTTCGAGGACCTCATTGCGCATGGCATTCCGCCCGCTATCCAGAGCGCTGATCCGGAGGACGCAGAGCGGTCGGTCACCTCCACCCCAGGAACTGCCGCAGCACCGCCGCAGTGACTGCCGCCACGATCACCACGACGATGAATGGCGCGCGCAGCAGGAGTGCGCCGATCGCCACAAGCAGCCCGGCAGCACGAGCATCCAGAACCAGATGGGTGCCGCTCGAGAAACCCTCCAGCACGACGAGCGAAGCCAGCAGGGCGGCGGGCAGCATGTTGCTGACCCGGAAAATCCGGGGATGCTCGAGCCATTTCGGTGGCGCCGTGTAGCCGGCGAACTTGAAGGCAAACGCGATCAGGGACGCCGCGATGACGGAGAGCCAGGTGATCACAGTCCGCTCTCCTCGCTCGGGCGCATCCAGCGTTTCGGCCAGAACCACGCGACCACTGCACCAGCGGCTGCGGCGACGAGAACCGGCAGCCCTTGCGGAATCACGGGAACCAGGATGGTCGTCACGACCGCCCCGACGATCGCAATCGCGATCGGCTCGCGCGACTTCAACCGCGGCCACAGCAACGCGATGAATGCAGCCGAAGCGGCCGCATCCAGTCCGTAGTGTTTGGGATCGCCAAGTGCGTTTCCGGCGAGTGCGCCAGCCAGTGTCGTGAGGTTCCACCCGATGTAGACCGCGATCCCGGTCACCCAGAATCCGAGACGACGCAGTGGCGAGGTCGTCTGCGATACGGCGACAGCGGTCGACTCGTCGATGGTGAGCTGTGCGACGACGAAGCGACGCCATCCTTTCGGCATCATGGTCGGAACGAGCTGCAGGCCGTACACCGCATTGCGGATGGCCAGCAATGAAGCGGCAGAGATTGCGGCGCCTGCAGTTCCCCCGCCGCCAAGAATTCCGATCAGCGCAAACTGCGATCCGCCACTGAATAGCAGCAGCGACAGGACACAGGTCTGCAGCACGCTAAGACCGTTCGCGACACTCAGCGCACCGAAGCTCACTCCGTAGAGCCCCGTCGCGATTCCCACCGACAGTCCTTGCCGGATGACCGCCCGTCGCGCAGCGGCCGCCGCTGCTGCCGTCGGGTCGGGTGCCTCGGATGAAGTCGGCGAGCGTTCAGTCATCAGAACATCATGCCGTGCGCTGAGACTGGTCCGCAGATCGCCCAAACGACCAAGCCGAAATGCGCCTTCTGCGACAGATAGTCGACCGAGGGCGCGCGTCGGAGGCCCCTCTCCCGCGCACAGGGACGCATCGTGCTCTACACAAGAACGCTCAACGGCAGAGCATCAAGACGCGCCCGGATCTCCTACTACCTCACTGCCCGCGGGCGACGGCGAGCTGAGCTGGGAGACATCGAGACCGTCAGCATCTTCCTGTTCCGTTAGTTTCAATCCCACGACGCGGTCGGTGACCCACAAGACGAGCAGGGTTACGACGAACGGGTACACGATGCCGACGACCGCGAGTACGGCTTGCTTGCCGGTTTGCTCCCAGCCTCCGGCTGCGCCCCCCGCGTTGATTGCCAGGCTTGCGAACACCCCGGTGAGCACTACGCCGATGAATCCGCCGACCATGTGCACGCCGACGACGTCCAGAACATCGTCGAGTCGCAACCGAGTCTTAAGTTCGACCGCGCCGTAGCACAGGACTCCGGCAGCTGCGCCGATGATGAGCGCTGCCCATGGAGGAACGTACCCGGCTGCAGGCGTGATTGCGGCAAGTCCGGCGATCGAGCCGGCTGCGATCCCGATCCCGGATGGTTTTCTCGCTCGGATCCACTCGACGATCATCCACGCGAGCAGTCCGGTTGCAGCGCCCAGCTGTGTGTTTACGACGGCGACGGCGGCAACGCTGTTGGCGGCGAGCGCGCTACCGCCGTTGAACCCGAACCAGCCGAACCACAGTATCCCCGCGCCGAGGAGGACCATCGGGATGTTGTACGGCCGTGTCACCGGGTTCTTGCGCCGCCCGAAATACAGCGCGGCGGCAAGAGCCGCTGCTCCAGCTGTTTCGTGGACGACAGCGCCTCCGGCGAAGTCGATCGCTCCGAGTCCCTCCGAGCCGAGAAACCCGCCGCCCCACACCCAGTGGGCGAACGGGACGTAGACGACAAGCGACCACAGGCCGGTGAACATCACATACCCTCGGAGCGTCATGCGCTCCGCAAACGCGCCCAGAATCAGCGCCGGCGTGATGATCGCGAACATCATTTGGAATGCCATGAAGGCCAGGGCGGGAACCGCTGGTGCGAAGGAGCTCGGCGTGGCTCCGACCGAGCTGAGCATCGTTTTGGAGAAGTCGCCGATGACTCCACCATGGTCGGCCCCGAATACCAGCGAGTATCCGACGGCAACCCACAGCACGCTGATGACGCCGATTGACGCAAAGCACTGGATGATTGTCGTGATGACGTTCTTCGAACGCACCAGTCCGCCGTAGAAGAGTGCAAGCCCCGGCACCATGAAAAGTACGAGCGCGGCCGACACCAATACCCATGCGATGTCCCCGGGATTCACGATCCTGCCCCCGCCGATATTTCAATCACGGGTGGAATCGGGCACGCGGGGGTGAGTATCATTTTTTTCCTTTGTCCGAGGGGTGATCGTTTTGCGACGCACCGCGAGCAAACCAGAGCCATCCGCGATCGCTGTTCAACCGTGGACGACTCCATCGTGGCCCTTTTCGGCGATCCCGCCAATAGGCAGAGCGTCCGATCTTTGTAACTTCGCTGGACGACGTGCGCTCCACTCGGACGGGCCAGATGTCGGCGGCATTACCCAGACGTTACGAGCTGCTTTGTACAGTGCGATCATGACCTCAACGCGACAAGAGAGCAGACCGTGAAATCCTTCGCACTACTTACTGCAACATTTGTGCTGTCGACAATCGCGCTCGCAGGATGCGCTGCAGCGACCAGTCCAGGCGGCACCGCTTCGAACGGCTCGTCGAACACGGGCAATTCCGGCGCGACGTCGGGAAGCCAGACCGCTGCGGTGAACGTCTGCGCTGCAATGCCGGTGGCGGCGGCATCGGCGGCAGCCGGCATCACCTTCACCTCCGCGAAGGAGGATGACTCAATCAAGGGCGTGTACGAGTGCGACTACGGCACGTCCGGCTACAACTGGTCGATTGCCGTCTACGAGGCGCCCAACACGGAGAACCTGAACAGCCTGCTTCTCGATCTCGGCGGCGCCAGTAACTCGAAATCGGTGAGTGGGATCGGCGACAAGGCCTATGTCTCCCCGGTCGCCGTCGCCGCGCAGTTCGGCAGTCGGCTGATTGAAGTGGGCAGCGCCAACAACAGCGCGAGCAACGAGCCAGGCTATGAGGCGCTCGCGAAGGCGACGATCGCGGCCGTCAAGTAGAGCTCAGCTTCGGGTTCTCTCGCTGCGCCGCAACGCTCGACCAGCGGTCAGCTCGCGTTTGCGGCGGCCAGCAGCATCCCGAGCTGCTCTCGCGTGACGGCGCCGCCCGAGAAGGCGACGAGCCGCTCGATCGGGATGCTCTCCATCATCCGCGCGATGTCCATGCCGAGGGCATCGCCGCTTGAGTCCGAGAACGGGGTCGCGGGCATCGCTGCAGCGACCAGCTGCGCCGCGACGGGATTTGCCATGACCTCGCCCATCGTCGATTCGAGGGTGAGAGGAATGCGCAGTACCTCACCAGCGACGTCGATGGACGCCGTGGCGCGAAGATCGCGACTGGATGCTCCGACCGAGACCTCATACCGGCCGGGCTCGACGACGAAGCGATCAACGCGGACATCCCAGTACTCGAGTTCGCTGCGCTCGATGCGGATGAGCACGTCTCGCGACTCGCCGGCATCCAGCTCGACGCTGGCGAACCCGCCGAGTGAGCGCGGCACCCGCACCTGTGCCGAACCGGGCACGGCAACATACGCCTGCACGATTTCGCGTCCGCGCACCTTGCCGGAGTTCGTCACGTTCACGGTCGCGACGATGTCGTCGCCGTCGACCGCGGGCGACAGCTTGCCATATGTGAACGTCGTGTACGAGAGTCCGTGACCGAACGGGAACGTTACGTCCATGCCCCGAGCGTCGTACCAGCGATAGCCCACAAACAAGCCCTCGCCGTAACGCACGTGCTGGTGCTCGCCAGGGAAATCGAGGAACGCGGGCGTGTCCTCAAGCCGCACGGGAGCGGTCTCGGTGAGCTTGCCCGACGGGTTGACCGCGCCGAACAGGACATCCGCGATCGCGGAACCGCCCGCCTGCCCGAGCAGCGCACCATCCAGGATGGCGGGCGCGGATGCGACGACGGGCGCCAGTCGCAGAACTCCGCCGTGCGACAGCACCACGACGACCTTCTTCTGAACCGCACTGATCGCTGCCAGCAGCTCGAGCTGCTCCTTGGGCAGTTCGATGTCGGTGCGGTCGAAGCCTTCCGACTCCTGGCTGGCATCCAAACCGAGGAACACGACGGCGACGTTTGCGGCCTTCGCGGCGGCAACCGCCTCGTCGACGAGTCCCGCGGCGGCATCCGTACCGTCGATCGTGAAGCCCGCCGCGAACGATAGGGCTGCGCCGGAAGCGGCAGATCGGATGGCATCCAGCGGGATGTCGAGCTGCGTCGGATTGACGTGCGAGCTGCCTCCGCCCTGGTAGCGCGGAGCTCGCGCGAACTCGCCGATGACCGCGATCGATCCGGTGGCGGCGAGCGGAAGCAGCGCGCCCTCGTTGCGAAGCAGCACGATGCTCCGGCCAGCAGCCTCGCGGGCCAGCTCGTGATGCGCGTCGGCGTCGAAGGTCGAACCCTCGACGTGAGCCGCGCGACCGCGCTCGGCGAGCGCAGCAACCGCAGTTGCGGCCCGCGTCACGGCCTCGGCATCCAGCGTGCCGTCCTCGACCGCGCCAACGGCAGCAGCGTCGCCAGCTCCGCCATCCGCCGGCATCTGCAGGTCGAGGCCGGCCGCGACCGCAGCAACGCGATCACGCACGGCACCCCAGTCCGAGACGACAACCCCGTCGTAGCCCCACTCGTTTCGCAGCACCTGCGTCAGCAGGAAGCTGTTCTCGGAGGCGAGCACTCCGTTAATCCGGTTGTACGAGCACATGACCGTCCACGGTTTCGCCTCGGTGACAGCCCGACGGAATCCGCGAAGGTAGATTTCACGCAGCGGCCGCGGGTCAACGTCCGAGCTCGCGCGCATCCGGTCGTTCTCCTGATTGTTGAGGGCGAAGTGCTTGAGCGATGCGCCGACACCGCGAGACTGGATGCCCCGGATCCAGGCCGACGCGAGCAGGCCCGAGATCAGCGGGTCCTCGGAGAAGTACTCGAAGTTCCTGCCGCCGAGTGGCGAGCGCTTGATGTTGATTCCCGGCCCGAGCAGAACCTGCACGTCTGCCGCCTGGCACTCATCGCCGAGCGCCTTGCCGACGCGTTCCACCAACTCCGGATCCCAGCTCTGCCCGAGACCGACCGCCGGCGGGAAGCAGGTTGCCGGAACGCTCGCCGAGATGCCGAGGTTGTCGGTGGCATCCGCCTGTTTGCGGAGGCCGTGCGGTCCGTCGCTGACCATGATCGCGGGGATGTCGCCCACAGCCTTGGTGTTCCAGAAGTCGGCACCCGAGCCCAGCGAGGCGCGGTCGGACAGTGAATCAGGAATGGACATGCCTTTGAGTATGCCTTTCGAGCTTTGGAATCGGTTGGGGACGAAACGACTACTTCACGGCCTTGATGAACAACACCGCGAACGCACCGAGCACGGAGAGACCGATGGCCACCGGGAAGATGCCGATGTAACCGAACAGGATCACGATGCCGCCGCCGACGGCAGGGGCCAGCACCTGTGGCAGCGTCGCCGCGATGTTCACGACTCCGAGGTCCTTGGCGAACGTCGACACGTTCGGCAGCACCTGGTTCATGACGGCCTGGTCGACCGACTGGAACGCGCCGAAACCGATGCCGCAGATGACCGTCTCGATCATCATTCCGGGCAGGGTCGGGTCGAAGATCGGCACGATCAGTCCAAGCCCGACGATCACCGACGAGAGAAAGACGAAGATCTTGCGGCGTCCGAGCCGGTCGCTGAGAAGTCCGCCGATGACGATCGCGGGAACCATTCCGGCGAGGCTCAGCAGGCCAAGCAACGGAACGTATCCGACTGCCTTGTCGCCGAGGCCGATGTAGGACTGCAAGAGGTAGAGGTTGTAACCGAAGACCGAGAAGAAACCGGTGTAGAGCAGCAGGCGGCCGGCGAATGCCCAGAAGAAGTCCGGATGCGTGAGGGGATTGACCCAGAACGTGCGCAGGAAGTCGGCCAGCCTGAACGGGATGCGCTCCGCATCCGTCGATGAGGTGTCCCTGTTGAATACGACGAACACCGTGAGCAGGATGACGCCAAGGCCGGCAAGGAACAGGTATCCGGTGCCGAGTGACTTCGCGAAGGCGGCGCCCGCGACCTGGCCGCCGACGGCGCCGAGCATCGAGGCCATCCCGCCGATCGCGGCGAATGTGCCGAGCGCCCATTTCGGCACACGGTCGGGCACGATGGCCGACAGCGGTCCCTGCGCGAAGTTGTAGGCGATCTGCGCGATGGCCCAGGCGATCGTGATCTGCACGAGTCCGTTCGCGAACGCAAGACCGACGAGGCCGAGACCACCAATGAGCGCGCCGGCCACGATCCACTGCGCCCGCCTGCCGAATCGCGATCGGGTGCGGTCGCTGATCGCACCGGCGACGGGCTGCGCGATCATGGCGGCCAGGGCGCCGATCGTCGTCACGATGGCGAGGTTGGCCACCTTGTTCGCGGGATCGAGTGCCGCGACCTGGGTCGGCAGGAGCACACCGGGAACCGCTCCGTAAACCATGAACAGAGCCAGGTTGGCCGGGATGAACATGACCAGCAGGCGCCGCATAGCACCGCGGATCGGCTGGCGAGCATCCGAGATCACCCCGGCAGTTGCCGTCGCTGCCGTTTCGACCTCCGACTGATCGGGCTCGGAGGGGCGAGACGTCGTTGTCATGGACTGTTCCTTATCTACGTCGAGTGTGGTGCGCGGGGTTGTCCCGACGCAACCACGTCAGCGCCGGGACAGCTTGATGATCGGGATGAGGCGGTCGGTCTTCGACTCGTAGTCGGCGAATCGCGGTGAGGCCGTGGTTATCGCCTGCCAGGCGCGATCGCGATCGGCGCCCTGGAGTTGCTCAGCGACAACGGGGACGTTGCCGCGGTCGACGTCGATCGAAACACGGTCGGGGTTGCCCGCGAGGTTGTAATACCAGGCGGGATTCCGGCTGCTGCCTCCGGCGGAGGCCACAACAAGCCAGCTGCCGTCGTCACCGGGGAACCACGCGACCGGATTGGAGCGGGCCGCACCCGACTTCTTGCCCACGGTGTTCAGCACCAGCAGCTTCATCCCCATGAACGAGCCGCCCCGGCGGCGAATCCGGTTGACGGCGCGGTTGTTGAACCACGTCGAGAGCCCGCCCGACTGCGGGTGGCGACCTCCGCGTGTGCCGCTGGAACCATTGAAAGTCATGAGTGGTCTCCTTGATGGGGTGCGTTTTGGTGAGTCAATTGACGTTGCGTGAATTCGTTTTGACGCTGTGGGCGCCGGTGAACGGTTCGTCGATCCCGAAGCTGATGATGCGCTTCGGATGGATGCGGATGAGCGGCCCGTTCGGCGAGTCCGCGACCGTCTCAGCACTGCCCCGGATTTCGAGGCACCGCGGACGCCACGGCTTCTCGGTCTCCAGGTCATCGACTACGAAGGCGACGCGGCCGTTGTCGGCGACGTTGCGGTACTTGCGGCTCGTCGCCATCCCGTACCCGGTGACATCGATGGTGTCGAGGTCTGGGTTGTAGCGAAATCCCACCGGACTCACCTGAAGGTTGCCGTCGGGTGCGGCCGTTGCGATCCGACCGAGCGGCTGGCCGGACAGGTACGCGAGCTCCGAATCGGTGAACGTAGACATCAGCTTCCTTCCCGAGGCGCTAGGCGGCGCCGCCGCTGTCATTCGTCTCTAGCTTGCCAACCCAGCAGGTAATTTCCCGGTTTGTTCCCACGGTTGCGTCGCTCGTCTCCGGAGGCAGATAGGCGTACCAGGTGTCGCCAGCCGTGGCAGCGAACGTCGAGCAGACCTTTTGTGCGTCAGCGTTCCCGTTGGCGGCAGTCGGGAACGGCGAGCCGACCGCTTCGGGCAGGGTACCGCGGCCGGCAAGCCTCCACTCCGGGTCGTCTCGACAGTCGGCAACAAGGTTGAAGTCATCGTTGGCAAGAGGGCCAGCTCCCTCCGCTGGCACCTGGGAATCGATGCAGTAGTCGAACCGCAGAGGATCGGATGAACCTTCGGACACCAGCGTCGAGATGGACGCCGGCAGCTTGACGAGCGCTTGCTGGGCGAGGGTGGTGCCGTGCGCAAGCACGCCCGCATCGCAGCGAACCCAGCGCGCCCCATCCGCCCATGCGGATTTCGATGGAAGGAAAAAGTATCCCCGGAGTAGTTGCTCGGTCCACTTGAGACCTGGCACCAAGGTTTTGAGTGTGCAAGCATTCTCGGCTTTGGTCTGCACCGCGTCGCTGGGTTGACTCGGATTTGTCGAACTCGCCCAGGTCGTGGAGGTGATCCCGGAGATCATGCCGATGGCGTAGGTGTAGAGGTCGTGGCTGGTGGAGCACGGTCGCGCCTTGTGGCCTTCCCAGTCAACCCAGACGACGGCGTTCGCGTTCGAGGCGTCCCAGCACTCGCCGCGCTTCGGAGCGCCCGTTGTCGGTCCGAGCCCTGATGCGTTGGACGGAAAAATCAGGGAGCACCCCGCAAGGGCGAGGATGAGCATGATCGCTGACGCGAGGCACACAGCTAGACGCGCGCCGTGCGGTTGCCTGTTCGCGGCCATGCACTCATTCTCTCCCGAGGCACGGTGGCGGTGATGCCGGTGCGACGTACACTTGTAGGCGGTCAGCCCGAGCCCGTCCCGCCCGTGTTGTCCGGGAGGTTGAAATGTCGGTCCCTCGAGGCGGTATCGCGCGGCGAAGCTGCGCGTTACTCTTCGGGGCCGGGCTCGTCGTCGCCGCGCTCGCCGGATGCAGCGCATCCAACCAGTCGGCGCGAGCCGTCGGCGGTTCGCCCGCATCGACTACTCCCGCCCCACGTGTAACGCTGGCTCCGGCGACCCCCACGCCGACGCCCACCACCGCCGTCGGCAACACCAAGACGGTCGCGGCGTCCCCGCGCGCGAAGCCCTCGCCGACATCGCCGGAGTGCTCGAGCAACCCATCGGGCGTTCACCATATCTACGTCAACATCGCGGTGCAGCATCTGTGGGCGTGTTTTGGCGGCACTCTGTTTACGAGCACGGCGGTTACTACCGGAGCATGGAAGCTCACGAACGTTCACGATGCGACCCCCACGGGAACTTGGCGCGTCTACGGCAAGGCGCGCAATGTGGTGTTGTCGGGGCACGACGCCAACGGATCCTGGCACGACCACGTCGCCTATTGGATGCCGTTCACCGGCCCATACGGATTCCACGACGCCTCCTGGCAGACATTCCCATACGGAAGTTCGCTCTACGCGACGAAGGGTTCACACGGGTGCGTGCACGTTCCCGTGGCGGTACTGGGCGCCATCTACAACTGGGCACCAATCGGCACGCTCGTCACCATCGTCGGTCACTAGCAGACGAGGAGCCACAGGGTGACGAGTTCGCACTGGCAACGCCTGTACCGCGCCGAGATCGCCGCGCCGCCGGCGACGATCTTCGAGTTGCTGGCCGATCTGCCCAACTACTCCCGCTGGCTGCCGCCGTCATCCGCTTACGCGACGACGACCGAGGTGGAACCGTATCCGGTGAGACTCGGTAGTCGCTACCACGACGGCAAGCCTGCCGAACCGGGAAAGGATTGGTGGGGGACGGTTACCCGCTTCGAGCCACCCAACTCGCTGGATTTTGAGCACACGATCCGGGTGAGTCAACTGCGCGCCACCGTCGACGCGCACATCCAGTATTCGATCGAACCGACAGAGTCGCACACGCTCGTGACCCGGGTGCTCGTACTGGATATTCGGATGCCAGCAGCCCTGCGGGCCCTGCGCGTCGCGATCACCGCGGCGTTCGACAAGGAGAACGTGCGAACGATGTCGGCGTTGAAGGGCTACGCCGAATCGCACCCTTAGCCCGTGATCGCTTCACCCCGTGTCGCTCTGTTTGTCGTCGCGGCCGTCCTGCTTGCGACGGTGGTGAGCGGATGCGCGCCGGCGACCCGCGCATCCGGTGGTTCCCCGCACGCTCGCACGTCACCCGCGCCGCCAACGAAGCTGCCTAAACCCGTCGACCCGATCGCGCACCTGTCGCTCGAACAACGCGTGGGTCAACTCTTTATGGTGGGCACGACGGCATCCGGTGCAGAGCAGGTGACGATCGATGCGATCACGAAGCACAACGTGGGCAGCATTTTCCTGTCGGGCCGATCGCATGGCGGCGTCGGTGCGACGGCCGCCGTCGTCGATCGCTTTCGCGCGCTTGTGAGTTCAACCACCACCGGTGGCGAACAGCTGCTCGTCGCAACTGACCAGGAGGGCGGCGAAGTTCAGGTGTTGCAGGGCCCGGGTTTCGCGGCAATGCCTACCGGGCTCACACAGGGGCAGCTGTCCGCGCACGCCCTGGAGTCGGATGCGCGGACCTGGGGTTCGGAGCTCACGAGCGCTGGCGTGAACATGGACCTCGCCCCCGTGGTCGACCTGCTGCCGTCCGCTGCATCGGCCGTGCACAATCCGCCGATCGGTGCATTCAAGCGCGAGTACGGATTTTCTCTTCCGACCATCGTTGAGCACGCGACTGCTTTCCGCGACGGCATGGATGCGTCGAACGTGATCACGGTGATGAAACATTTCCCGGGCCTCGGCTTCGTGACGCAGAACACCGATACGGCGCGCAACGTCACCGATACGGTGACCAGTGCTGATGGTGACGCCGTCGCGATCTACCGCGACGAGATCGCGCGCGGCGCAGACTGCATCATGGTGTCGTCGGCGGTCTATCGCCGCATTGCGCCCGGCAAACCCGCCGTGTTCTCGTCGGCGGTCGTCACCGCTCTGCTGCGCAAGCAACTCGGATTCAACGGGGTCGTGATCAGCGACGATCTGTCGGCCTCAGAGGCCGTAGACCAATGGTCACCAGCGCAGCGTGCGATCCTAGCGATCGAGGCCGGAGTCGACATCGTGCTGGTGTCGGCGGATCCGGCGGTCGCTGCGCAGATGGTCGAGGCCGTGGTGACTAAAGCCCGTACCGACCAGGCGTTCGCCGCTCTCGTCGACGCGGCCGCCCGACGGGTCGTATTGCTCAAGGCGCGGGACGGGCTGAGCGCGACGCCCAACGGATCGCTGGTTCAGAATGCGCGCGGCGCTCGTCGCCTCTAATCCGTGCGCGGACTTGAAGATTGTCGGATGCGCCCGCTAGCTTCCGAATATGGAAACCGACACCGCAGTTCTTGACTGGATGCTCGATTCCGACCCAGCGCTTCGCTGGCAGGTCGAGCGCGATCTGGCCGGCGCAGCTCCTGAGAAGTGGCAGGCGACGCGAGCGCGGGTCGCGACCGAGGGCTTCGGTGCAAAACTCCTTGCGCTGCAGGATGCCGACGGGCAGCGGGCGGGCGGGTCGTACTTTCCCGCGGACTTCGATTGGCACGGGCCCGAAGCGGCAAAGGGCGCCGGCCAGCCGTGGACGGCGACGACGTGGTCGCTCAATGGCCTGCGGGAGTCGGGGCTCGACGCATCCGTACTCGCGGGAACGGCCGAGAAGCTAGCGGCGAACAGCAGGTGGGACTACAACAACGGGCCGTACTGGCAGGGCGAAGTCGACTGCTGCATCAACGGATACACAATCGCCAACGGCGCATGGTTGGGCGCGGATGTGGCGGAGCTGGCTAACTGGTTTCTGGAGCACCGGATGGCCGACGGCGGCTGGAACTGCGAATGGGAAGAGGGCTCGATCCGGTCATCCTTCAACTCGACGCTCAATTCGTTGAAGGGGCTCCTCTACTACGAGGCTGCGACCGGCGGCACGCCCGAGCTCACGGCGGCGCGACATGCTGCCGAGGAGTACCTGCTCGAGCGGCGGTTGATGTACCGGCTGTCGACGGGCGAGCGGCACGATTCGTGGGCGACGCACTTCGCCTATCCATTCCGTTGGTTCTACAGCCTGCCGAATGCCCTCGACTACTTCCGCTCGGCGGCGCTGCACGATGGCACGCGGCCGGATGCCCGGCTCGCCGAGGCGGTCGAGGTTGTGCGCGAGGCGCGGCAGCCCGACGGCAAATGGGTGCAGGAGCGACGTCATCCCGGTCGGGCGTGGTTCGATGTCGATGTCCCCGTGGGAGAGGCTTCGCCGTGGTTGACGTTCTTCGGTTCGCGGGTGCTCGACTGGTGGGACGCGGCGGCAATCTGACTCTGGCTGACCACGTTCCCCCCAGTTCGGGCGAAATACATCCGCCGCACAGAGTTCTGCCGTACGGTTAGCTAACTCGTGACCCCAGACAATCGGTTACTTGTCCGACTGCCAGCTAGCAATTGGCCGGGAACATTCTGGATTGAGGCCACAGTGAGCGTCACACTTCCGTCGGTCGTCCGCATCATCCGAACCAAACCCGGTGGCACACAGGCGAACCCGACGACCGAGTACTCGGCGCTCGTACGCACCGTGCGGGACGCCGGATTGCTGCGACGCCGCACCGGGTTCTACTTCATCGTCTTCGGCATCATCATGCTCGCGATCGGTGGCGAGATCACCGGCTTCATCCTGCTTCAGCACACCTGGTACGAACTGCTCATCGCGGCCGGCATGGGCGTTATCTTCACCCAGCTCTCGTTTCTCGCGCACGAGACCTCGCACCGCCAGGTGTTCACGTCGAGCCGTGTCAACGACCTCGCCGGGCGAACCATCGCGAACCTGTTTGTCGGCATCAGCTACTCCTGGTGGATGAAGAAGCACAGCCGGCACCATGTGAATCCGAACGTGCTGGGCAAGGATCCGGACATCAAGCGCGACGTCGTCTCGTTCGTCGAGACGGATGCCGCAAGAGCCCGTGGAATCTACGCGTGGTTTACTCGCCGCCAGGGATTTCTGCTTTTCCCGATCCTCATTCTCGAGGGCCTGAACCTGCATATCCACGCGTTCCGTACTGTTTTCGGCCGCGACAAGGTCGACAAGCGCTGGCTGGAAATGTCGATGGTCGTGCCCCGCATCGCGCTCTACTTCACCGGCATTTTTTTGGTGATGCCGCTGGGCATGGCGTTCGCGTTCTGCGGAGTGCAGCTGGCCGTGTTCGGCGTGTACATGGGTGCGTCGTTCGCGGTGAACCACACCGGGATGCCGATCCTCGCCCACGACTCCAAGCTCGACTTTCTCCGGCGACAGGTGCTCACCGCGCGCAACATCCGCGGCAACCGAGTGATGGACAGTTTCATGGGTGGGCTCAACTACCAGATCGAACACCACCTGTTCCCCGACATGGCTCGCCCCAACCTGAAGGCCGCGCAGGTGATCACGCGCGAGTACTGCGAAGCCAACTCCATCCTCTACACGGAGACCGGCCTGACGCAGGCCTACGGAATCGTTATTCGCCATCTCAACAAGGTCGGATTGGCTGCTGGCGATCCGATGTACTGTCCGGCGGCGGCATCCTTCGGGCGGTAGTGCCTGGCGGCTAGTCGGATCGTGGCGTTGAGCTGCGAACCGAAGGCGTTGCCGGGTGTCGGACCGGTGTGGTCGGGTGTTGTGTTCAAGGCTTGAACGTTTGGGGTGGTTTGCCCCCTTGTTGGGGTGTGGGGGTTGTGCACTGTTCGCCGTTTTTGGTGGTGTACATATGTTCGATAGTTGATACTTGAGGGTATGACTTCGATTCTGTCGGCACCGTTGGAGCGGTTTCGTGCTGCGGCTGCGGTGTTGGCGGAGTTGCCGGCGGATGCTGGATCATACACGGGGTTCAGCGAGGCGGAGTTGTTGGAGGCGAACCGGCTGTTTGCGGTGTCGCAGGTTGCTCTTCGTGGGGCAGGGGCGTTGATTGCGGGGGAGATTGCGCACCGTTCGGCACCGGAGTTGGGGTTGCAGGGG
>DATAXD010000028.1:0-9147 GCA_036266835.1 Galbitalea sp. | reverse complement strand
GGCTTCGTGTTCCAGGATTTCAACCTGATCCCAGCACTAACTGCTGTCGAAAATGTCAGCCTTCCGCTCGAGCTGGATGGCTGGAAGGCGCGAAAGGCCAGGCGCGCCGCACTCGATGCGCTCTCGGTCGTTGACCTTCTCGACCGGGCCAACAATTACCCGGACGACCTCTCGGGCGGGCAGCAGCAACGCGTCGCAATTGCGCGTGCCGTCGTCGGCGGGCGCTCGCTGATCCTCGCGGACGAACCGACGGGAGCGCTCGATTCGGGGACCGGAGAACTCGTGCTGCGGATGCTCCGCAATCGGGTGGATGCGGGCGCTGGCGGCATCCTCGTCACCCACGACGCTCGGCACGCAGCCTGGGCGAATCGGGTCGTGTTCCTGCGCGATGGTCGCATCGTGGGGAATGCCGAGGCATCCGGGGTTGACCAGTTCGTCGGACGCCGCGCGTGAGCGGTCCGCAGCGCACGGGCCGGCGGCCCACCGGCCGCCCGGCCTCGTCGCTGTCGCGGCACAGCCGTTCGACGCTTCGGCTGGGTCTGCGGCTCGCCGCACGAAACGCACTGCGCGCCCGCGGCCGCAGCATCCTCATCATCCTGCTGGTGGCGCTGCCTGTATTAGGTCTGACAGCAGCCGGCACCGTCGTCATGAGCATGACGGGAACCGTCGCGCAAACGGTGCACGCGAAGTTGGGAAGCATGGCGGCGGCCGTGACGGCCGACACCGGTCGGGTCCTACAGACGGCCTCGGGACAGGAGACGGAAGGATATGGGTCAGCGTCCGCGGCATCGCCCCGGTCCTGGGTACCCGAAAGCTGGCGGGTGGTGCCGCTACAGGTGGACCAGTTGTTCCTGCGCACCGCGCACGGGGTAGCGGCCATCGACGGTGAGGCCGGCCGCAGCTGGGATCGCGGATTCGCGGGCCGGTTTCAGCTGATCAATGGTCGCGCGCCGATCTCGGCTAACGAGCTGTTGGTCACCCCTTCGGCGCTGGCGCGTTTCGGCACTCGGATTGGTGGGACGGTCCGGGCGGCGGATGGAAGCCGCGTGTACACCGTCGTCGGCACCATGCGCGATCTCACGGTGACGACGTCAACCGCCATGGTGTTCGGCCAATTCGCCGCGTTCCCGGGTCTTCACATCACGCCGGGCGACGGAACTACCTTTTACCTACGCGGGCCACCCGTCACGTGGTCCGAGGTGCTCGCGTTCAACCGGCACGGAGGCGTTGTCGAGTCTCGTGCGGTGACGGAATCGATAGGCGCGCCGGACACCAACAGCGCATGGGCGTACATCGCGATCTTCGGGGTCATCGGTGCGTTCATGCTGATCGAGATCGCGCTGCTCTCCGGCGCGGCGTTCATGGTCGGGGCGCGTCAGCAACAGCGTGCGCTCGCGGTCCTGGCGAGCGTCGGCGCGGATCGACGCGTGCTCCGCACCTCCGTCGCGGGCGGTGGGCTAGTGCTGGGCGCCGCCGGCGCCGTGCTCGGGATCGGACTCGGACTGCTCGCCGCGTGGGGCTACATGTCCCTGACGGGAGACGGCAGCACAACCAAGTACTACGGATTCGACGCGTATCCGCTCGCCCTCGTAATCCTGGGCATCGTGGCAGTGCTCGCGGCCTGGATCTCCGCCGCGGTCCCGGCGAGGTCGGCATCCCGATTCGATGTGGTCGCGGCGCTGCGCGGTGCCCGGCGCCCGCCGAAGCCGAGTCGGCTGCGCAGCGCGGCGGGAATCGTCATGATCGTCGTCGGTGCCGGGGTGGTGGTGCTCGGCGGCGCACTCAGTCTGCTTGCCACCACCCAGAATCCGCCGTCGCCGTGGCTGCAGGGTAGCGGGCCGACCCTGCTGGTGGTCGGATCGCTCGTCTTGCAGTTGGGTGCGATCCTGGGGCTTCCGGCGGTACTGCGGATGACCGCTGCCCGACTGACGGGCGTCGGATCCGGAGCGCGTCTCGCTTCTCGCGACCTCGCGCGAAACAGCGCCCGCTCGGTACCGGCGATCGCGGTCGTCATGAGCACCGCGTTCGTCGGTGTCTTTCTTATGGTCGTGGTCAGCGGGATCGACGCCATCGAAGCGGCGCAGTACCCGTGGAGCGCGCCGCTGCACGCGGCTCTCATTCAGTTTCACACCGAGCAGGACACGGATCAGATCGCCGGCCAGCAAGCCCCGCGACCCGTGGATGCCTCTGCCTACGTTGCCGAGGTCGATCGCGTGCTGGGCGTGTCGGATGCTCGCGCAGTGAACGCAGCGTTGGATGCGACGCCCATCGATCCGAAGCTGGTCAAACCGGATTCGCCGATGATCGCGGAGCCGCAGCTGAATTCGCACGCGATGTGTGTGTTCAGCGAGGGGACACCACAGTGCGCCGAACCGCAGTTCCTTTCGAGCTACGGATCCGGTGCAAAACTCATCGCCGGTTCGCCAGCGGAACTCCCGACGCTGCTGGGCCAGCGTCCCACCGCGCAGGCGCTTCAGACGCTGGCGTCCGGCGGTGCGGTCTCGCTCTATCCTCAGTACCTGACCGGCCGCAGGATCACGATCGACTGGTGGACGCAGAAGCAGCTGGACAGTGGCGCGAACATAAGGCCCGATGGGAAACCGAGCCGAAGCGTGACGCTTGCCGGGGTCGTCGACGCGCCCGCGCATCCAGGAGCGTTCGGCATCGTGATCTCGCCGCAGACCGCCGCCAGGATTGGAGTCGAGGTGCAGCCGAGATTCATCCTCGTCGACAGCGCGGTTTCGCCCACGCAGGAGCAACAGGATGAGCTCGACGGCTACATCAACCAACACAGCGGAGCAGGTCGCCCAACTCAGGCGAACCTCTGGGTTGAGACGGGACCCTCGCAGGCTGCGGGCGGGATTGCCTGGATCATCGTCGCGATCGCGGCGCTCAGCACTCTCGCATCCGCGGTCATCGCGCTCAGCCTGTCCCGCATCGACGGACGGCGCGACGAGTACACGCTCGTCGCGGTTGGCGCGAAGCCGCGAACGCAGCGCCTGATCGCGTTCTGGCAGGCACTGCTCATTGCGGTTTTTGGCTCGCTCATCGGTGGCGCGTTCGCGCTCATTCCCTCCGCAGCGCTCGCCTACGCGGGCAGCATCCTGTTTGCGCCACCATGGCCCGCGCTGGTCACGAGCGTGCTCGGCGTGCCGGTTCTCATCGCAGTTGTCGCGCTGCTCATGCGTCGCGCCCCGAAATCCGTGCTCCCCGATCGCACCCAGGTCGGATAAGGGGGCCGGGCCAAACGCCGAACAGCGTCGCCTCCGCCGCAAAAATGGGGATTCGAGCCGGGGTCAACTTAGGATGGTACGCGGCGGCCCGGCGGTGGGTCGCCACTCGTCTCTAAGGGGTCAGTGTGACGACATCCGGCAACGACTCGAAGAACAACGTCTCCAAAACCAACGACTCCAAAACCAACGACTCCAAAAACAACGACTCGAAGAGCGGTCGGCGCGACAAGGCGCGGGAAACAGCGCGACTGGCTCGCGAGCAGGAGAAGAAACGCCAGCGGCGCACTCGCTTCCTGGTCCAGGGCGGCATCGGTGTCGTCATCCTCGCCATCGTTGTCGTCATCGTGATCGTGATCTCTACCGCGAATCGCAATCCGCCGGCTGTCAGCGCGGGGCACTCGCCCCGGAACATGGCCGCCGGCGGGATCGTGTTTGAGGGTTCCTCGGGCAAGGCCGTCCCGCTCGAGGCCGCAGCAATGGCCGCGTCGAAGACGCCGTCGCCCTCGGGAACCGTGCGGGCGGCCGGCGTGCCGCACGTGGTGACATTCATCGACTGGTCGTGCCCGATCTGCAAGGAGTTCGAGGCGGCCTACTCATCGAAGCTCGAGAAACTGGTGGGCTCCGGGCAGGCGACTCTCGAAATCCACCCCATCGCCATTCTCGACACGCACTACCAGACCAGCGGATATTCGACGAGAGCCGCGAATGCCGCAGCCTGTGTCGCAAACTTCGAGCCGAACAAATTCCTCGCGGTGCAGACCCAGTTCTACGACCATCAACCGCCCGAGGGGTCAAACGGGCTGAGCAACTCACAAATTCTTGCGCTGATAGCGAGTGCGAGCGCCACGACATCCAGCGTGACCGGCTGTGTGAACAGTGAGTCGTACAAGGACTGGGTCACGACCACGACTCAACGTACCGACACGCTCGCCAGTCTCGCCGACCCCGCCTCGGGAGAATTCGGCACACCAACCGTCTTCATCAATGGCAAGCGCTGGGCGGGTACGACGGATCTCATCTCCGACATCAAAGCGGCGGGTTGACGTTGCAGCAATTCGCGCATCCGAATCAACACAGGCACACGACGACTTCGTAACTTACGCGGAAATTTGCAAGACACGAAACCGTTTCACTATTACACTGGGGCTAGCCTTGCCTCGTCAGGTAGGTCGCCGCGATGCTGCAGCGACCTTTCACGCGAGCGCATCCCAGGGAGCCAGAAGTGACCACAGCAACGCCAGTGACCCGTTCACCGTTCTCCGAGCCAACTCGCCGAGTAGGGGGCGCGTGGATCGCACTCTTCGCGACCGCCTGGCTTGGAATCTGGATGGCGCAGCTGACGCCCATCCAGCTCCTTCTCCCGCAGCAGGTCGAGGATGTCGTACACGGCCACTCCTGGACGGATAACGTCCTCGCCTTCGGCATCATCTCCGGAATCGCGGGAGCCTGCGCGCTCATCACCTTCCCGCTCACCGGCGCGCTGTCAGACCGAACGACCTCACGTTTCGGTCGTCGCCGCCCGTGGATTCTGGCCGGCGTCGTCATCTTCGCGGCGGCGCTGTGGATCCTCAGTCTCCAAGCCACGATCGTCGGTGTCGGCGTCTTCTGGTCGATCGCGATCATCGGCTTCTGCATCGCATCCGCCGCGACCACCGCAACCCTGTCCGACCAGGTTCCGGTCAACCAGCGCGGATTCGTGTCCGGCTGGATCTCGGCACCGCAGGCGATCGGGACGATCCTCGGCATCCTGCTCGTGACGACGATCTGGGTCAGCACATCCGCCGAGCAGGCGTTCGGATACCCGCTCGTCGCAATCCTGCTGATCGTGCTGGCCGTGCCATTCATCGGCACGTTGCCAGACCAGACCATCCGCAAAGACCAGCGCCCGAGCGGTGGGTTCCTGACGCTCATCGAGGGCTTCTGGATCAACCCGGTCAAGCATCCCGATTTCGGCTGGACTCTGCTCGGCCGCATCCTTGTCAACCTCGGCAATGCGCTCGGGACGACGCTTCTGCTCTATTTCCTGCAGTACGGACTCCAGCAGGGTAAGACCGCAGCAAACAACGACCTGCTCCTGCTGACCGCCATCTATCTGGTCTTCTTCGTGTTGGCAGCCCTCATCTGCGGCCGAATCAGCGACCGCATCGGACGACGCAAGGTCTTCGTCTACATCGCCGCATACCTGCAGGCGATCGCTGCGCTCATCCTCGCTTTCGTTCCCGACCTCAACGTCGCCTTCTTCGCTGCCGGCCTGCTGGGGCTCGGCTACGGCTGCTACATGTCTGTTGACCAGGCGCTCGCGACGCAGGTACTGCCGGATGCCCACTCGCGCGGCAAGGACCTCGGAATTATGAACATCGCTACGGCGGTGCCGCAGGCGGTCGGGCCGCTTCTCGGTGCACTCGTCGTCCTGCTGTTCGCGTCCCTGGCGACCGCCGGTGCGGCGACGACCGAGACGATCACCCACACGGGCGAGCAGGCCGGATTTGCCGGGCTGTTCGTCGCATCCGGTGTTCTGGCGGTTCTGGGCGGCGTCGCAATGATTCCGATCAAGAGCGTCAAGTAGTCCTTCGACAGTTATGAGTTACTTCTAGTGCAGTTGGTCCGACCCGAAACAAAGCTCTGGACGGATCCAGCGAGGTACTGGGGGAGCCTGACTGCCGCGACCGCCGAGCTCGAAACGCCCGTCGGAGCGATCTCGCTCGAGGCGCTGGCGAGCAACGCACACGACATGCTGGCGCGCGCCAACGGCAAACCGATCCGCGTCGCGAGTAAGTCGGTGCGGGTTCGTTCCGTCATCGAGGCGGTTCTGAGGATTCCGGGATACGCGGGCGTGCTCGCCTACACCCTGCCCGAGGCGCTGTGGCTCGCGACAACGATTCCGGATGTCGTGGTCGGCTACCCGACGGCCGACACGACAGCGATCCGCACACTAGGCACCGACGCGAAACTCAATTCCCGCGTGACGATCATGGTCGACTCGGTGGCCCAGCTCGATCTCGTGGACGCCGCCATCGCGCCGTCGAAGCGACAGCCGATCCGGGTCGCCATCGAGCTCGACGCCTCTTGGGATGCGCCGGTTCTCGGCCACACCGGCGTCTACCGGTCGCCCATCCACACGCCGGCGGATGCTCGCGCGCTCGCGGAGGCGATCGTCGCGAGACCGGGATTCGCCCTCGTCGGCATGATGGCCTACGAGGCGCAGATCGCCGGGCTGGCCAACCAGCCCGCATCCGCTCTCCGTGGCGTTGCCGTTCGCTGGATCCAGAGGCGGTCGGTCGCCGAACTCGCCGACCGGCGTGGCAAGGCCGTGGCCGCCGTGCGCGAGGTCGCCGACTTGGAATTCGTCAACGGCGGCGGCACCGGGTCGCTCGAGAGCACGGCAGCGGATGACTCGGTCACCGACGTCGCGGCGGGCAGCGGGCTGTTCGGCCCGCACCTGTTCGATCAGTACGTGCACTTTGCACCCGCGCCAGCGGCGGCGTTCGCGCTGTCGGTGGTGCGCAAGCCGACCCCGCGGATGGCGACGCTGCTCGGCGGCGGCTGGATCGCGTCCGGTCCGCCATCGGCTGACCGGGTGCCGCAGCTGGCCTGGCCGCGGGGACTGAACATGGTGCCGCGCGAGATGGCAGGTGAGGTTCAAACGCCGCTCACCGGACCGGGGGCGGCGAGCCTGAAGATCGGCGATCGCGTCTGGCTTCGGCACACGAAGGCGGGCGAGCTCAGTGAGCACCTCGACGCGTTCGCGATGGTCGAGAATGGTCGGGTCGTCGAAACCGTGGCGACGTATCGGGGTGAGGGTCGAGTGTTCCTGTGAGGCGATGTTGCCCGTGACCGCGCGCTGGCAGAACTGGGGTCGCAGCGAATCGGTGACGCCCCTCGAGCGGCGGCGTCCGCAGTCGACGGACGATGTGGTCGCCGCTGTCCGCGCTGCTCGTGACCTCGGGCTGCGGATCAAAGCGGTTGGCGCGAGTCACAGCTTTACCGGTATCGCCGTCGCGTCCGGCATCCAGCTCGATATGTCTGGACTCGCGGGAGTCCGCGCTGTTGACGGCACCTTCGTGACCCTCGGTGCCGGCACTGTTCTGCGTGACCTGCCGCCGCTGCTCGATCCGCACGGTCTTGGCCTGCAGAACATGGGCGACATCGACTCACAGACCATCACCGGCGCGACCTCGACCGGAACGCACGGCACGGGCGCGCAGTTCGGCGGTCTTGCCACGCGCATCACCGGTGCCACGATTGTGACCGGCGACGCAAACGTGCTGACGGTCAGCGCTTCCGAGAACTCCGAGCTGATCCCCGCCGTCGCACTCGGCCTCGGCGCACTCGGCATCCTGGTCGATGTGACGGTGGAGTGCGTTCCGAGCTTCGTGCTGAGCGCCGTCGAGCGGCCCGAACCACTCGAGGAGGTTCTCGACAGCTGGGAGCAGCGCGTCGATGAGGCCGACCACTTCGAGTTCTACTGGTTCCCGCACACCAAGGCCGCTCTGACGAAGACGAACACCCGCCTCGCTGCGGATGCCGCGACGCATCCGCTCTCGCCGGCGAAAAAGTGGTTCGACGACACCCTGATGTCCAACACACTCTTCGCAGGGACGACCGCGCTCGAACGTCGCCTGCCCCGCACGACTCCCGCAGTCAACCGGCTGTCCACGAGGCTGACGGGCAATCGCGACTTCTCCGACCGGTCATACAACGTGTTCGTGACCGATCGTCGGGTGCGGTTCCGCGAGATGGAGTACGCGATCCCGCTGGCCGAGGTCCCGGATGCGCTGCGCGAGATCGATGCTCTCATCCAGCGGATGGGCTGGACCATCTCATTCCCGATCGAGGTTCGGGCTGCGGCCTCCGATGCCCTGTGGATGTCGACGGCAACCGGTCGCGCAACCGGATACATCGCCGTGCACCGCTATTTCAAGGAAGATCCGACCCAATACTTCACCGCGGTCGAAGACATCATGAAGGCGCGCGGCGGGCGGCCCCACTGGGGCAAGATGAACTTCAGGACTGCCGCCGATCTCGCGCCGTCCTATCCACGGTTCGGCGATTTCCAAAAGCTGCGCAACCGCATGGATCCTGACCGCCTGTTCACGAACGCGTACCTGGATCGCGTACTGGGTCCGTAGCCCCAGGCGCGCCGCGCGCAGGCTGCCGGCTCAGCCGATCTGGGTCAGCCGATCTGACTGAGCAGCGCGGTTGCCGCCTTCTTGGCCTCCGTCAGCAGGTTGGGAATCTCGCTGGCCGTCGTCGTGTCGACTTCAACGGAGATCAGATTGTCTCCCTTGACCGCTTCGACGACACCGGCGTGCGGCTTGTTGGTCAGGGCGGCCGTGTACCCGAGTGCCTCATCGCCGATTCCGGGAATGAGCGCGTAGCCGGGCAGCGAGCTCGTGTGCGAGACGATGTGCGACCAGGCCCACGATCCCTTCGGAAGCACATCGACCTGGATCTCGAACTTGGCCGAGTCGAAGACGTAGCTGCGGAAGTCGATGGGATAGTCGACGAGTGAACCGGGCTGGGTCTGGTCCGGCAGTTCGCTTGCGCCATCGATCGAGGGGGACACGGTGAACCCCAGCGCGGCGGTAAGGCTCGTTCCGACCGCGGTCTCGGACTCCGGGATGTTCACGGTCGTCGCGTTCGGGTCAGCCCAGGCGGGTTCGGCCACGGTCGCGCCCTGGACCGCGTTCAGCGCGGTTGTCAGCAACGGCTTCATGTGCGCTTCGGCAACCGCATTCGATTCCGTCGGCTGGCTCCACGTGTAGTCGTTGATGTACACGAAGGTGGACCCGAATAGTCCGGCAAGGTCGCAGTCGAGGTCGTGATAGCTCGCGGTGCAATCGAGGTAGGAATTCCCGCCAAATGGACTCGGCTTGATGTCGTATTCGCTGAGGTCGGCGCCGGTGCTGCCCAC
>DATAXD010000054.1:0-40276 GCA_036266835.1 Galbitalea sp. | reverse complement strand
GGCCCGCCCCTCACGGAAGACGCAGAGTTCGCACGGCGACACCGAAAGGCGCGAGCGTGACGGTCGAAGCGACTTGCTCGCCGTCGTAGAGCGCACCCGAGGTGAGGATCGGTGTGACAGTCAGCGACTCGTTGCTCTCCGAAACAAACCAGATGAGCCTGGTGCCATCGTCGTGAGCCAGTTCGCTGACGAGTACGCGGGGGTCGTCGACGCGGACATCCGGAACGACCCCAGCTTCTGCGGCCAGCGCAGCATAGATGCGGTGTGTCGGCTCCGGGTTGACCTCGCGATTCACGGCTGCGAAGTATTCCAGCGGGTAGGTGCTGAGTACCAGCTGGCCCTTGCCCGCCCTTCGGCGCAGCAGAACCGGGCGATCGCGCTCGTCGACGGCGAGGACCTCGGCATCCGTCGCGACGACGGGCAGGAAACTCCGTGAGTTCTCGTTACCGCCCACCCGGAACTCCAGCGTCTCTCCCGCCGCGATATTGCCGAAGGGCGCGACGAAGCGAGCGCGAAGCACATCCTCTACGACGGGTTCGACGAGCCCGTACCGAGACTGTTTCTGCACACCGAACGTCTCATCGACGTTCGGCCACCATGAGCCGCGCTGGTTCGAGTGCTCGCCGACGTAGTGCGACGCGTAGACGACAGCACCCGCCTCCGCGAGCTCCCGCAGTCGCGCCCAGGATGTCGCCAGCAGTTGCTTTGCCGACGGCAGGATGATCACCCGGGCATCTTCGGGCAACCCGTCTACCTCGCGCGCCAGCACCACCGGCAGATCGGCCTCCCGCGACGCGACGTAGGCCTGACGCGTGGTCTCGACGACAATCGTCGCATCTCGCTCCTCGCGGAACGGATACTGCGCTTCGAGAAATGACGAGACGAGGATCGCCACCGCAGCATCCGGACGCGAGGTATGCACGACATCCAGCCGCTCGAGCAGGTCGGCGAAGTCCTTCATCTCGCGCGCCTGCGCCTTCGGGGTGCCGTCGTTGGTGGTGATTCCGAAGTGCAGCTCGAACGGATGATGCACATACGGCGCCTGCGCCTGAATCGAGTCGTAGTCGGTATTGTTCCAGCACAGCCAGCCGGTCGCTCCGGCCAGAAGGCTGTTGTGCAGAAACTGGCGGTAGTAGTGAGCCGCGTTTTCTTCGCTGACATAGTCGGAGGTCAGGCCGAACTCCTCCAGTACTACGGGTCTGCCATCGAAGTCGAGAAGCTCGCAGATGAACGCCGCACCGAGGAACTGTCGCATCTGGTCGGTCTCCATCCGGTACACGTGCGGCCCAAGAAAATCGACGAGCTTCGCAATGTCGCGAGTACGGAATCCGTTGTCGCTGCCCGAGAGCTCGATCCCCCAGGCGCCGTCGCCGATCGAGACCGGCTTCTCCGAGCCGCCGGCGCGGATCGCGTCGATCAGCAGTTGCGCCCAGGAGATGACGGATGCGGCGGAGGTTCCCACCCCCCGGGTCTGCCAGTGCGCATAGATCGGGATCTCGTTCGTGAGCAGCCACGCCTTGATAGCGGCGTGCTGGCCGACGCGCTCGACGACGCTGCGGATGTAGAAGGCCTGTCGTGCGACGAACCAGACGTCCTCGAAGATGTCGCGGCCATCGCGCCATGCGGGATCCCAGTTCTCGCCGGACATGTGGCCGACGATGAAGGTGGGAATCGTGGTCATCCCGAGCTCGGCGTGCAGGTCGAGAAAGTTCTCGAAGTTCGCCATCACCGATTCGTCGACGGCATCCGGCGTCGGCATCGCATCCGGCCAGTAAAGGAAGGAGCGAGTGACGGTCATGCCGTGGTCGCGCATGACACGCAGCTCTTCGCGCACGATTTCGGCGTCGTAGTTCGTCCACATGCGCGGACCGCCGGAGCGCGACCAGAAGTTCACGCCGACCCAGAGTTCCGGGTCCGCCGTCGTTCCGGCCTTTACCGCGTGTCGCTTCATTGTCGATTCCACCCGTTCCTGCTCCCGTTTCCGTAGCGCCGTGGGAGCGCTCTCACGAGTCTACGCGCGGACGCTGCACCACTGCCAAAAGAGGAGAATGGAAGCGATGACACTCCTCGCCGCTGTTCCCGACGCCGCAATGCGCGACCACCTGGCACCCTCGATCCCGCCCGGCACTGAGCTCGTCGTGTGGCGACCGGGCGATCATCCACTCGATCGGATGATCGATCTTCTGGTGCTTCCGTACGTGGTGACTTACGCGCCGTTGGCCAGTCTGGACGGCGCGGTTCGGCACGTTCAGAGCCAGTCGCTCGGGTATGACGGGGCAAGTGAGTTTCTTCCCGCCGGAGTCACGTTCAGCAACGCCGTCGGCGTGCACGAAGGACCAACCGCCGAGATGGCGATGACCCTGATCCTCGCGAGCCAGCGCGGATGGCCGGCCGTCGGGCGCTCGCAGGTCGAGGGCAAGTGGGATCGCCACATGTATCCCGGCCTGATCGGGGCACGTCTGCTGCTCATCGGAGTCGGCGGAATCGGCAGCGAACTCGAGAAGCGCATCACCGGGTTCGGCGTGGAACTGACGAGGGTCGCGCGAACTGCTCGCGACGGCATCCACTCGGTCGCCGAACTCCCCGAGCTGCTGCCCCACGCCGACATCGTCGTGTTGGCCGTGCCACTGAGCGACGAGACGAAGGGGCTCGTCGACTCCGCGTTCCTGGATCGGCTGCCCGCCGGCGCTCTCGTCGTCAATGTTTCTCGCGGCCCAATAGTGGACACGGATGCGCTCGTCGACCACGTGCGTTCGGGTGCCGTGCGCGCGGCCCTGGATGTTGTGGATCCGGAACCTCTGCCTGACGGGCATCCGCTCTGGTCGCTACCGGGATCTCTCATCAGCCCGCATCTCGGCGGCGCGGTGCGGTCGATGAACACGCGCGTCGACCCACTCGTGCTGCACCAGCTCGAACGGCTCGCGGCGGGTGAGCAGCCCGACCACATCGTGCTGCCCTGACGACCGAGGGGCGCAGCTAGAGTCCGGCCGCCTCAAGCCAGGCGTCGGCGATGATGCGGTGCCCGAGCTCGGTCGGGTGAACGCCGTCCTGGGCGATTGCGGCCGCGCCGTGCTCTTCGGCGGCCGCAGACATGAGCGATTGCAGCGGCACGAAGCGCGCCTCGAACTCCGCCGCCAGTTTTGCCACCACCGCGCGCTTCGGATCGAGATCCTCGTGCCAATGCTCCTGTTCTGGGAAGACCGGAACCACGAACGGCTCCATGAGAACGAGCAACACCGCGCCGCCGAGTTCGGACAGGCATGCGCGATAGTCCCTCTCGAAGTTCGCCGCCGTCGTGGCATTGTTCTCGTCGTAGCGTCGCCAGGTGTCGTTGATGCCGACGTACACGCTGAGGACATCCGGGAACTGACTGACGACATCGATGCTCCAGCGATCGCGAAGGTCGACGACGCGATTGCCGCTGATGCCCACGTTGATGACTCGCCCGTCTGGCAGGCGCTGGGCGATCATCCGCACGTAGCCGTCGCCGAGGTAGTAGGGCGGGTCGTCGAGTCGTCCGCTGTCGGTGATGCTGTCGCCGATGAAGAGGATGGGACGTGCCGCGCCTGGCACTCTTTCGTAACTCATGCGGAACCTCGTAACGCTCTCATTTGGATCGCAGAATCATGCGGAAGTGTACGCGCACCCCGAAAATCCGCATGAGTTACGACAGTAGGACGACGGTCAGGAGTCATGCGAGCGGGCCGAGCAGGTTTGTCGCGACGGTGCTGTGCACGGATTCGGTGTCGCTCGGGTGGTAGACGCCCGCGAGGACATCGCGCTGCAGCCGGGCCAACTCGCTGGAAGTGCGGTAGCCGCCACCACCGGCCACGCGTGCCGACTGGTCGACGACGTAGCGCGCCGTCTCGGTTGCGCGGTGCTTGACGCCCGTCAGCCTGCGGAACCAGGACGCTCCGTGATCGACCAGGCTGTCGACATCCGCAGCCAACGTCTCGATCTGCGGGGCCAGTGCGTCGAGGGCGAGGGCGGCATCCGCCACGCGCCAGCGCATGTCCGGATCTTGCGAGTACCGCGCACCGCCGTTCTTCAGCGATGTCCTCCGATTCACGGCTTCGACACCCAGCTCCAGCGCGCGATCGGCGATTCCCGCATAGACGGATGCGATGAGCAACAGGAAGTTTGCGAAGATTCCGAAAATGAACGGGTCAGCGCTGGGCCCTGTGGGCAGGATGCGGGCGATTCGTTCGGCGGGCACGACTGCGCCGTCGAGCACGGTCGTGTCGCTCTGCGTGGCGCGCATGCCCAGAGTGTCCCAGTCATCGAGCGACTTCCAGCCGGCGGTCTCTCGCGTGATGAACCCGTGCACGAGTTTTGGCGCGGCGGGGTCGGAGTCGTCACGACCGAAGATTCCGAGCCGCGTCCAGGCGGGTGACAGCGAGGTGAAGATCTTGGTGCCGGTGAACGCGTATGCGCCGTCCTTGCCGGGCTCGGCCTTCGTGAGGGAGTCGAACAGCACGAGGTCGTTGCCGGGTTCGCTGTTGCCGAACGCGAACAGTTCGCCGGCTGCCGCATCCGCCAGCACCCAGTCGAGGGAGTGGTCGCCGCGCTCGGACAGCACTCGCGCGACCCCCGTCCAGACCAGGTGCATGTTGATGCCAAGCGCCGTCGCCGGGGCGTAGGCAGCGAGCATCCGCTGGTCGCGGACTGCTTCGAGCAGCGGCCGCGGGGCGAGATAGCCGGCAGCCTTGAGTTCGGCGAGATCCTCGGCGAAGAACGCGTTTCGCGAATCGTAGTCGGCCGCGCGAGAACGGATGCGCTCAAGCAGCTCGGGTGTCAGAACGGTCACCCCTCTAACGCTAGTGAAGAGTGCTACCGGCGGCTCGACCTCGGTCAGCGAGCGAGTTCCCCGGCTATCGCGCGAACACCGATTTCGACCTCCGCGAAGGTGGTGCTCAGCGGCGATAGTCCGAGCCGGATGCCGGATGGCCGCCTGAAGTCGGGCACCACCCCGCGCGCCCAGAGCCGCGGCATGAGTTCCGCGAACCTCGGATGATCGATCGTGATGTGACTTCCCCGACGACCCGGGTCGCGTGGCGTCGCGAGCACCGCATCCGGAACCAGCGCATCGGCAAGCTCGATGGCGAAGGTCGTCAGCGCAGTCGACTTCGTTCGCACCGCCGACAGGCCAACCTCATCAATGAGCGCGATCATGTCCTGCATCGCCAACATTCCGACGATGGGGGGCGTGCCGCTCAGGAAACCGCGGATCCCAGCCGCGGCCTGGTATCCCTGACCCATCTCGAACGGAGTTGCGCTACCGATCCAGCCCTGGATCGGCTGGTGCAGCTCGGGCTGCAAGTCGGCGCGCACGTAAGCAAACGCCGGGGCGCCCGGCCCCCCGTTGAGATATTTGTAGGTACAGCCGACCGCCAGGTCGATGTTCCAGGCATCCAGCTCCACCGGTGCAACGCCCACCGAGTGGCAGAGGTCGAGCACGATGAGCGCACCCGCCTCGTGAGCCGCAGATGCGATGGCTGCGGCATCCGTGAGGTATCCCGACCGATATGCGATGTGGCTCAGAACGACCACGGCGGTCTCATCGGACACCGCCCCCGCGACCGCCTCCGGCGTCACGGCATCGTCGGCGTCGATCCAGTGGACGCGCATGCCAAGCTCGCCCGCGATTCCCTCGACGATGTATCGATCGGTGGGGAAGTTGTCGCGATCGATCACGAGCTCGCTGCGACCCGGGCGGGCGGCCGCTCCGGCCCTGATGAGCTTGTAGAGCAGCACTGTCGTGGAGTCGCCGATTGTCGTCTGGCCGGGTTGGGCTCCGATCGCGACTCGCCCCAGTTCATCGCCGATCCGGACCGGCAGTTCGAGCCAGTGCTCGTCCCACCCTCGAATGAGACGCTCACCCCACTGCGTCTCGGCGAAGGACGCGAGTCGGTCACGAGATGCCTTCAGCGGTCGGCCGAGCGAGTTTCCGTCAAGGTAGGCGACGACGTCCTTCGAACGCAGGAAGCGGCCGGTGTATTGGGCGAGCGGATCCGAGGCATCCAGCTCTTCGGTCGAAGTCATGCTTCGACTCCGAATCGGCGACGACCAAGGGCGAGCGTCGCCGCGACCGCGCCGGCAACGACCACGGTGATGAGGGCGAAGACGGGGATTGCGCCGATGGTCGGCACGAGCAGTGGCAGCAGCAGAATCAGGAGAACAGTTGGCGCGATTATCCACACGTGGACGATTATGCCCGGGAGTATTCGCAGGTGGGTCACCACGAGCGAAACCAGATAGATGGCGACCGGAATCGCGACCACCCAAACGACGACTGCGGGATCGAGCGATGAGTGGCCGCCCGCGAAGGTGACGACCACCTGCAGTCCCGCGCCGAGCGCGCCGAGACCGGCGAACACGAAATAGTGGCCGTAGCCCCAGACGAACGAGCCTTCGCGGTGCGCTTCGAGACCTGCACCCGCTGGCTGAAGAAAGTACAGCCACCACAACCCGAAGATGAGCACGAGTGCCGACACCGCGACGGCGATGAGCGGCCCGATCCGGTCACCCGCGGTGATCACCTCGCTGTTGCCCGCTGCGAGAACGGCAATCGTCTCACCCAGCAGGATGATCGTGAACAGCCCGTAGCGCTCGGCGATGTGGTGCGGATGCCAGGTCGTCATGCCGGTGCGCTCCGCCCAGTAGGGCACGATTCCCTCGAGCACGACCAGCACGGCGAACGCCAGATAGACAGACCACCATTGGTCCCGCGCATCGGTCGGCAGAAGCAGCCGCCCGAGCCAGAGCAATTGCGTCACGGTCACTCCGACCGCGTAGCGCACCGCTGTCGTGCGGCCAGCCGGATTCTCGATCGCAGCGCGCACCCACTGCGCGACCAGGGCGATCCGCATGATGACGTAGCCGAGCGTCATCACCAGGTAGTTCTGGTGTTCAAAGGCTGCCGGCACGGCTGCGGCCAGAACCAGCACTCCGCCCATCTGAAGGAGGGTGAGCAGCCGGTAGATCACATCATCCGAGTCGTATGCCGAGGCGAACCAGGTGAAGTTCAGCCAGGCCCACCAGATGGCGAAGAAGACCATCACGAACGGGACGATGCCCTGAAGCGCAAAGCCGGCGTCGATCTTCTTCGCGAGTTCATCGGCAACCTGGGCAACCGCGACCACGAAGGTGAGGTCGAACAGCAGTTCAAGAGGGCTTGAAGTGCGGTGCGGCTCCTCCGTGTCGCGCGCCGCCATCCTGGTCCGGATGCGGAATCGCGGAACCGGGAGCGTCATGCCTAGAGCATATTGATCGGAGCGTCGTTCTAGTCTGATCGTGGAGGGTCAATGCCGACGACACACGAGGTCTTCAACCAGGTGCCACCGCGGGGTGCAGTGGACGAGTTCGCTCTCAACCTGCCCCTCGTCGAAGCGGTCGCGACGTACGACGCCGGATGGGCGCTCGACCAGCTCGGGGTAATCGGGCGACAGGTTGGCAGCGAGGAATTCCAAAAGGACGCCGAGCGCGCCAACCGTGTTGAACCGGTATTGCGAACCCATGATTCTTACGGACATCGCATCGACGAGGTCGTTTACGACGACAGCTACACGCGGATCATCTCGGCCGCGGTCGCCGCTGGGGCACACACGAGCGCGTGGGCGGATCCGAAGCCCGGGGCCAACGTCGCTCGAGCGGCGACCTTCATGCTGTTCGCCCAGGTCGAGCCAGGACACGCCTGTCCGATCTCGATGACCCATTCGGCGGCCGCCGCAGTGTCCGCGTCACCGTCGCTGGCGGACAAGTGGATGCCGCGGCTGCTCAGCCGTCAGTACGACGGTGCGCTTGGCGGCGCGGGCGAACCGCCGAAGGCATCCGCTCTCTTCGGTATGGCGATGACCGAGAAGCAGGGCGGCTCGGATGTTCGCGCGAACACGACGCGCGCGGTTCTGCAATCTGACGGCGCGTATCTGCTCACCGGTCACAAGTGGTTCTGCAGTGCCCCGATGTCCGACGGGTTTCTGGTGCTGGCGCAAGCGCCGGAAGGGCTCAGCTGCTTCCTGCTCCCGCGCGTGCTCGACGATGGCAACCGCAACACGTTCCGCATCCAACGACTGAAAGACAAGCTCGGCAACCGCTCCAACGCCTCCAGCGAAGTGGAGTTCGACGACACCGTCGCATTCCTGCTCGGCGACGAAGGGCGTGGCGTGCGAACCATCATCGAGATGGTCTCTCGCACGCGACTCGACTGCGTTCTGGGGACGGCCGCCGGTGTGCGCCAGGGCGTTGCCGAGGCCGCGTGGCACGTCAGGCACCGGCAGGCCTTCGGTCGGCTCCTCGTCGACCAGCCCGCGATGACTGCGGTGCTCGCGGATCTGGCGCTGGAATCCGAGGCGGCGACCGCGACCGCGATGCGCCTGGCCCGCGCGCACGATGCCGATGCGGATGCGACGGAGCTCGCCTTTCGGCGACTCGCGACGGCGGTCTCGAAGTACTGGATCTGCAAACGCGGTCCCGAGCACGCGTACGAGGCGCTCGAGTGCCTTGGCGGCAATGGCTACACCGAAGCCTTCCCGCTCGCGAGACGATACCGGGAGCAGCCGGTCATGGCGATCTGGGAGGGTTCCGGCAATGTCATCGCGCTCGATGTCCTGCGAGCGCTCGCCCGCGAACCGGAGGCGTTTGAGGCGTTCGACGCGGAGGTTTCGCGGGCGAGCGGATCCTCGCGCGAATTCGACACCCACCTGATGCGGACCCGGGCCCTCGTGATCGAAGCGGCTGCATCCGAGCAGGATGCCGCGGCACGCCTTGCCCGCAGGCTCGTCGCGGAACTCGCCCTGAGCCTTCAGGCGTCGCTGCTCATACGCACCGCGCCGGCTGCGGTATCGGATGCCTTCATCGCCTCGCGTCTCGGCGAGAACCGGGGCCACCTTTATGGCGAGCTGCCAGCATCCGCCGACCTGAACTCGATCCTGGCCCGCGCCTGAGCCTCACCTAAATCCCCTGAGTCCGGAGTTGTGGTCGTTGTGGGGGGTGGGAACGACCACAACCCCGGACTCGCAGGGGATGGGGGTAGGCAAGTTAGCGCCGCAGCTCCAGGGTGCAGCACTTGACGCCGCCGCCGCCGAGCAGAAGCTCGGAGAGGTCGACACCCATCGGGTTGTAGCCGCGTTCGCGCAGCTGCCGCTCGAAGTCCTGGGCGCGGGATGAGATGACGACGTTGTATCCGTCGCTGAAGGAGTTGAGGCCGAGGACGGCCGCATCCTCTTCGGTGACGATCACGGCATCCGGGTATAGCTTGCGGAGGACCTCAAGGCTCGGCTCGTCAAAGGCGCTCGGCAGATAGGCAATGTTGACGGGACTCGCGGCTGAGCCCGTCGACGAGCCGTTGCCTCGATCGAGTACGGCCACGGCCGTGTCGAGGTGGTAGAAGCTGGGGTTCACCAAGTTGAGTGAGATCACTTCGCGGCCGAAGATGGACGCGAGTTCCTCGTGGCTGCCCGAGTCGCTGCGGAATCCGCGGCCGGCCAGCAGCAGGTCTCCGACGAGCAAGAAGTCGCCTTCGCCCTCATTGATGCTTTCCGGCACGCGCACGTCGAAACCGTTTGCCCGGAACCAGTCCATGTATGCGGGACCCTCCGGCTGGCGCTCCGGATAGGTGAAGCTCGCTCCGTAGGCGATGCCGTCGAGGACGAATCCGCCGTTGGCGGCGTAGACCATGTCGGGCAGGCCGTCGATTGGGTCGATCAGGTGCACTTCAAATCCCAAATCGAGGTACGTCTGGTACAGCACTTCCCACTGCTTCACCGCAAGGTCGGTGTCGGTAGGGTTCTCCGGGTGCATCCACGGATTGATCTGGTACTCGACGGTGAAGTATTCGGGACGGCACATCAGTACCGTGCGTTTCGTGGGCTGGCGTCGTGGCGCGACTGTGGAAGGTTCGGTCATCGTCATAGGCCCAGTTTTTCACGCGGTTTCATCAAGTTGGCCGCGTCCGGCGCACGGAATCGCTGTATTTACTTGGGCAGACACACTTTTTCGCCATAGAGTGTCCGAATGGATAGCCTCGATTACGGCATCATCGACCTGCTGCGCCAAAACGCGCGGGCGGGTTACGGCGACATCGGCGAAGTCATCGGATTGTCCGCCTCCGCGGTAAAACGGCGCGTCGACCGACTCGTGGCCGACGGCGTGATCCGCGGCTTCACGATCCAGGTCGATCCAGCGGTCGATGGCATGGCAACCGAGGCATACGTCGAACTGTTCTGCCGAGGAACAGTGGCGCCCGAGGAACTCAAGCGCATCCTGTCTGGAGTGCCGGAAGTGGTCGACGCCGGCACGGTCACCGGATCGGCCGATGCCATCGTGCACATGCGATCCCGCGACATCCCCTCGCTGGAGATCGCGCTGGAAAAGGTACGGATCGCGCCAAACGTCGATCACACCCGCAGCGCCATCGTGCTGTCGCGTCTGATCCACCGCACGCACGACTAGCCCGTCCCACTCTCCCAATTCAGGAGTCTGCTCTCCTAATTCAGGAGCCGGTGTGACGGATGTTGCGCAAGTCGCTTTCTGTCGCCTGAGTTGTGTGGATATCGCTGGATGCCCGGGGCCGACTCCTGAAAAAGGAGAGCCGACTCCTGAAAAAGGAGGGTGGCGGGTTGTGCTTGCGTTTGTACCAACACATTGCTACAGTGAGCAATACAAAGTAGCTCACGATCGACAAGCGGTTCAATTCCGCGGATGCCGCCGTCGGCCACACAACGCAAGCTAAGGAAGGCAGCATCATGGTTCTCTTCACAATCCTCATTGCCATCGGGCTGGTCCTGATCATGGCAATTGCATGGCTGGTCGGTCGGTCCTGGCAAAAGTCCGCGGTCGCGCGGTTCAGCCGTCGATTCGGGCTCGACGTTCCCGACGGCATGGAGCCGGTCATCCGCGCAGGAGTCATGGCACGACACACCGGAGCCCTGGTTGGCACGATCATCACCGAAGCCGTCGCCGTAGCCGTGCTCCTGGTGTTTCCGGGACTCCAGTTGCTCTCCATCTGGTGGTGTCTGTTCGCGTGCTATCTGGTTGGCGCGGGTGTCGGTTCTGCAATCGCGATCGTGCTGGCCGAACGCAAGCGCGACACGGGCGTGGTCCGGGTGGCACGATCGTCGGCAGTGACCGTCAGCGACTACGTGGCGCCGTTGCAGTCCTGGTTCGCGCGCGCCTGCGTTCTCCTCGGTGTCCTCGCCTTCGCCGGCGACGTCTGGCTGACCGTGGCCAGCTCGCCCGCCTACCTCTCGGTCATTTCGGGTGTTCTTGTAGCCATCGGCATTGTCATGCTGGTCGCCTACGAGGTGATCTCTCATCGCCTGGTTACCAAGGGTGCGCTCGCCGGGTCCACGCTTGAGCTCGCCTGGGACGATGCGCTGCGCTCCTATGCGCTCTCGAACCTGAACATGATGGTCGCCCTGGTCCCGCTCTATTCGCTCATTGGGTACGACACCGTGTGGGTCAACGGACCGTTGAGCCACATCGAGCGGATCATCTCCCAGCCGGCATTCAATGTATACGGGGGCCTGCTGCCAATTGGAGGGGCCGTCCTGGTTCTCTGCCTGGTGGCTCTCATCACCCGAGTGCGGTATCGCCAATACTTCCTGCGTCGTCTGTGGCCCTCACTCGCCACCAAGGTCGATGACAACGTCGCGGGGGCGTACACCAGCATGATGGGAAGCTGACGATGATCAGCATCGACAGCTCATCCGCAACACCGCCGTTCGAACAGTTACGGGTCGAGCTGATCAGGCAGGTCAAGTCGGGCGAGCTCGCCGGAGGCACCCGGTTGCCAACGGTGCGCAAGCTCGCGGAAGACCTGGGGCTCGCGCCAAACACCGTCGCTCGGACCTATCGCGAACTCGAAGCCGATGGCTTCATCGAGACGCGAGGACGCAACGGCTCGTTCGTCACTCCTCAGGGTGACCCGGCCAACAAGCAGGCTCAGGAGGCGGCGCGAGCGTACGCCGACCGCATGCACAAGCTGGGCATCCCCCAGACTCAGGCCCTCGGCTACGTCACCGCGGCGCTGGACAGCTAAACCGCCGAACCAATCGAGAGTCCGTCAACTGACCGAACCGTTTTGTCTCGAGAGCCGCACCAACTCCCGGCATCCTCGAGGCAAAACGGTTCACTCACGCGGCCGTCCTGGCTACAGCGGCAGATTAGCCATCGCGGGGTCGGGATTGCCGAAACGGTGTGCGGTTATCGAGATCGCCTGCTCGTGCAGGAACGGCAGCAACTCCACGCGACCCGCGGTCGTGACCGGACCGCCATAGATGGCGATGTCCGGATCTCCTTTCAGGATGTGGGCGAGCGCCGAAGCATCGCCGCCGATCAGCCGAATGCGCGTCGTCTGAAGCGCACCTCCAACGAGACGCGCATGCCACCTCTTGTCCATCTCGACGACGACAGACTGCATCAGCGTTGGCGAGTCGGGCTCGCCGAACAGATCGATCAGGGACTGCGGCAGAGGAATCGCCGTGCTGACTGCGATGACCGATCCAGCACGCGTGCCGGCGGTGATCAGCCTTGCGAGATCACCCATGGACGCGCCCTCCGAGAGCCGAATCGTCACGGGCATCGGTCGGTAACGGAGGACGTTTCGCTCCACGCCCAGCCCACTGACGTCGCGGGCGACGCCGAATTCGCTCAGCCACGCCCTCTCGTCACGAACGGCCCCAAGACGAACCCGATCGAACTCGAGGAACTCGAGGCCAGCCTGCGCTCGCTCGATCACCCGCGCGACGGGGGCACTGATTCCTTCGAGCGATAGGTCCTCTCCGGGATCCGACTCGAGCGCTTCCCACGAGCCCATCGACATTACATAGTTCGGCCCGCCCGCCTTGGCGGAAGTGCCCACCGTTGACCGCTTCCAGCCGCCGAACGGCTGGCGTCGAACGATGGCACCGGTTATCCCGCGGTTGACGTAGAGGTTGCCGGCATCGACCTGGTCGATCCAGAGCGCGACCTCGTCGGGTTCGAGAGAATGGATGCCCGCGGTCAGCCCGTAGGCCGTACCGTTCTGCAGCTCAATTGCTTCGTCGAGCGTCGCCGCGCCCATGATGCCCAGCACCGGGCCGAAGTACTCGGTGCGGTGGAATGCGCTGTTGGCGACGACTCCGTCGCGTACACCGGCTGACCACAGTCGCCCGGACTTATCGAGTTTGCGCGGCGTGACCAGCCATTCCTCGCCGGGGTCGAGTTCGGTGAGTGCGCCAAGCAGCTTGCCGTGCGCTGGCTCGATCAGCGGACCCAGCTGGGTGGCGGGATCCGCGGGATAGCCGACTTTGAGCGTCGTGACGGAATCAATGAGCTGCCGCCGGAACCGCTCCGACGTCGCCACCGACCCGACCAGGATCACAAGCGACGCCGCCGAACACTTCTGCCCGGCGTGCCCGAACGCGCTGCGCACGACATCCGCAACTGCGAGGTCGAGATCCGCGGATGGTGTGACGATGATGGCGTTTTTCCCGCTCGTTTCGGCCAGCAACGGCAGGTCGCTGCGCCAGGTGCGAAACAGCTTTGCGGTCTCCCATGCGCCGGTGAGTATCACCCGATCGACCAGCGGATGCGAGATCAGCTGCTTACCCAGCGCGCCCTCTTCAATGTCGACCAGCGTCAGCAGCGCACGCGGAATACCGGCCTCCCACAACGCTTCGGCGAGAACGGCCGCGGATCGCCGAGCTTGTGGCGCGGGCTTCAGAATGACCCCGGAACCTGCGGCCAGCGCCGAGAGCACGGATCCCGCCGGAATCGCCACGGGGAAGTTCCACGGTGGCGCGACGACGACGAGACGTGCGGGAACGAATCGTGCCCCCACGACGCGATCGAGATCGAGCGCTCGCTCGGCGTAGTAGTGGGCGAAGTCGGTGGCTTCGCTCACCTCGACGTCGCCCTCGGCAATCGTCTTGCCGGTCTCGCTCGCCATCACCTCGATGAGCCGCCCGCGAAACGCCGACAGCACGTCTCCCGCGTCGTGCAGGATGCGCGACCGGTCGGTTGCGGGGATTGCGCCCCAAAGGTCGCCGGCCGCTGCGGTCGATTCGATGAGGGTATTCAGGAGTCCCGGATCGCTCACGTTCGCCGCGGTGATGGTCGCGTGGCCGAGCTCGGACTTCGCGCTGCGCTCGAGGATGCGGCTGGCCCACTGCCGATTCGCGGCTCGCGAAGGATCGGTGTCCGGTTCATTCTCAAATGCCGTGAGGACTCCGGGGAGCGAGGTCGGATGCAGGCGATCCTGCACCCGGTGCGACGGCGGCACGTGGCTATCCATTTCGGACAGGGACGCGATGAACCGACCGGACTCGCGAGCAAAGACCGCGGGGTCACTAGACAACTCGAACAGTGCGCTCATGAAGTTGTCGGTACTCGCGTTTTCCTCGAGGCGTCGAACGAGGTAACTGATGGCCGAATCGAAGTCGGCGGGGTGTACGACCGGCGTGTACAGCAGCAGTCCGCCGACATCCCGCTTGACGACCTCGGCCTGACCCGTCGCCATTCCGAGCAGCATCTCAAACTCGACGCGGGTATCGACGTGGCGCTGGATGGCGAGCAGCCACGCGTAGGCGATGTCGAACAGGTTGTGGCCGGCGACGCCGATTCGCACCGCGTCGGTGTGCTCAGGAGTCAGCGCCCAGTTCAGCACCCGTTTGTAGTTGGTGTCGGTCTCGACCTTGTGTGCGTATGTCGCGAGGGGCCAGCCGTGGAGTGTCGCGTCGACGTGCTCCATGGCCAAATTGGCACCTTTGACCACTCGAACCTTGATCCCTGCGCCACCGGCCTTTCGACGCCTGGTTGCCCAGTTAGTTAGTCCCTGTAGGGCGCGCAGCGCGTCCGGCAGGTAGGCCTGGAGCACGATCCCGGCTTCGAGCCTGGCCAGCTGCGGCTGCTCGAGAATCCTGGTGAAGACCGCGACGGTCAGTTCAAGGTCGCGAAACTCTTCCATGTCGAGGTTGATGAACTTCGGGCTGGGAAAGGATGCGGCCAACTCGTAGAGGGGCGTCAGCCGCTCGACCACGCGCGCGACCGTCTCCTCGAATGCCCACATCGACAACTGGGCGGTGACGGATGACACCTTGACCGAGACGTAGTCGACATCGCCGCGCTCCAGCAATGCACGAGTTCCCGCGAGCCGGCGATCGGCTTCCTCGTCGCCGAGCACTGCTTCGCCGAGCAGGTTGATGTTGAGGCGGATGCGCTGCCTGCGCAGTTGGTGAAGCGACTTGTCGAGCTTGGCGGGTGTCGCGTCGATGACCAGATGAGACACCATCCTGCGCAACACCCACCTAGCGATGGGAACGATGACCCAGGGTAGAAGCGGTGCGAATCCGCCGCCCATCAGGATCGCGACGCGCAGGTGCCATGGCAGGAATCGCGGGATAGACCTGCTGAGTCTCTCGAGGTTGCGAGCGGCGACTTTCTGATCCTCGGGTCGCACCACGCGGTCGACAAACCCCAGCGTGAAGTCCAGCCCGACCGGATCTCGCAACACTCCGGCGAGCCGTTCCGCGCTCTTGTCCGGGGCGATCTCGGCCGACTCTTTCAGCCAGCGCTGCACGGTCGCGATGGCTTCATCCGCGAGCTTCGACGGGGAAATTGCCGCACCCGTTTCGAAAGTCGACATGCCCACGACACTATGCCTTTTACAATGAGAGCATGTCGAAGGCGACCGCCGCGTACGACGTCGTGATCGTCGGCGGCGGTCACAACGGACTCACCGCGGCCGCATATCTGGCGCTGGCTGGCAAGTCGGTTCTCGTGCTCGAGCGGCTTGATCACGTCGGCGGAGCAGCCGTCTCCGCCCAGGCCTTCGAGGGCGTCGAAGCTCGCCTGTCGCGGTATTCGTACCTCGTGTCTCTCCTGCCGACGCGCGTCATCAAGGACCTCGGCCTGAACATCCGTCTCAAGCGTCGGCGATATTCGTCGTACACACCGCGCCCGGGCACCGATGCGGGAGTGCTGATCGACGCGCAGGATGCCGAGGCCACGTCCGTGGCACTGGGAGCGGATGCGGATGCCTGGACGTCCTTCTACGACGGCACCGCGAAGCTCGCCCGGGCAATCTTCCCGACCGTCACGCAACCACTGCTAACCCGATCGGAGGCCCGAGCGGCCGTCGCGGACGACCACCTGTGGCAATCCCTCATCGAGGAGCCGATCGGCGCGACCATCGAGCGCGCCTTCGCCGACGACCTCGTGCGCGGAGTGGTTCTCACGGATGCCCTGATCGGAACGTTCGCGCCCAACGTCGATCCGTCGCTCGCCGGTAACCGGTGCTTCCTGTACCACGTCATCGGAAATGAAACCGGAAACTGGGATGTGCCGGTCGGCGGAATGGGTGCCGTCTCCGCGGAACTGCTGGATGCCGCGCGAAATGCCGGGGCAGACTTCGTCACCGGCGCCGAGGTCACCGCGGTATCGCCGGACGGGGAGGTCACCTACCGAAGAAACGATCGTGAGCATATGGTCGCCGGCGCTTTCGTGCTCGCGAATGTCGCGCCCTACGTGCTCGACGGCCTGCTCGGCGAGACCCGCGCGATGAAGCCGGAAGGCGCCCAGGTAAAGGTCAACCTGTTGCTTGAAAGGCTGCCGAGGCTGCGCGACTCGCTCGTGGACCCGGTGGCCGCGTTCGGTGGCACCTTTCATATCAATGAGTTGTGGTCGCAGCTCGACGCTTCCTACGCTAGTGCGGCGTCGGGCGGCGTTCCCGATCCGCTCCCGTGCGAGATCTACTGCCACTCGCTGAGCGATCCGACCATCCTCTCGCCCGAGCTGCGGGAAACCGGTGCGCAGACCCTGACGGTGTTCGGACTGCACGCCCCCAGCCGGCTGGTCGACGACGCGAACAATGAGTCGCGTCGCAGCGAGCTGCAGTCGGCCGTGCTCGCGTCGCTGAACTCCGTGCTCGCGGAGCCGGTCGAGGGTCTCCTGCTTCGAGACGCCAACGGTGAGCCGACGATCGAGACCCGGACGACCCTCGATATCGAGCGCGCGCTCGGGATGCCAGGCGGCAACATCTTCCACGGTCCGCTGGCGTGGCCGTTCGTCGAGGATGACGCGCCGCTGGCAACGCCGGCCGAGCGCTGGGGTGTAGCAACAGAACATCCGAGAATCCTGCTGTGCGGATCGGGGGCGCAGCGCGGCGGTGCCGTCAGCGGCATTGGTGGCCACAACGCCGCGATGGCCCTCCTCGAGCTCGCCCTTTAGTGTCGGTGGGCTCGGCTAACGTCAAATGATGCTTGATTTCGCATCGCTTCGCGCCGCCGTCTCCGGTCCTGTTCTCACTCCCGCCGATCCAGGGTTCTCGGAAGAGGTCACCGGGTGGCTGCTCAACTACTCGCACACCCCGGACGTTGTCGTGGGAGTGGCTTCCGTCGAAGACGCCGCAGCCGCAGTTGCCTTCGCACACGCCAACGATCTGCCGGTTCGGGTTCAGGCAACCGGACACGGAGCTGACACTCCGATCACCGACGGGATGCTCATCACCACGAAGCGCCTCGACTCGGTCGAGATCGATACCCGGACTCGTCTCGCGACGATCGGCGCCGGACTCGCGTGGGCGAGCGTTGTCGCCGCGGCAGCGCCACTCGGCCTGGCGCCGATCACCGGATCATCCGGCACGGTTGGCGCAGTGGGCTTTCTTCTGGGGGGCGGCCTCGGACCGCTCGCACGCAGTCACGGCTTCGGCAGCGACTGGGTACGCGAATTCCAGGTCGTGACCGGCGGGGGCGAAATCGAGTTGGCGAGCGCCGACGAGAACAGTGATCTGTTCTGGGCACTGCGCGGTGGCAAGGGCGGCCTCGGGGTCGTGACGCGGGTGACGGTGGAGCTTGCACCGCTGGCATCGATCTACGGTGGATCCCTAACCTTTGATGCGCCCGACATCGACGCCGCGTTGCGGGCGTGGATTGATTACACGGCGACGGCAGATCCCCGGGTTTCCACCAGTGCCGCGATAATGCGTGTTCCCGATTTTCCGTTCATTCCCGAGGCCATCCGAGGGCGAACTCTGCTCGCTCTTCGTTTCGCTTATCCGGGCGACGCCGCGACGGGTGAGAAGCTCGCCGCGCCGTTGCGATCCGCCGCACCCGTGTACATCGACGCTCTCGCGGAGCTCCCGGTCGGCCAACTGGACACGATCCATGCGGATCCGCCGAATCCGGCGATGGGGTGGGTACGCGCTCGAGCGCTCAACGGGCTGGATGCGAATCTCGCCAGCACGATGCTGAACTTCGCCGGCGCGGACAAGCAGATTCCGTTCGTCTCCGTAGAAATAAGACACCTGGGTGCGGCGACCCAGACGGATGTGCCGGGGGGCTCGGCCGTCAGCGGACGAAATGCTAAGGCCACGCTGACGCTCGTCGGAACACCGAACCCTGAGCTGTTCGAAACGGTCGTGCCACGCGCCGCCGCATCCTTCTGGCAAGCTGCCGCGTCCTGGATCGATGCGCAGAACAACATCAACTTCGCCTCGCCGTTCGACTCGAAAAGTGCCTACGAGTCGATCTGGCCAGCGGAGTATTTCGCGCGTCTTGCCACGATCCGCCGCAAATACGACCCGAAAGGCGTCTTTATCTACGGCTTATGATCCAGCGGCGGGCCGGGCCGGTGACGAACTCAGTTCCAGTTGCTGGGGTAGATCGCGCGGGACGGAGGCAGCGCCGAGCTGGACGCCCAGTCGCGCATCCACTCTGGCGCCTGCCACTCGGCCGGGTCGACGCCGGCGAGCTCCCCGAGTTCGGCGACACTCACCGTTCCCCCGGACTTTTTCAGGAACCGACCGCGCATGATGCCCACTACGTAGACCTCGTTGTTGCGCACGAACCGTTGCTCGACGTACATGGCCTTCTCGTCGAAACCGGCGAGCTTCGTCTCGAGGATGTAGCGCTGCCATAGCCGGAGCGAGCGACGATACGTCATCGTGGTGTTGACGGCGACCGGATACCAACCGCGGCGACCCAGCTCCTGCCACTTCCCGCTGCGGAGCATCAGGTCCATTCGCCCGAGATCCATGATTGAGAGGTAGACGCCATTGTTGACGTGCCGCAGCAGATCGAGGTCTCCGGGAACAACACGCATCGCGATGCGGCCGACATCGCGGAAGTCGAGCCGGGATCGACGGCGACTCATCACCATCAGGAGCAAGGTGCGCAGCAGCATGTTCACCATCCGACCGTAGTCGAACCGGGATCGACCCCCGTCAGTCGCTGTGCGTTGTCTACAGCTAGGGTGATCGCGTGCGGGCCAGTCATCGTCAGATATCGCGTGCCACCAGCGCCGCGCTGGTTATCTTTGCACTGGCGGCAGCTCTGGTGGGGTGTGCAGCTCCCAGAGCCCATGGCATCCTGCCGCTGCCCACCGATGTCAAGGTCGACTACCAACTGGGCGGAAGCTACCCGCCGCCCGCCGGGGTTCAGATCGTCACCCGCGACAGCACCTCGCGGCCGGCGCCCGGTCTCTACAACATTTGCTACGTTAACGGGTTTCAGACACAGTCGCAGGACCGCAAATTCTGGCTCACAAAACACCCGACGCTGGTGTTGCGGGGCGCCAACCGGCAGCCGGTCTTTGACCCGGGATGGCCGGACGAGATGCTCCTCGACGTGTCGACGTCGGCAAAACGGGCGGCGATCGCGGCGGTGCAGGATGGGACAGTCGATCGCTGCGAGGCGAAGGGCTTCCAGGCGGTCGAATTCGACAACCTCGACTCCTACTCGCGATCTCACCACCTGCTGACTCTGGGCGAGGACATCGCGATGGCCAGGCTGTTCGTGAATCGTGCCCACGCCGACGGGCTCGCCGCCGGGCAGAAGAACACGCCAGAACTCGGTGGCCGCGGACGAAACGACGTCCAGTTCGATTTCGCAGTGGCGGAGGAGTGCTACCGGTACGACGAGTGCGCCCAATACACGCGGGTATACGGAGCACGCGTCATCGACATCGAATACACGGATGACCTCCGCGGCACGTTCGCGCAGGCCTGCACATCGAAGTCCACCCCGATGATGACGATTCTGCGCGACGTGAATCTCCTCACGCCCGTAAGCAAGGCGTACGTCTATGAGGCCTGCTAACTCCCGTCACATTTTTCGGTAATCACGCAGCTTGATGTGCGGCCCGTACCTCGGCTTGCGCACACCCGACAGGGTGATGAGTCTGACGACGCGATGCCGGTGACCGGCGTATGGGGCCAGGAGTTCGAGCATCCCGTCGTCGTCGACCGGGGTTCCGATCAGCGCGAGACCGACCAGCGCCGGCAGGTGATAGTCGCCGACGCTGGGTGAGTCGGGGTCGCCATGGGCGCGCTGAGTGGTCTCGGCGGCGGTCCAAATACCGATGCCCTGCAGGGATCGCAGGCGCCGATCTACCTCGGCTCCACCACGCCCAAGTTGGAGCGTTCTCTCCAGCGCCGCAGCAGCGGCAGCTGCTCGAAGGATGGTTTCCGCTCGCTGCGGACCAACCCCGGCCCGGTGCCACTCCCAGGATGGGATGCGCCGCCATACTTCCGCATCCGGAAGCACCCGCATTCCCTGCGGGGCCGGCCCGGGCGGTTCGCTGCCGTACTTTGCGACGATCCATCGCCATCCGTGCCGGGCCTCGATGCTCGTGACCTTCTGCTCGAAGATCGCGGCGACGAGCGCCTCGAGAACGAAGTTGGTGCGGACCAGCCGGAGCCCCGGTGAAGTACGCAGGACTTCCGCCAGAAACGGATGAGGGGTCAGGTTGAGCTCGCTCCAGTCGTCGCCCCGACCGCACAGCTCGGGCACGCCCGCGATCGCGAGTTCCGCTCCCGCGCCCCACGCCGTCGCCACCACCTCGTCGCCTCGTTGCGTGAGATGCAGTGTCGCGGCACCGCCCGACGTGTTGACCGTGCGCCACAGTGCGGTGCCCTCCCACCGGTGGGTCGGGTCGGTCGCGCCCCGAACGAGCGGTGACAGAGTGCGCCGCAAATCGAGCGGACCCCGCGGCCGATAAACCGTCTCCACCACCCGCATGCCCAAACCCTAGCCCGCGCGCATGACGCCGGACCTGCACACCCCCGCTTAAATAGAACAGTGCACAAGATTCTGCTGTTTTACCGTTTCACTCCCGTGGCGGATCCCGATGCCATCCGGCTGTGGCAGCGCGACCTGTGTGAGTCCCTGGGTGTCCGGGGACGAATCCTGATTTCGAAGGACGGCATCAACGGCACCGTGGGAGGGGAGCTCAAATCCATCAAGAGGTACGTCCGCAAGACCCGCGAGTACCCGGCGTTCAAGTCCATCGACTTCGGCTGGAACGAGGGAACCGGCAATGACTTCCCGCGCCTGAGCGTGCGCGTGCGCGACGAGCTCGTGAGCTTTGGTGCTCCGGGCGAGTTGCGGGTCGATGACTCGGGCGTTGTCGGTGGCGGTCAGCATCTCACGCCCTCACAACTTCATGAGCTGGTCGCGCAGAAGGAGGTCACGTTCTTCGATGGCCGCAATTCGTTCGAGGCCGCACTCGGCCGATTTCGCGGTGCGGTGGTTCCCGACGTCGAACACACCCGCGACTTCATCCGAGACATCGACAGCGGGGCGTATGACGGACTCAAGAACGAGCCGGTGGTGACTTACTGCACGGGCGGCATCCGGTGCGAGGTGTTGTCGAGCCTTCTGATCAATCGCGGGTTCCGCGAGGTTTACCAGTTGGAGGGTGGGATCGCCCGCTACGGCGAGACGTTCGGCGACTCCGGCCTCTGGGAGGGATCGCTGTATGTGTTCGACGAACGCAAGTCGATTGCTTTCAGCGACGACCCCGCGGTGCTCGGTCGGTGCTATGTCTGCGCGGCACCAACTTCGCGCATGGAAAATTGCGGCGATCCGTCGTGTCATGAGCAGCTGGTCGTCTGTGACGACCATGCCGCGGATGCCGCGTGTGATGTGCACGTGGTCAACTCGGGCAAGATAAACGTATGAGAATCGGAATCCTAACGAGTGGTGGCGATGCGCCCGGTCTGAACGCGGTCATCCGCGGGGCCGTTCTCACTGGCATCAAGTTGCACGGCATCGACTTCGTCGGATTCCGCAACGGATGGCGGGGCGTCATCGAGGCAGACATCGTCGAGGTCAACCGCGAGGACGTCAAGGGCATCAGCAAGCAGGGCGGTACCATCCTCGGCACCTCCAGGACCAACCCGTTCGAGGACGGCGGTGGCGTGGAACGCGTCGAGCAGGTCCTGCACGAACACGACATCGACGCGATCATTGCGATCGGCGGCGAGGGTACGCTCGCGGCGGCCAAGCGACTGACGGATGAGGGCATCAAGATCGTCGGCGTCCCGAAGACCGTCGACAACGATCTTGACGCCACCGACTACTCCTTCGGTTTTGATACTGCGGTGCAGATCGCGACCGAGGCCATGGATCGACTGCGGACAACGGGCGACGCCCACGATCGCTGCATGGTCGCCGAGGTCATGGGTCGGCACGTCGGCTGGATCGCGCTGCACTCGGGGATGGCGGCGGGCGCGCACGTCATCCTGATCCCCGAACGCAAGACGTCGATCGACCAGCTCTGCCGGTGGGTGAGCGAGGCGCACGATCGAGGTCGCGCACCCCTTGTCGTGGTCGCCGAGGGATTCGCGCTCGACACGATGGATGATGCCCACTCCGAGCGTGGCCTCGATGCGTTCGGTCGACCGCGACTCGGCGGCATCGGCGAACTGCTCGCACCCATCATCGAGGAGCGCACCGGGATTGAGACTCGGGCGACGACGCTCGGTCACATCCAGCGCGGTGGCACACCATCGGCCTACGACCGGGTGCTCGCGACGCGACTCGGGATGGCGGCAATGCTTTCCGTTGTCGAGGGGCACTGGGGCCGGATGGTCGCCCTTCGCGGTACCGAGATCGTTCATGTTCCGTTCGCGGATGCCCTGGGCAGGCTCAAGACGGTCCCCGATGAGCGGTATGAAGAGGCCGAGCTGCTCTTCGGCTGATCAAGCAGGGAGAATCCGGATGCCAGCGCTGCAGGTGACCAGGGGTGACGACGGGGCTGTGGCTGTCGTTTTGCGTGATGAGGTACCGGACGTGGAGCTCGGCGATGGCGACGTCACCGTCGATGTCGAATGGTCGGGCATCAATTACAAAGATGGTCTCGCGCTCGCGGGGAACGCTGGCGTGATGCGGACCAGTCCGCTGATCCCCGGAATCGACCTCGTCGGCAGGGTCGCCGAGTCGAGTTCGCCGCGGTGGTCGTCCGGCGATCGCGTCGTGCTCAACGGATGGGGCATCGGAGAAACCCGTAACGGCGGACTCTCGACGCGGGCCGTGGTTGATGGCGAGTGGCTGGTCGCTCTGCCCGACTCCATCTCGCCCCGGCGGGCGGCGGCGATCGGAACGGCCGGATTCACGGCCGCGTTGTCCGTGCTCGCCCTGGGCGACGCGCTCGACGGCGACGTCCTGGTGACCGGCGCATCCGGTGGCGTCGGTTCGATCGCGATTGCCCTCCTCAATGCGGCCGGACACCGGCTCGTCGCGTCTACCGGACGGCCCGAGCATCGCGACTACCTTCTCGGGCTCGGCGCGGCCGACACGATCGATCGAGCCGAACTCGCTGAACCTGGCCGACCGTTGCAAAAGCAGCGCTGGGCTGGCGTCATCGACTCGATCGGCGGTACCACGCTGGCCAATGCCCTCGCCCAGACTTCCTACGGCGGAACGGTTGCTGCCTGCGGCCTCGTCGGCGGATCTGACCTGCCGACCACGGTCATGCCGTTCATCCTGCGCGGCGTGACTCTCGCGGGTATCAACTCCGTCGAGTGCCCGCGGCCGAAGCGTGAGCGCGCATGGCAACTGCTTGCCCGCGATCTTGACCTCGACCTTCTGGACTCGCTCACGACATCCATTGGCCTTGAGGATGCGCTCGAAGCTGGTGCCTCGATCCTGCGCGGTGAGCTGAAGGGACGCACGATCGTCGACGTGCGAGGTTAACTCGGCGTCAGCAACTCACGGCGTATTTTCTCGGGTCGGAATCCGCGGCCGATGAGCCGCGCCGTCACGAGCCGAAACGGTGGGATCGCGATCGTGAGGAACGCCCGCAGCGGTCGCGGCAACGGGTATGGCAGGATCGCGGCGCCCCCTGGCTTTCCGATCGCATTGTGCATTCTCAGCTGAAGGGACTGCATCCGCCGCACGGGGACGGCGCGACGCTTCTGAACCCGCGCCAGATCCGCTTCACTGACGTGGCCGGTTCGGAGTGGAGCTGCCAGGAGGTTAGCGGCAGCCACCGCATCCTGGATTGCGTAGTTGATGCCCACCCCAAAGGCGGGCGACATCGCGTGAGCCGCATCACCGATACACAGGAACCCGGGCAGGTGCCACTGGGCCAGGCGGTCGATCTGGACCGAAAGCAGTTTTACGTCGTCCCAGGATTTCAGCGAACCGACTACCGGCTCCAGGAACGGAACCCAGCTCGCGATGGAGCGGCGGAAGTCGGGCAGGCCGCGAGCCCGCACGGCGTCGAACGCGCCCTTCGAGATGACGATGCCGACCTGGTAGTAGTCCGTGCGCGGAATGGTGACAAACATCGTTTCCGGCGTGATGTAGCCGAGGGTGTCCGGCGGGTTCACGTCGGGACGCGGCAGCCGCAGCCAGAGCACATCCAGGGGCACGCCGAATTCAGTCACGGCGAGGCCGGATGCGACGCGGAGGGTCGAATTGCGCCCATCGGCGGCGACGCTAAGGTCGGCGATGATTTCGAGCGGCCCGCTCTTCGTGATCGCGGTCACACCGGTGACGCGATCGCCGTCGCGGATGAGGCCGGTCGCGTCCACGTTCATGAGTAGGCGAAAATTCGACAACCTGGACGCCGCCTCGCTGAGCATCGTCAGAAAGTCCCACTGCGGCATAAAGGCGAGTTCGTGATTGCCCCGCCCGAGCAGCCCGAAGTTCACGGCCGTGACGCGAGTGCCGTTGAGGACCATGTCGAGTCGCTGCACCGAGTCGTGCGGAATTTTGTCGAATTCTTCGCGAAGGCCGAGCTGATCAATGAGGTCGAGTGTCGACGGATGGATGGTGTCGCCGCGGAAGTCGCGAAAAAAGTCCGCGTGCTTTTCGAGTACGACGACATCCACTCCGGCACGCGCGAGCAGCAGGCCAAGCATCATTCCCGCCGGTCCACCGCCAGCGATGCAACACTGTGTCGAGAGCCTCTGGGATGCCATCCGTGAAACACTAACCCCATGAACCTCGTGTTGCTCGTCATCGGGATCGTCTTCGCCGCGCTGGCCGCGCTGCTTCACGTCTACATCTTCATTATGGAGAGTGTGCTCTGGACGCGCCCTTCGATCTGGAAGCGATTCGGCCTGAAGTCTCAGGCGGATGCCGAGACGATCCGTCCGATGGCTCTCAACCAGGGCTTCTACAACCTGTTCCTGGCAATTGGCGTGTTCATCGGCTTCTTCCTGTTGCCGCATCCGGGCCTCCATCCGGCCGGCGTCCTGCTGATCCTGTTCTGCTGTGCAAGCATGCTGGCGGCGGCGCTCGTGCTGGTGATTTCGAACCGACGGATGCTCCGAGCCGCCGCGACACAGGGACTCTTCCCCCTGCTCGCGGTCATCTCACTGGGCATTTTGGGAGTAACAATCGCTGCTCATTCGGCGTAAAGTCACCCTCGACCTCGGGGGTGATCACGTGCGAGTACGTGCTGCACTGCTCGTGCTGGCCCTCATCGTCGTAGTCCTCGGCCTCGGCCAGGTAAGCGCGTCGACCGCGCGGGCAACAGCCCCGAACGCGCCAACGCCGATCGTGGTGGGGAACCGGATCGTGGATTCGCGGACAAACTCGACCTTCGTGCCGCACGGCGCAAATTGGCCGAGCTTCGAGTACGCCTGCAGCGAGGGCTGGGGCTACTCGCAGGATGACGATACGAACGCCGCCGCGGCAGCCATGGTGTCCTGGGGCATCGACATCGTTCGAGTCCCGCTCAACGAGGACTGCTGGCTCGGATCGGATGCTGCGGACTACGGCACCGCGTCCGGCTACCAGGCCGCCGTGCACGCGTGGGTAAACATCCTCAACGCCCACGGGATCGTCGTGATCCTGGACCTGCACTGGACCGCCCCGGTCGGCCAGCATGCCCTCGGCCAATATCCCATGGCGGATGCGCAGTCGGCCTCGTTCTGGAGCAGCGTCGCGACCGCCTATGCCACCAACCCTTCGGTCATCTTCGACCTGTTCAACGAGCCCTATTCGATCTGGGACGATGCGACCGAGTCATATTCGTTTCAGCTCACCTGGGACTGTTGGGAGAACGGCGGATGCCAGGCGCCCTTCGTCGACGAGAACCAACAGGCCATCACCGGTGCCGGTGCCGGCACCTACACGGTGGTCGGGATGTCGGCGATGGTCGCCGCTGTTCGGGACGCAGGGGCGACCCAGCCGATCATGCTCGGCGGCCTTAACTACAGCAACGACCTGTCCGGCTGGCTGGCCCACAAACCGGACGACTCGCAGCTCATCGCGTCCTGGCACAACTATCCGGGTCAGTTGTCGTGCGATCTGCCGACGCTCCAGGCGTGCTGGACGGCAGCCACATCCGCAGTCGCAGCATCCGTACCGATCCTTACCGGCGAGTTCGGGGAGACGGACGGGTCGAGTGCGTATCTCATCAAGTACATGAACTGGGCAGACGCCAACGGCATCGGATACCTGCCGTGGGCGTGGTGGGACGCCAGCGACCTCAGTGGCGACGCCGCCTTGTACGCGCTCTACACCGGATCGAACTTCACACCGAAGGCCCCGGAGGGAACAGCGTACAAGGCGCATCTCGCGGCGCTGGCTCCGGTGCCCATTACCGAACGCACCTACACGGGTGGCCCGCTTCCGGTGACGGTCACGGGCGTGGTCTCGAGCGCCAGAGGCTACACGGCGGAAGTCGAGCCGCCGACCGTTCTGGATGCGGCGATCCTGCTCGAAGACCGCTACCTGCACGTCCTCGGGCGCTAGGGCTTGGCGGCGGCCGCCGCCTTCGCCGCTGCCGGGGCTGCGGCAAGGATGCGATCGATCGCCGTGTCGTCATGCGCGGCGGTGACGAACCAGGCCTCGAATACCGAAGGCGGCAATGAGACTCGCGCATCGAGCATCGCATGGAAGAACGGCGCATAGCGGAACGCCTGCTGCGCCTTCACCTGCTCATAGTCGCGCGGTGCTGATGCCGCAAAGGCGAACGAGAAGAGGTTGCCGGCGCGCTGCACCACGTGCTCGACTCCTTCGGCTGCGAGCGCGGCAGAAACCCCGGTCGAGATCGAGTCGGCCGCGGCATCCAATCGTGCGTAGACGCCGGAGTCGGCGAGGCGGAGTGTCGCAACGCCCGCCGCCACCGCGACCGGGTTGCCGCTGAGCGTTCCGGCCTGGTACACGGGACCCAGGGGAGCAAGGTGGTCCATGACCTCCGCGCGCCCGCCGAGGGCTGCCAGTGGCATTCCGCCGCCGATCACCTTGCCGAAGGTGACCAGGTCAGGTACCCACCCCGCACCATCAGGCACAACGCGCGCTGCTTCAAGACCCCACCATCCCGCCGCTCCGACGCGGAATCCAGTGAGCACTTCGTCGAGGACCAGCAGCGCACCATCGCGATGTGCGATCGCGGCCAGTTCGCGGTTGAAGCCGCGATCCGGCGCGACGACGCCCATGTTGGCTGCAGCCGCTTCGACGATAACCGCGGCGATCCGGTCCGGGTGCCGGGCGAATACCTCGCGCACCGCATCGAGGTCGTTGTAGGGGATCACGATCGTCTCACCGGCGGTGGCCGCAGTCACTCCGGCCGAGCCGGGCATCGCAAGTGTGGCCACACCCGAACCGGCTTCGGCAAGCAGGCCGTCGGAGTGGCCGTGATAGTGGCCCCCGAATTTGACGAAGAGATCGCGGCCGGTAAACCCCCTGGCAAGCCGGATGGCCGTCATCGTCGCTTCGGTTCCGGTCGAGACCAGGCGGATCTTTTCGATGGGTGCCTGCGTCGGTTCATCGTCACGACGTGCAGGGTTCGTGACGCGCCCCCGGACAAGTTCGGCGAGCTCGGTCTCGCCCGGCGTCGACGCCCCGAAGGACAGTCCGCGCGCGGCCGCGGCCTGCACCGCGGCGACGACCTCCGGATGCGCATGGCCGAGAATCGCGGGCCCCCACGAAGCGACCAGGTCGACGTACTCGACGCCGTCGACATCCGTGACATACGCACCACGCGCGGATGTCAGGAATCGCGGGGTCCCGCCGACCGACCGATACGCGCGCACGGGCGAGTTCACGCCGCCCGGGATGGACTGCTGCGCGCGGGCGAACTGACGGTCGTTTCCGTTCATGCGCAGTACTTCATTCCCCAGGGTTGCCCGCGGAGAGGCGTCGCGCCAGCTCGACCGCAAAATAGGTGAGCACGGCATCCGCACCGGCGCGGCGGATGCCCAGGACGGTCTCATAGATTGTGCGGTCGCGATCGATCCACCCGTTCGCAGCGGCCGCCTCGATCATCGAGTACTCACCGCTGACCTGGTATGCCCACACGGGGACCGAAGAGATAACCGCGGCTTCGTTCAGCACATCGAGGTAACCCATCGCCGGCTTCACCATGACAATGTCTGCGCCCTCCGCGATGTCCAGCTCGATTTCGCGCAGTCCCTCGCGAGCGTTCGCGGGATCGAGCTGGTACGTGCGCCGGTTCCCGACGAGAGACGACTGCACTGCCTCGCGGAACGGTCCGTAGAACGCCGAGGCGTACTTCGCCGAGTAGGCGAGGATCGGAAGGCCGGAGTAACCGGCGTCATCCAACGCCGCCCGCACCGCCGCGACCTGGCCGTCCATCATTCCCGACAGGCCCAGCAGCTGCGATCCCGCCGTGGCCTGCGCGAGAGCCATCTCGCGGTAGACCTCGAGAGTCGCGTCGTTGTCGACGCTGCCGTCAGCCGCGAGAACCCCACAGTGACCGTGATCGGTGAACTCGTCGAGGCAGAGATCCGTCTGCACGACGAGGCTGTCACCGACCGCCTTCGCCGCGACCTCGGTGGCGAGATTGAGGATGCCTTTCGGATCGACCGCGCCCGATCCGCGCGCATCCTTGTGGGCAGGGACACCGAACAGCATGACCCCGCCGATCCCGGATGCCGCGGCCTCCTCAAGCGCGCGCGGCAGGCTCTCGAGCGTGTGCTGCACAACGCCCGGCATCGACGCGATGGGGACCGGCTCGCTGACGCCCTCTCGCACGAACATCGGAAGTACGAGCTCGGCGGGGTGCAAGCGGGTCTCCGACACGAGCCTGCGCAGCGGTGCCGTCGCACGCAGCCTCCGGGGGCGAATCGGACCGGCGTCAAACATCTCTGGATCCTTCCGGATTCGACGCGACCTCGACGAGAGACTCGACCAGCGAGGTCGCAGAACGCGTTTCGGCGATGACATTCACGGCCAGACCGGCCGCGCGGGCGTCGTACGCCGTGCGCGGCCCGATGCAGGCGACGATAGTCGCTGCGGGGAGCGGTGCGAGTTGCTGCGCAATCTGCCGGGCGACGCTGCCTGAGCTCACGAGGATGGCGGAGATCCGCCCGTCGGCGACATCCTTACGCACCTGGTCCGTCACGGGCACGCCAATAGTGCGATACGCCGAGACGAACTCCGCCTTCAGCCCGAGATCCATGAGGCCGGTCACGAGGGTCGGTTCAGCCAGCTCGGATTGCGGAACGAGCACACGCCCGACCACATCCTCGTGTGGCCATTCCTTCACCAGTCCGCGGGCGGAATTGTCGGATTCCGGAACGTAGTCGACGCGATAGCCAGCCAAGGTGAGCGCCGCTCCCGTGGTTTCGCCGACTGCCGCGATTTTGGTGGACTCCGGGATGCGGACGTTCTGGCTCATCAGCACGTCGACGGTGGTCGCGCTGGTGATCACAATCCAGTCGAACGCGCCCTGCTGTAATTCGGCCAACGCTGCCGCGAGCCGTTCCTCATCGTCGGATGCCGCGAAGTTGATCAGCGGGGCGATGACGGGAACCGCTCCGTGGCTGCGCAGAGTCGCGGAAACGCCGTCACCCCACTTGCCGCCGCGGGGAACGAGCACCCGCCAGCCGGCGAGCGGCTTCTCGCCGGTCATCGGCTGGCCCCCAGCGGTGCAAGCGTCGCCGCTCCCGCGTCGAGCAACTCGCGCGCGACCCGCTCGGCCAGTTCGGCGCCCGGATCCTTCACATCCGCCAGATAGAGCGCGTGCGAGCTCGTGAGCCGCGCGGTCCCATCAAGGGCATACACGCGAGCGCTCAGGAACAGCAGGCCGTCGTCGATGAACGCATTCGCGCCGACCGGCGCCGCGCAGCCGGCCTCGAGTAGCGCAAGCACCATCCGCTCTGCGTCAACGAGCGTGCGCGTGCTCTTGTGGTCGAGCGCGGAAACCGACCTCTCTTCGCCTGCTCGTACCTCGATCGCGAGCGCTCCCTGTCCAGGGGCGGTTGGCCATCTATCGATTCCGAGGAACTCTGTCACCGCTTCGAGCCGACCCAGTCTCGCGAGACCGGCAGCCGCCAGGATCACCGCATCGAGGTCACCCCCGACCTTGGAAAGCCGGGTATCAACGTTGCCGCGGAGGTCAGAAACAATCAGGTCGCCCCTGCGGGACAGCAGCTGCGCTCGGCGACGTGGAGAGCCTGTACCGACGGTCGCTCCCTCTGGCAGGGAATCGAGCGTCAGCCCGTCGCGCGCGCACAGCGCGTCCCTGGCGTCCTCGCGACGCGGGATCGCGCCGATCGACAACCCTGGGAAGGATGCGGTCGGGAGATCCTTGAGGGAGTGAACGACCGCGTCGCATCGTCCGTCCAGCAGCGCATCGCGGAGGGCGCTCGCGAACACACCGGTGCCGCCGAGCGACGCGAGCGATGCCTTCGAGGCGTCGCCCTCGGTCGTGATCGTCACGAGCTCGACCAGCACGCCCTGCTTTTCGAGCGCGGCCGCGATGGTGCCGGTCTGCGCGAGGGCGAGGGCGCTGCCCCGCGTACCAATTTTCATCAGGGAGCAACACCTGCCAGCGCCGGTCTGAATCCGAGTCGGACATTCTCGCAGCATCCGGCCCTGCAGACGTCGTACCACGGACCGAGCGCAGTCAACGCCGATCGCTCCGCGGTCGGCGTGCCGTTGACCCGCTCCAGCACGAGGTCAACGAGACCTGCGACATAGGCCGGGTGGATGCCCGGCGTCGGCACCCGAACGGCAAATGCTCCGAGCTCACCGGCCGTTTCCATCGCCTCAGTATCGAGATCCCACTTCACTTCCATGTGGTCGCTGACGAATCCCAGCGGCACGATGACAAACGCCTTCGCGCCCTCCGCGGCGAGCGTGCGCATTGCGTCGTTGATGTCGGGACCGAGCCATGGCTGCGTCGGTGGGCCGCTGCGGGACTGGTAGACGAGGTCCCAGTACAGCGTATGGTCGGCGTCGAGCGCATCGACTTCCGCCCGCCCATGGATGCCCGCCGAACCCCGGCAGAAGTCGATCCGCTCGACGCCTCGCAGCTTCGTTGTGGCTGCCTCCATGATGACTTCTGCGACAGCTAGGTGTTGGGCGGCGTAGGCACCGCCTTCGCCGAAGTTGAGTTCGGCGGGGCCGCTCTTGTCCGCGTCGGCCGCAGGAATGCTGTGAGTGCTGAACAGGACACGGGTTTCTGCGGGCGTAAAGCCGGCGGCAGTGGCATCCGAGAGACCCTGGTGCACACCTTCGATGAACGGCTGCACGAACCCCGGATGATCGAAGAACTGGCGGACCTTGTCGATCTGAATCTCGTTAGGGAGCCCGGTTTGCTCGAGCGCCAGCGCATAGTCCTCGCGGTATTGCCGGCAACTCGAATACGAACTGTACGCGCTGGTGCCGATCGCAATCAGCTTCTCGAACCCGCGCTGTTTTGCCTCGGCCACGGCGTCGGCCAGGAACGGGGCCCAGTTGCGATTGCCCCAGAGGACCGGCAGGTCGACTCCGCGCCGAGCGAGCTCCGCCTCCAGTGCCGACCTCAGCGCACGGTTCTGCTGGTTGATCGGGCTGATCCCGCCGAACGCCCGGTAGTGGTGCGCGACCTCCTCGAGACGCTCGTCCGGGATGCCTCGCCCGCGCGTCACGTTGCGCAGGAACGGGATGACGTCGTCCTGGCCCTCCGGACCGCCGAAGCTCGCCAGCAGGATGGCGTCGTAGGCCACCGGAGTCTCCACGTGCTCGGCGCCGCCTGCCGCCGCGGACGTGGCGCCCAGAACCATGCCGTTTGTCATTGTCACGCAAGGACCTCGGGAATCTCTTGGAGCTCGATCCGACGGCCTGTGTAGAAGGGAACCTCTTCGCGCACGTGGAGTCGGGCCTCCGTTTGGCGCAGGTGCCGCATCAGATCAACCAAATCGACGAGCTCCGGCGCTTCGAGCGCGAGAATCCACTCGTAGTCGCCGAGGGCGAACGCGGCAACGGTGTTGGCGAGAACCTGCGGGAACTCGGCACCCTTGCGACCATGTCCGGCAAGCATCGCCTTGCGCTCCTCATCCGCAAGCAGGTACCAGTCGTAGCTACGCACAAACGGATACACCGTGAGCCACTTCTCGGGAGGCTTGCCGCGCATGAACGCCGGGAGGTGGTTCGCCGTGAACTCGGCGTCGCGGTGTACGCCGAGAACGTTCCAGGTCGGAAGCAACGGCCTGAGCACGTCGCTTCTGCGTAACTCGCGAAGAGCCCACTGCAGCTGTCGCGGGTCGGAGCCGTGCAGCCACACCATGAGATCGGCATCCGCGCGAATCGACGACACGTCGTACCAGCCGCGAATGGTGATGCCAGACGCTTCGACCGCCGCGACGGCTTCCGTCAGGGATGTGGACGTCGCGCTAGAGACGGGACCCGGACGCGCGGGATCACGACGCAAAACCGCCCAGAGGGTGTAGCCCAATTCGGTATTGGCCTGTGGGGAGCGAGCGGGCGCACCGGCGCTCGCTTCAGCGCTGGAGCTCATGCTGTATATCCTCCCCCGAAGCTTCCGCAGCGTCTAATCGCGCACTTCCGCCAAGAAAGAGGGAACCTCAGTTAGTCGTCGTCACCCGAGAAAATCGCCCACGCGACAATGCCGATCACAGCGATCGCCACACCCGTGGCACCCACGATCCAGGGCGTCGGGTTGGATTCGTACGATGCCTTCGCCTTACCGGCAAGGTCGCTTACGCGCTTTGGCACGTTGAACTTGTCCTCGATTTCGTCAAGGGTCGTCTCCAGGCTCTTGCGCGTACGTGCGACCTGGGACTGGATGTCGTCGTCCTTACTCATAACTACTCTCACTCTCCTGCGGCGCTGCGTCCTACGCCTTTGATCACGTTGAGATCTTTCTTGAGGCCGGAGATGGTCTCGCTTGGCAGAGGCGGAATGCCTTTCTTCAACACTCGGTAGCCGATCAGTCCGACGATCACACCGATCACCAGCAGGGCCGCGGCAACCAGAAGCGCAGCGAGCCATCCGGACATGATGAGCGACAGTGCAAACACCGCAGCCGTCAGCAGAACGCCCAGCATGCCGAGCAGGATGATCGCGGCAACCGCAATGAGCCCCGCACCGATACCAAGAGCACGAAGCTTTCGGATCATCTCCTGCTTGAGAAGCTCGACCTCACCGGCGACCAGCTCCCGCACGATCGCGGGAACGTCGGCGAGCAACTGCAGCAGTGACCGTTTCTTCTCCGGCCGAGCCGAGCCTTGTGCTCGGGCGTCCGCCGTCTCCGAGGCAGCCACTGGCTAACTCTTCGAGGCCGTCGACCTCGGCGTCGGCGTCTTGCGCGCCGCCGGCTTCGCGGTGCTGCTGGTGCGGGTGCTCGAGGAGCGAGTCGTCGCCTTCTTCACGTTCGTCGACAGGAAGTCGGCGACATCCGGTGCCTTTTCTTTCACGAAGTCGCCCACGTTGCTCGCCTGCTTCTGTACCCGCGGGTCATTCCAGACCTTCTGTACCCTGGCGACGAGCTCGTCATACTTCTCGCGCCCCGCGCGAGTGCCGAGCACGTAGCCCACGCCTAGACCGACCACCAAAAGGATCTTGCCTTTCATGGGGTTTCTCCTTCTATTAGTAACGGACTGGTCTTTTTAGCTAAATCCCGCTTGGGACACATTCAGCGTAGTCCCGGCTAACCCTCGAAGTCTGTGAGCAAAGTCCCAGCCAACGCCTCGGAATGGGCAATAACGCTGGCCAACCCCGTACCGGCAATGCTCTCACCGGCGAGGGAAACTCCGTCAGGGGTTCCGGTCACCCGCGACGGTCGATACCATTCGTGCCGGTCGAAGTCGAGCACCGCCGACTTCGGGAGCGGCACACCGAGTAAGGCGGAGGCATCCGTTCGAGCGACTTCCGCGAGCTCGTCGGTCGACTCGTCATAGGAGAGCCGCAGCACGTGCCTGCCGCCGGTAAGTTGCGCGAGCCACGGCCACTTCGCCGTCGAATGAGTCAGTGCGCGAGCCCGGATGTCCGGAGCACCGTCGGCCACCAGGACTCCGGTCCCGCGCGGAGCTCCATCGAGCAGCGGTTGGTCGACGATCAGCGTCGCGAGGATGACCCGGGTTGGCTTGTCCGGACTGGCCGCGATCAGTCCGGGCGCCGCCACGACCACCCGCCCGTGCATCCGCGCCGTCCCAGCGGTGAGCGAATCCGGCCCGATGCGCGTTGCCCGGGACCTCAGGCGCACGTCAACGCCGAAGCGCTCGAGGTCGAACAGCAGTTGATCCACGATCCGGAACACGCCGCCGCGGATGCCGGCGACCGCGGATCCGGCTCGAGCCGAAGTCTCGCGGAGATCCAGCACAGCGCGGGCAAGCGAACCGTCTCGCAGCAGGGCGTGCCTAAGGCCGGGTGCAACCTGGTCGAGCGGGAGGTCGTCGGCATCGGCCGAGTGAACGCCTCGCACGATGGGTCGAACGAGTTGATCGAGGACGGTTCGGCCCATCCGCCGCCGAACCAGCTCGCCAAGTGTGGCCGACTTCGCACCTACCGTGCCCGGAAGGAGCGCCTCGGAGAAGGCGCGGATTCCGGCGCGCATCCCGATGATCGCGGTCACGTCCGTCGCCAACGGCGATCCGGGGATGCCCAGCAGGCTGTTCTGGGGCAACCGAAAAGCCGACCCGGATGCCGGCTGAAGCCAGGCGCCCTCCGGATTGGGCTTGACGATGTCGTCGCCGAGGCCGAGCGCGGTTGCGAGGGTCGAGACCGTCCCGTTCCGCGTCGCAAAACTCTCGGCGCCAGCATCGAGCTCGAGGCCGCCGACCGTGTGCCGGGCGACGGCGCCGCCCACGTGGTCGGCCGCCTCGAGCACGACGACGCTGCGCCCGCCTAGTGCGAGTCGGCGAGCGAGGACCAGACCGGCGACTCCGCCGCCGACTACCAGGAAGTCGTGACGCTCAGCCAAGGTCGTGGACGAGTTCGACGATTCGGGTCAGCACGTCGGGGTCCGTGTCGGGTGGCACGCCGTGCCCGAGATTCACCACATGCGACGGAGCAGCCAATCCCCGGTCTACTACGTCGCGCACGTGCGGTTCCAGGACCGACCATGGTGCGGCCAGGAGCGCCGGATCGATGTTTCCCTGCAGCGCTACGCCGCCGCCGAGGCGACGCTCGGCTTCGTCGAGGGGGATGCGCCAGTCGACTCCCATGACGTCCACCCCGATCGAGTACATCGCCTGCAGTATCTCGCCGGAGCCAACGCCGAAGTGAACCTTCGGCACGTCGAGCCCGCGAAGGTGGTCGAGCGCGCGCCGAGAGTGCGGAGCCACCCGGCGAAGGTAGTTCACTTCGCTCAGCGACCCCACCCAGGAATCGAACAGCTGGGCCGCGGATCCCCCGGCCTCGATCTGGGCTCGCAGGAATTCGCCCGTCACATCCGCGCACCAGTTCAGCAGCGCCGCCCAGGTGTGCGGATCCGAGAACATCAGTGTGCGCGCGCGCTGCTGATCTTTGGATGGGCCGCCTTCGACCAGGTAGGAGGCGAGCGTATACGGTGCGCCGGCGAACCCAACTAGGGGCGTCGACCCCAGTTGGGCCACAGCCGCAGCGACGCCCTCGCGGATCGGCGCGAGCGCATCCGGATCGAGCGGCCGCAGCTTCGCAACATCCGAAGCGGTTCGAATCGGATGCTCGATGATCGGCCCCCTGCCCGGGACGATCTCGACGCCGACCCCGGCGAGCTTCAAGGGAATCACGATGTCACTGAAGAAGATCGCGGCATCGACCCCGTGCCTGCGCACGGGCTGCAGCGTGATTTCGCTCGCAAGCTCCGGCGTGAGGCAGGCCTGCAGCATCTGATGCCCGACCCGCAGCTCGCGGTATTCCGGCAGCGAGCGGCCGGCCTGACGCATAAACCAGACGGGCAGGGTTGAGGTGCGTTCGCCGCGATAGGCCCGAATCAGCGGTGACTGGCCGGTCGAGCCGTTCAGCAAAGGATGAGTTTCGGACAGAGGCACGGAACTAACATTAGGAGGTGCTCCTGTGCCTGACCGCAAACCATCGCAACGCGAGCTTTGACCTGCTCGAAAAGCTGTCGTTTGCGGCGGAGGATGCTGCGACCGGTCTTGTCGCGTCGACCGGTTCACTGCATGGTGCGGTAGTACTCGCCACCTGCAACCGGTTCGAGGCCTACCTCGAGATCGACGGTGCCGCAGCGCAGGATGCGGCGGCAGCGGTCGTCGACGCGATCAGCCGCGCGAGCGAGGTGTCGGCCGCCGAATTGAGCGACGCGGTCACCGTGTTGTCGGGCGACGAGGTCGTGACCCATCTCTTCGCGGTCACCAGCGGTCTCGAATCCGTCGTCGTTGGTGAGGATGAAATCGCAGGGCAGGTCGGGCGCGCCCTTCGGCGAGCGCGCACCGCCAACACGACCTCCAGCGAGCTTGAACAGCTCTTTCAACGCGCCACCCGGACAAGCCGCGGAGTAAAAACGCGGACGGCCGTGGGCGGCGCCGGCCGCTCGCTCGTGCGGCTCGCGCTCGAGCTCGCGACGAGCCGCATCCCGGACTGGAGCATCACCAGGGTGCTGGTAGTGGGAACCGGCCAGTACGCTGCGACCACTGTCGCAACCCTGCGGGATCGTGGGGCGACGATGCTCAGCGTCTATTCGCCGTCCGGACGCGGCGATGCCTTTGGCGCGAAGTACGGGCTGTCCGTCCAACGCGAACTCGCCGGCGCCATGCTCGACGCCGATGTCATCATCACCTGCACGACCGCGACGGTCATCGGGACGAGTGCGATCATCGGTTCTGAGCGTCGTTTGGTCATCGACCTCGGGATGCCGCGTAACGTCGATCCCGCAATCGTTTCGCTTGAGGGAATCGAATTGCTCGATCTCGAGACCATTACCCTTCACGCCCCGCTCACCGAGTTGACGGCGACCCAGGACGCTCGGGAGCTTGTGGCGGGCGCAGCCGCCCGCTACTCCGCCGAGCGTGAAGTCGAACCAGCGATCGTCGCCCTGCGAACCCACGTACTCGCGCTGGTCGACGCAGAGATCGAGCGGGCGCACAGGCGCGGCGACCACAGCCCCGAGACCGAAGCGGCACTACGCCACCTCGCCGGCGTGCTGCTGCACGATCCGTCGGTCCGGGCCCGCGAGCTCGCGCTCGATGGACGCGGGCAGGGGTTCGCCGACGCGCTGGCTGTCGTGTACGGCATCCGTGCGTCCCTCGCTGCCGAGGCTCCGGACTCGGCGGCAGCCACCGCCTAGACCGTGGCGACGGCGCGCCCTCGTACCCTTGGTTTCATGGAACCAAATACCGTTCTGCCGTACGTCGTCACGGCACCGATCCCCACCGAGCGTCTCAGCCTTAGGCTGATGACGAGCACCGATGTCGACGATGTCTACGCGTACCACTCCCTCCAGGAGGTGTGCCGCTACCTTCTGTTCGAGCCGCGATCGCGCGACAAGGTCGTCGAAAAGGTCGACGAATTTTCCAAGGCCACCACGCTGGCCGCGGACGGCGATTTCCTGCAGCTCGCTCTTGAGCTTCCGCCGACGGATGATGCGCCCGCGCGGGTCATCGGGGACTCATTCTTCAAGCTCACGAGCATCGCCGAGGCGCAGGGCGAAATCGGCTGGACGATGAATCCCGCGTTCACACGGCGCGGGTACGCGGCCGAGGCGGCCCAAACGATGCTGGGCGTTGCCTTCGAGAAAATCGGGCTTCACCGCGTGATCGCAAACCTCGACCCGCGGAACGATGCATCGGTCGCCCTGTGCCTGCGACTCGGGATGCGCAGGGAGGCGCATTTCGTGCAGGACATGTGGTTCAAGGGTGAGTGGGCAGACACCGGGATCTATGCGATCCTGCGCGAGGAGTGGCTCGCGGCGCGCTAGTCGCTACCAAACGCGACCGACGACACGAGAAAGCCCCGGCTCCAGCGAACTGGAACCGGGGCTTTCTCGTTGGGCCCGAACGGCTGTGGCTTATCTAGCCGTTCTTACTCAGCCGTACGGTGACCGCGGCGGCGCATGTACAGCAGCGCGAATCCGAGGAACAGCATTCCGCCCGCGAGGACGAAGCCGAGCCACGCGATCGTGCCACCGGTGAATGCGAGGTCGCCGACGCAGTCACTGCTGGTCAGCGTGACGTGGATGTTGAACGTCTCGCTGCCATCGGGGTTGGTGCTTCCGGACAGGCCGTCAGCGACATCCGTTGCCTTCGCAGTCACCGTGTAGTGACCGGCACCGACGTTGACGAGCGTGTTGCCCGGTGTCGAGTTGGTGCCGTGGTACACGATGACTGTCGGGGCGGCGTCGTTGGTGATCGTGTAGGTCACCTTGCCGTCCTGGTCAGTGTCGTGCTCCAGCGTGATGACTCCATCCGTCGTGGTGCCCGAGGTGCAGACCGCGTTGCTGCCGGTTGCGCCGGCGTTCCACGTGGCCCCGGTGGGCGGGCAGAAGGAATCGAACGAGTACGTCCACGAGACATCCGGATCGGACAACACGTAGCCGTCGGCGATTGCCGCGCTGGTCAGTGAGACCGTCACAACATATGGGCCGCCGTTGGGTTCCGTAACCGCCGTGTCATCCTGCTCGACACCGTTGATCTTGAAGACCAGGATGCCGGGCTGCTGCGGAAGGTTGATTACTCCACCGTCCACGTAGGTGATCGCTGCCTGGAACTTACTCACCGGTGAATCAGCGGTGGTAATGATTCCAGTCGCTGCACAGGTGTCGTCCGAAGTGACCACCGGGGTAAGCGTGGTACCGCCGCAGTCGCGATCCGTGAGAGCGACCGTGAAGGGGAAGTCCGTTGGCGTTCCGATGATGTAATCCGGGTTGTTCGAGGCAACCGTGACGAGGTACTGACCCCCCGGCAGACCGCTCAGTACAGGTGATGGATTCCCGGGGAACACCACCGGATTGGTGGGGTTGCCACCAACCACTGTGTAGAGCGTGTACGTGAGGTTCGGGTTTCCGTCGGTTGTGATCGAGCCACCGACAAGCACGGAGGGCACACCCTCTGTAGCTTGCGTGCAGGTGGTGTCCTGGACCGTCGGGTCTGTGGGGTACACCGTGATGGGGCAGTCAGCGAACGACAGGTCGATCGGAGCCTGAACCACACCATTGATGGTGACGGTGTAGACGTCTCCCGACTGTCCGTTCGCATCCACGAGGTACGGCCAGTCAGTCGAGTGCCCGGGGACCGTGAAGTCCACTGAGGTTGCAATCGAGCCGCCAGTGACGTCAACGCTTACACCATGCTTGCCGGGGTTGTCGAACGTCAGCGTCACCGGCGCGTAGAACCCACCGTTCGTAGCGGTGCAGACCGGGGTCACCAAGGTCACCGTGCAGGTGCTCGGTTCGCCCAGCTTCAACCACCAGTGCGATTTGTCGCCCTGGCCGAACGCGTAACCGTTCTCCGCGACCGCCGTAACGTGCACGGTACCGGTGAGACCGGTCGTGACCGACGTGTAGTCGCCATCCGTGAGCAGAGTGCCGTTGACGTAATATTCGATACCCGCCGTCAGCGTGATGTCGATCGAACCACCGGTTTCACCACACGTGGTAATCCGGTGCACGGTCGGCTTCACGGGATGGACCGTAACGATGCACCCGGTGAAGCTACCTACGACGATGTTGGGCAGGCTGTCCCCACCGACGATGGAGACCAGGAAGGTTCCACCATCGGAGCTGACCGGGCCGACGTCCACTGGTCCCAACGACTCTCCGGCACCAACCGGGTAGTCGGTGACGGTCGAATCTGGCGAGGTGACCTCAAAAGTCACATCCGTCTTCGACGGGTTGTCGAAGGTCACCGAGACGTCCTCGAACGAAACGTTATTGA
>DATAXD010000040.1:0-163470 GCA_036266835.1 Galbitalea sp. | reverse complement strand
CTGGGCGGATCCCACAGCTGGCCGGTCAGCTTCTGTATCGTCGCCGTCCTGTTCGTGGCATACCTGCTGAGTGGGGTGCGCCTTCCGACGAGAAGTCGCGCGAGGACGGAGATGATCGGTGTTCGCTGATTTCCTGATCGATACGTGGGTTTCCGCCAGCATCGTGGCTGTCGTTGCGGGCCTGGTCGGCTTTTTCGTAGTTGTTCGTGGAGCGTCGTTCCTTGCGCACGCGCTTCCGCACGGAGCGTTCGCCGGTGCTGCGGGAGCGACCCTGCTCGGGCTCGACCCGATTCTCGGACTCGGGGTGTTCGCAATTGGCGGCGCCATCGCGGTCACAACACTCGGACGACGCGGAAGGGGCGACGTGGTCATCGCCCTGTCCCTGGTTGTGATGCTGGCTTTCGGCGCCCTGTTCCTCAGTCTCGGCAGCGAGTACTCGGCCGAGGTGTTTGCCCTCTTGTTCGGGCAGATCCTCGGGGTGAGTACCGTCGAGGTCGTGCCGGTCATTGTGCTTGGCGTGGTCTGCGTCGGAGCGGTCGTGCTGGCATACCGGCGACTTCTGCTGTCGTCGGTGTTGCCCGACATAGCGGCGGCGAGGGGAAGCAGCGAATTCCGGATGTCGCTGTTCTTCGCCATTGTCGTTGCTGTCGTGACGGCAATGAGCGTCCCGATTGTGGGTGCGCTGCTGTTGTTCAGCCTGTTGATTGGGCCGGCCGCTGCCGCCAGGTCGTTCACGTCGAGCCCCCTGGCTGCGATCGGTCTGTCGATCGCTTTCGCACTGCTCATCGTGTGGGGATCGATCGCGGCGGCCTATTACACGAGCCTTCCGGTGGGGTTTTTCGTTACGGCATCCAGCGCAGCGCTCTACGGGATCGGGCGAGTGTCGTTCGCGCTCCGTCGAGTGCGGCCGTTGGCAGCGATGGCGGCGTAGCGTGAGAAAAGGAGAATTAGCACGATGACGAAACGAGTGACGTGGCAGCGTGAGGCCGTCCGCGAGGCCTTGACGAGTACCGAGGGATTCGTGAGCGCCCAGTCGTTGTACTCACGGTTGCGCGACACGGGTTCGGCCATCGGACTCGCGACGGTGTATCGAGCGCTCGGCGAACTGGCGGTGGAAGGCGAAGCGGATTCGCTGCAGCAGGAGGGCGAGAGCCTCTATCGCGCCTGCACGCCGGGTAGTCACCATCACCATCTGATCTGCCGCAACTGCGGTCTGACCGTCGAGATCGAGGCGAACGCGGTCGAGGCGTGGGCGGCATCCGTCGCGGCGGATCACGGATTCACCAATCCGAGCCACATCGTCGACGTGTTCGGCCTCTGCGCGAACTGTCAGGCGTCGCTCTCCTAATTCAGGCGTCGCTCTCCTAATTCAGGAGGTTGTGTTAGTGCTGTTGCCAGTGGGGCTCACACTTAGCTCATCTTTGGCTTCCCGCCCCAGACGTCACACAACCTCCTGAATTAGGAGAGCACCCGAGACTCAGGCGTGAGTCTCGTGCTCGTGGTCGCTGTGCACTTCTCGCTCAAGCTGGAACGTGGAGTGCTCAATCGCGATCGGGAAATGCTGCGCTACACAGGCCTGTAGATCGTCGAGGATGGCGGATGCGTGGCCATCGTAGAAGCACTCGTCGTCGACGACCACGTGAGCGGTGAGGACCGGAAGGCCAGTGGCAATCTGGGTTGCATGCAGGTCATGCACCGCGAGAACGTGTGGTTCCTTAAGCAGATGCTCGCGCACGGATGTCAGATCGAGCTCGCGCGGCGTTGACTCGAGCAGCACATCGATCGTTTCGCGGAGAAGGCGGAGACTTCGCGGCAGGATGAGGGCGCCGATGACCAGCGCGGCCACCGCATCCGCCCGTGTCCAGCCGGTGAGCGTAATGACGACGGATGCCGCAATTACCGCCACTGCGCCCAGGGCGTCGTTCAGTACCTCCAGAAACGCGGCTCGACCGGTGAAGTTCGACTTTCGACTGCCACTCAGCACAATGACCGCGGCGACGTTCCCGACGAGGGCGACGACGCCGAAGATCAGAAGCCGACCGGACTGGATCGGAGCCGGAACGATCAGTCGATGAATCGCCTCCACGAGAACGAACAGGCCGACAGCCAGGAGGACGGATGCCTGGGCCGTCGCCGCCAGGACCTCGGCGCGACCGTATCCCCACGTTCGCCTCGTTGTCGGTGGGCGCCGCGACAGGTAGGTGGCAGCGACCGCGATGGCGAGCCCACCCGCGTCCGTCAGCACGTGACCGGCGTCAACGACGAGAGCGAGGCTGCCGGTGAGGATAGCGCCGATCACTTCGGTCAGCAAAATGGTGACGGAGATAACCAGAGCGGCGACCAGGCGACGGCCCGAGGAGACCGTGGAGTGGTGGTGGACATGCTCCGACGCCCGCTCTGACATGAAAGAAGCGTAACTATCGCGACGGGCTTTTCGTTGTCGGTTAAGCGGACGGCGACCGTACCCCCAATTCGGGCCGATTGTGTTCTGCGGCTCCCTCGCGGAATATTCTGAATCGATCGGACGGCTCTGGGTGTGCCGTCGATGGCTGTTTCCGGGGGGAAAACATGGCTGGTCAGGCTGGGTGGTATCGCGCACCGGGCGAAGACGGATTACTTCGTTATTGGAACGGTTCGGCGTGGACGGAGCACCGTCAACCCGCACCGGTCGCTGTACCGGTCGCAGCGCCTGTCATCGTGCCAGTTGCGATCACCGTGGATTCGGTTCCTGAGCCCGTTTTGCCAATTCCGGCGGCCCAGGCGCCGATGACCCAGCGTCACGTCGCAACCGAGCCGCTGGCTCCGCAGCCAACCGCGGTAGTCGCGCCCGCGGAACCTGACTGGTCGATGGATCAGTTCGAGAAGCAGTTCGAGGCGCAGTTCGGCGCAACCGCCGCCGGCTCGACTTCGGTAGCGGATCGCTCTGGCGATGCCGAGCTGACGCCGCAGTCCTTCGTCGACCCGATCTCGCGGTTCGCGCCTGCGCCGACTCCGTCCCCGGCGAGCGTGTCGTCCGCATCGGAGGCGATCGCGCTTCCCGCCGCGGCACCGGCGGTGCCCGCAGAGGCGACGGAGCCCCAGAAGCACTCGGTCGCAGACGTCGCGTTTGCGGCATCGACCGCAACAGCGGATGTCGTGCGGGTGCGCCGCAATCGCCGGCGCGTAATGAACCCGGTGCGCGGGATGATCGGCGGCCTGCTGTTCATCATCGTCGGCGCGGCTCTGATCTTCCTGGCGACGGCGCAAAACAATCCGCCTGCCGGCGAGCTGAAGGCCAGCGGAATCGTCACCAGCCTCGGATCACCAACCGTCGGATGCTCGCCGACCGCCCGCTTCGCCGCCGCAGGAGGTTCGTATACGACCCCAATCGGCGCCGCGATGTCGCCGTGTCCCGTGCAGCTGGGCCAGTCGGTCAACGTGTTCTACACGATGCAGCATCCGGGAACCACCGGGCAGATCTCGAGCCCGAGTTCCATCTCGACCATCGACTGGGCAGTGACCGGAATCGGCGTCGTTCTGCTCCTCGGCAGCTTCATCCTGTTCGTAGCCCGTGCCGGATCCGTCTCGCGAGGCGTTGCGGTGATCCGGGATGGCGAACTCGCGGAAGTTGCAGCGGCGAAGAATCGTCCGTAAGCTTTCCCTTTGGTCGGATGGCAGATCCATCCGCTTTGTACGCAGGCTTCTCTCAAGCAGCCGATCGCGTGCCGACAAGTGATCTTGGGTGGGACAGCGCTTCTTTAGAAGCACAATGCTTTTTAGAAGCACAACGCTTTTCAGAAGCACAATCGTTCCGCGGTAATCAAGGAGAAGAACCATGGCAGCCGTTTGCCAGGTGACCGGAGCCGTTCCCGGCTTTGGCCACAATATTTCGTTTTCGCACCGACGCACGAAGCGTCGTTTCGACCCGAACATCCAGAAGAAGACGTACTTCGTGCCGTCCCTTCGCCGCAACGTCACACTGACCCTGTCCGTCAAGGGCATCAGGGTGATTGACGCGCGCGGCATCGAGTCGGTCGTCAAGGACCTTCTCGCGCGCGGGGTGAAGATCTGATGGCTAAACAACAGGACATCCGCCCCATCATCAAACTTCGGTCTACTGCCGGAACCGGGTACACCTACGTGACGAAAAAGAACCGTCGCAACGACCCAGACCGCCTCGTGCTCATGAAGTATGACCCCATTGTGCGCAAGCACGTCGAATTCCGCGAGGAGCGCTAACCATGGCCAAGAAGAGCAAGATCGCCAAGAACGACCAGCGCGCGGTAATCGTCGCCCGTTACGCCGCGAAGCGTCTCGAGCTGAAGAAGGCGCTCGTGGATGTGAATGGCACCGATGAGTCGCGCGAAGCCGCTCGGGTCGGTCTCCAGAAGCTGCCTCGCGATGCTTCTCCGGTCCGGTTGCGTGGCCGTGACTCGATTGACGGGCGTCCGCGAGGCTTCCTCAGCCAATTCGGCGTTTCGCGTGTCAGATTCCGCGATATGGCGCACCGTGGAGAGTTGCCGGGCATAACCAAGTCAAGCTGGTAGGTTCAAGGCGGTTCTACAGGGGATTTCTCCCAAGAACAGTTTGTGAACACTGTCTCTGCGCACCGCTTTCGGACGGCGCGATTTCAGACGCTGCTTTCTAGATCAAAGTCCGAGGAGGACAAATCATGGCTGACAAGTCACTGAACCGTACCGAGCTGGTTGCCGCAATTGCTGCAGAATCAGGCCAGAACCAGGCCGCCGTCAACGCCGTTATCGACGGTCTCTTTTCCACGCTCTCGCGCACGGTGAAAGAGGGCACGAAGGTCACGATCCCCGGCTGGATCGCAGTCGAGCGCACGCACCGTTCTGCGCGCGTCGGCCGCAACCCACAGACGGGCGCGACTATCCAGATCGCCGCAAGCTACGGCGTAAAGCTGACGGCGGGCAGCAAGCTCAAGGCCGCAGCCAAGTAATTTCGTTTCACGACACGTCAAGGGATGCCCGCCTAACGGCCGGCATCCCTTCCGTGTTTGTCCCCAGCCGCCATCATTAGGCTCTTAGCGTGATTCGCGTCTCTCGCGTCGTCGGGCCCGCCGTGGTGCTGCTGGTGGCTTTCGCGGCACTCCTCGCGAGTCTCGCGTATGGCGGGGGTGCAACCGCGCCCGCGGCAATTGACCCGGGTCAGGTCGTGCTTTACGGGTTGCCGATCGCCAACCTGCTCGTCATCCTGAGCGCATCCGGACTGGTTGGTTCTCTCGTGCTTGCCGTCTTCGCGTTCTCGTCTGCCAAGCCGGAATATGGGCGAGCGTTGGATGTTGCGTCCGCATCCGCCGCGATATTGGCGGTCTCGTCGGCCGCCACAACGTTCTTCAACCTGCAGACGATCTATCCGGAGCCGGTGGAATTCGACTCGCAGTTCGGGGCGACCCTGTCGACGTATCTGACCGGTAACCCGCTCGGGCAGGCCTGGCTGGCGACGACGCTCATAGCCGCCGTCCTCACGGTCGTGTTCTTCGTCGTCCGCAACCAGACCGTCGTCGCACTGTTCACGATCGTCGCGATCCTTTCGCTCATCCCGATGTCATTGCAGGGGCACTCTGGAGATACGTCGAGTCACAGCGCCGCGACGACCTCGATCTACCTGCACGTCGTCTTCGCGGCGCTCTGGCTCGGCGGCCTGCTCACGATCATCCTGTGCCGAAAACAACTCGAGGGGGGTCGCATCGCGACGGTCATCGAGCGCTATTCGAGTCTGGCTCTCATCTGTTTTGTCGTCGTCGCGATTTCCGGCCTCGTGAACGCGGAGATTCGGATCGGGCCGCTGGAAAACTTGCTGACGCCGTACGGCATCCTGGTGCTCGTCAAGGTGTTCGCCATCGGGGCATTGGGCATCTTCGGTGTTTTCCAGCGCCGGTTCCTGATTGGGCGTCTTTCGGGAAACGTCGCCGGCCTCGCCAGGTACTTCTGGATCTTCGTGGCGGGCGAACTGGCGTTCATGGGGCTCGCATCCGGAGTCGCGGTCGCGCTGTCCCGCACCGTTGACCCCGAGTTGGCCGTGCCCGCCTCTGAGCTCAGCAACCCGACTCCGGCCGAAATTCTCACCGGCTCTCACCTGCCCGCACCTCCAACGATCGAGCGTTACCTCACGGGGCTGAATCCCGATCTGCTCTGGGCACTGTTGGTCGCCTTTGGCCTCTTCTTCTATCTGGCCGGCGTGAGGCGCCTCCGCCAGCGTGGTGACAAGTGGCCGATTCACCGCACGATCCTGTGGATCTCCGGAATGGCGGTACTGCTTTACGTGACCAGCGGCGGCGTCAATGTTTACGAGGAATACCTTTTCAGCGCGCACATGATTGAGCACATGGTGCTGACGATGGCGGTGCCTGTGCTGCTCGTGCCTTCGGCGCCCATCACTCTTGCCCTCCGTGCGATCAACAAACGCGAGGATGGAAGTCGGGGCGCGCGCGAGTGGATCCTGCTCGCCGTGCACTCGCGGGTCTTCACGTTCTTGTCTCAGCCGCTCGTTGCGGCGCTCCTGTTCGCATCCTCGCTGTGGATCTTCTACTACACCCCGCTTTTCAGCTGGGCCTCGACCGACCATGTTGGCCATGAGTGGATGATCTTCCACTTCCTGATCGTCGGTTACCTCTTCGTCTCAAGCCTGATTGGAGTCGATCCGTCTCCCGCGCGACCGAGCTATCCGCTGCGCCTTCTCATCCTGCTGGCCACGATGGCTTTCCACGCGTTCTTCGGGCTCGCTCTGATTACGAGCACTGGCCTGCTTTCGGCCGACTGGTACGGCGCGATGGGATGGGGCCCAAGCATCCCGGCGCTTGAAGACCAGCAGACCGCCGGCGGCATCGCCTGGGGTATTGGCGAGATCCCGACGCTGGCACTTGCCATTTTGGTGGCGTTCATGTGGAGTCGCAGCGACGCGAGGGAGTCCCGTCGCTATGACCGCAAGGCGGACCGTGACGGGGATGCCGAGCTGGGCGCGTACAACGAGATGCTGGCCAGGCGGGCACGCCAGAGCGGCGAAGGCTAATCGCGCTAGTTCGCGTACAGCGACGTGATCGTCAGATGGTTTGATGCCCCGATCTTGATCGAATACGAGACCGCGAACGGTACGTTCGAATCGAATGTGCTGATCGAGCCGTCGAATAGTGACTGAACCTTCACCACGAGGTGCGCCTGGCCCGTCGCGAACGGAACCAGCCAGTCGCCGTGGGACGGAGTGATCGTCACGGGAGGGTCACTCACCATCGACCACTTCGGCGTGCTGACGACCCGGTTCGCGAACGTCTTGCCGAACGGACACGACGTCGGCAGCATGACCGTCTGCTTCGCGCACCCGAGGTAGTAGCTGTGGAGTTCCTTGCCCACCTCTTTGACGAAGAAGGCATTTGGCTCAGCTTCGACGCGGACCGGAGTCACACTGCCCGGCTCGGTCACCGGGATGTCAACCGGGCTCGCCGTCAGATATGTGGACTTGAGGTCGAACACGTACAGGCCCGGCGCGAACACGACGTAGGACTGCGGATGATCATCCGGCACCGTCGTTCTCACATTGGTGCCGTTCGCACGGAACCGCGGATCATCAGGCGTCGTCACTGAAACGGTCGCCAGCGGCGACTTCTCGAACTGCCACCGGGAGAACAATCCGAGAAACGACGGCGTCTGTGTGACGTAGAAGGTGCTCGTCTCGGGGCGGTTGCCGAGCCGGTAGGCGAACTCAACGCGATGGATGCGATCCGAGCCGGAGGTATCCCGCAGCAGCCGGATGTTGTCGATCGCGGAGAGCGAGCCGTCGGTCAGCAGGTTGGTGCCGACACCAGTCGCCGCACGTACGCCAGGAAGCTCCCTCGCCGTCGTGGCGTCGTGGCGGTTGAGCGCATCCAGGTAGCTGGAGACGAATCCGTGAGCGCTGTACGTCGTGGAATCGAGCAGCAGGAGGGTTCCAAAGAACGCGAGAATGAGCAGCGCAAACCCGAGAATCCACGAAACGAGGGCACGACGCACCGTCCCATTCTGCGGCAGGTAGCCTTGGGTACCGTCCATTCGTGCGAGAAGGAACTGAAAGAAAAGTGACCGAGCTGACGCTGTCTGCTGAGCAGCAGGCCGTGTTCGATGCGATCGAAACGACCCGCGATCACATCTTCGTCACCGGCCGCGCCGGGACCGGTAAGTCGACCCTGCTGAACCATCTTTCGTGGAACACATCGAAACAGGTCGTGATCTGTGCACCGACGGGCGTTGCCGCGCTCAATGTTGGCGGCCAAACCATCCACTCGCTGTTTCGGTTGCCGATCGGCGTGATCGCCGACCATGAGATCGAGCAGTCGGCCCAGCTGCGGAAGCTTCTTGCGACGCTGGACACGATCGTGATCGACGAGGTGTCGATGGTGAACGCTGACCTGCTCGACGCTGTCGATCGCAGCATGCGGCAGGCTCGACAGCGACCACACGAGTCCTTCGGTGGCGCGCAGCTGGTGCTGTTCGGGGATCCGTACCAGCTCGCGCCGGTGCCAGGGGATGCCGACGAGCGTGCCTTCTTCGAGGATCAGTACCGCTCGATGTGGTTCTTCGACGCGAAGGTGTGGAGCGACGCCGATCTCACGATCTACGAGCTGTCGACCATCCATCGCCAGCACGAAGACGAGTTCAAATTCATGCTCAACGCGGTTCGGCACGGCCGGGTGACCGCAGAGATCGCGAGCCGACTGAACTCGATGGGCGCGCGGCCGTCGCCGACCGACGGCGCGATCACGCTGGCCACGACGAACTCGACAGTCACGCGCATCAATGCCACCGAACTCGCGAAGCTGCCCGGTCGGGCTCTGACGGCGAGAGCAGAGATCAGCGGGGAGTTCGGGGGCGGCAGCTATCCGGCGGACGAATCGCTCGAGTTGAAAGTGGGAGCGCAGGTCATGTTCCTGCGCAATGACTCCGACCAGCGCTGGGTGAACGGGAGCGTCGGCCGCGTCACCAAGATCGACAGCACGGTGTGGGTGGACGTGGACGGCGACACCCATCAGGTGCAGCCGACGGTATGGGAAAAGTACCGGTACTCGTATTCGGCGACCACAAAGTCCCTGCGCAAGGACATTGTTGCGGAGTTCACCCAGTTCCCTCTGCGTCTGGCCTGGGCGGTCACGATCCATAAATCGCAGGGCAAGACCTACGATCGCGCCATCATCGATCTGGGCGAACGATCATTCGCTCCGGGACAGACCTACGTCGCGCTGAGCAGGATCAGCGAGCTCGAGGGCCTGTATCTCACTCGGCCGTTGCGGCCATCCGACATCATCGTCGACGAGAACGTGCTCAGGTTCATGGCGAAATCGGTGGCCATTCCGGGCATCCAGGCGTAACAGTCGACCCGGCGGGATTACGCTGCCGCCACGGAGGGGCTCGTTCGATCGGCACCGAGCGCGACCACGAGCAGCACGACGGCGAAAGCAAAGTTCAGGACATTGTCTGCCCCGTCCAGCGCAACGATGTTGAGCGGGTTGTTGCCGCCCGAGATGAGAATGCCGACCGCTCCGAGCAGTAGGTAGGCGGCGCCGACCAGGCCGTTCAGGACCCGGGAAATCCGGATGCCGACTAGCGCCGCGAGGAGCAGGACGACACCCGAGGCGATGTGCAGCAGGTTCTGCAGTGGATTGACCTCGAAGAGATCGAGCAGCCTGGGGCCGGTCGTCCCGACGAAGGCGGTGTCGCTGGTGAGGAAGAATCCGAGCATTCCGGCCGCGAGGAACACGACTCCGAGGATGATGCCAAGCATCCGATTCGGCGACTTCGACATTCTTGTGCCTTTCGAGCAATCCAAAGTTGGCGGTTTAAGTACTGCGACGAACGTTCGCCTAAGAAAAGCTTGGTGCATGCCAATCGAGAAAGACACCAAGAACTGGACCTGGGTCATCGACAAGCCATGCCCGGATTGCGGATTCGACGCGACGAACTATCCCAACTCTGCCATCTCGGGTGCCATCCGCGACAATGCGTCGGCCTGGGCCCCGGTGCTGCAGCGACCGGATGTGCGCGTCCGACCGAACGACTCGACCTGGTCGGCCCTGGAATACGCGGCTCACGTTCGCGATGTGCTCGCCGTGTACACGACTCGTCTTCAGCTGATGCTGGACGAGGATGATCCGCAGTTCCCGAACTGGGACCAGGACGAGACCGCGATCGCCGAGCGCTACAACGAGCAGGATCCCGAGACGGTCGGGAGTCAGTTGACGTCAAACGCGGCCGGCCTCGCCGACTCGTTCGACGCGTTGACGCAGGCGCAGTCGTCGAGGCCGGGTCGTCGCAGTGACGGGGCGGGATTCACGGTATCGAGCCTCGCGAAGTACATGACGCATGACCTGGTGCATCATCGCTGGGATGTCGGCGCGCACTGAAGCCCGCACGAATGCTTCTAGCGGATGAAAAGGTGGCTGAGCAGGAATCGTGTCGTTCGGGCGTTGGCCAGCTCTGCCGCGCGGTGATTGTAGGACCCTTCGATGTCTGAGTTGGCAAACGAGTGTTCGGTGCCGAGGTATACGTGGTCGGTCACCGGTGTTCCGTGTTCGTGGAGGCGCTCGATAAAGCTCACGGGATCCTCGCCTTCGCCCCAGGCGTCGCTTTCCGCGTAGTGAAGCAGGACCGGCGCCGGTATGACGCCGTGGTCGTCCGGTGCTAGGGATGCGTAGTAGGCGACCGCTACATCCGCTGCTCCGCCCTGCGCGTGCAGCAGGGTCAGCCACCCGCCCATCGAGAAGCCGACAACGGCGACCTTCTGTGCACCCCGCGCTCGCGCATCCGCGATGATGTCATCCAGTTCGGCCAGGGCGATTCCCACATCGAGATCGGTCATGAGTTTCTCGGCCTCCGACGCGGACGTTGTCGCGACGCCGTTGTACAGATCGGGAATTGCGACGTAGAAGCCTTCCCGAGCGAGCGAGTCGGCGATCCTCTCGAGGCCGGGCAACCGGCCGAAGTAGTCGTGCACGAGCACGACGAGCGGACCGCCTTCCATGCCGACGTTGACGGGAACGCCCGGCGACGGGATCGGGATAGTGTCGCTCATCTCGCATCCTTGTCGTCGCTGATCTGGAGGGAACGACTCAAGATTAGTGCGCTGCGTCGCGGAGTCGAGAACGTGACCGCGAGCTGTCGGCGCGGATCACCTCACGCCGGGACGCGCAGCCTGCCTCCGATCGGAATGACCCCGGGGGCACCGAACGCGACAGACATGAGGAGGACCGCGATCGCGCCCGTGACGAGGACGGATGCCAGCACCAGAATCTGAAACTCTGCCGCGCCGAGAGGGGACGCGCCGGCAAAGATGGCACCGACGAAGGCGCCCGGAAGCGTCACGATCCCGGTCGTTCGCGTCTGGTCTGTTGCAGGGATCAGCGCGGTCGATGCGGCGACGCGGACGCTGCGCACGGCCGCGATTCGCGGTGTCGCACCCAGCGCCAGCCATCCCTCGATCTGCTCCCGCTCGGACACGAATGCCGCGCCGAGCGATCGACCCATCAGGGTGCACGCGGTCATCGCATTGCCGACGACGATGCCACCGACCGCGAGCACGTAGCGTGGGCTGAACGGGACAGCTTGCGCCGCGAACACGACTGTGACCGGGATTGCGGTGGATGCCGTGATGATCCCGACAATGAGCGGGATGTTTGTGTAGCGAAGGCTGAGGCGCCGGATCACCACCCAGGTCGCGGCCCCGACCATGACCACGAGAAACGCTGCGACCCAGAGGCCGTTCGAGATGATGCCGAGCAGGATGACCGTCAGGATCGCGAGCTGCACCACGGCCCTCGCGATAGCGATCGGCTGGAGCCACGGCTTCTCGAGACGCATCGCTGCCACGATCCCGAGGCAGATCACCGCGAGAACGACGACCGCGATGAGGGTTGGCAGGATCTGCATGCCGGCGCCCTCCGCTCACTTACGTCTACTGAACAGTAAGGCACGCCACGCGGTCCGGTCAGGTCTCAAGGATGGAGACTCGAGACCTGACCGGAGACTGTGGACGACTAGTGGGGAACTTCGATCCACACCGCAGGCTCGTCACCGACGGTCCAGCCATCGTGACCCGGAGGGATGTGCGCGAGGTCGCCGGCCACGTAGTCGACTTCGTTGCCATCGTCGTCTTTGGCGGCAACCTTTCCAGAGATCATGTAGAGCACGTGATCCACCTGGCAGCTGTCGGTCTTCTGCAAGGGCCGCGAGTGCACCGACCAGATCCATCCGGGATCCGTCGTGACGCGCTGGAGAGTCGTTCCGTGGACGTTGACGACGTCGACGGTGATCTTCTCCATCATGTCCATGGTGGAGTCCGGCTGTGCGAAGCTCTGCTTTGTTGGGGCGCTCATGGTTACCTCCGATTGGGTGCGAAGCGTGACGGCGTGGTCACCTAACCAGAGTGCTCGGCGCGGCCCCGCAGCACATGAGGCATCCGCCTCAACTTCGATGCCGTCCGCTCAGTTGTTGTAGGCGGCAGGCCCGGCGAATCCGTGGCTGAGCGCATACAGGCTCGCGCCGACCCTGTTGTTGACGCCGACTTTGGCATAGGTGCGTTCGATGTGGTTCCGCACCGTCTTCTCGCTGAGCGTCAGAGCTGTCGCGATTTGCCGGTTGGAATGCCCGCGCGCTACCAGCGTGAGGATCTCGCCTTCGCGCTGAGTGAGCCCAGCCGGCAGTCGCGGTTTGGACCGGCGATGTCCCGCGGCGGCGACGACAGCGGCCGCGGCTGCGGCATCCAGATGTCCCTGCCGTACCCGCTCGTTCAACCGGTCGACGGCAGCGGACGGTGTGAGGGCTTCACGGTAGGGCCGCGGTTCTGTGGCCGAGTGGTAGGCGACCGCCGCGGCCAGCAAGCGCTCCGGCCGGTCGAGCGACGCGCCGACCGCCCCGAACGGATAGCCGGAGCCGTCGGGACGTTCGTGGTGCGCTCGGATGAGGTTTGCCTCAGCGGCCAGCCCGGGGATCCGTGACACCACTCGTGCGCCGAGATACGGATGCATTCGGGCGCGCTCCCATTCGTCGGCGGTCAGCGGCCCGGCCTTGGACCAGACCCGGTTGGACACTCCGAGGCGACCGACGTCGTGCAGGTGACCCGCCCGGCGCAGCGTCGCACACTCCTGCGCGCTCAACCCGGCGGCGCGTCCGGCGGCTTCGGCCAGTTCTGCGACGCCTCGAGAGTGGCCGAGCATAAACGGGCACTTGAGGTCGGCGAAGTCGCCCAACGCCATCATCAGCGAGTCGAGTTCGGGGCCGCTAACGGGTGCGTCGTCATCGGGGGCCAGTCGGATGGCAGCCGACCACAGGTCGCCGTCATCCGGATCCGCGACGATCACTGCGGCGTCCGCCGTAAACGCGTCAACGACAACCGGATCGAACTGCCCGCCACGCCTGCTGCGAGCCATCGCGGCGGCGCCGTCGGCGCCGTAGAGGCGATGGTGCACCTCGGCCATGTCGGCGACCTGGGCGATCCGCATTTCGAGCGGAATCGCTTCGCCGGCGCATCCCGCGGGAAGCCCACCTCCGTCGTAGCGCTCAAATGTGAAGGTCACTGCGCGCTGGACACGCTCGGGCAGTCCGAATTGCTGAGCCAGGGCCGCCGCGGAGGCGCAGTGCGAGTGGAGCAGCTGCGACAGTTGGCCGCGGGCATCACGGAACAGGCCTGTCATCACCCGCGCTCGCCGCAACGGAGGCTCGCCCTTAGCGACATTGCCAAGCAGAAACTTCAGGTACGGCAGACCGGACCAGTCCACGAGGTAGGCCGCCTCGCGTACCGCGATGTCATCGCCGAACCAGCGGGCATACTCCTGGGAATCTGCGTGGCAGCCGATCCACATCACGAGTGTCGTGTAGTAGACGACTCCCCGTTGCTCCTCTGACAAGCCCAGCCGTTCGGCGAGGCGGCACGCGATGACCGCCGAACGCAGCATGTGCTCGGCGGGCTGTCCGAGGCCTAGGTCGATCGAGACCGACAGCGCCGCGAGCACCTCGGCTCGGCGAGGGCGATTGCCTCCGGTCGCCGCGTCGCCCATGAGGTAATACTGGCGGTGCGGGCAGCCTCACGACAATCGATCGCGGAAGTGTGCGGCGGTCCTTGGAGCGAGTGACGGGAATCGAACCCGCGCTACCAGCTTGGGAAGCTGGAGTTCTGCCATTGAACTACACTCGCGTGGCCGCCGGAGCGGCAGGCTCAATGTTAGCAAGCTGGTTGGTCTCGATACGCGCCTGCGGTCGCTACTCGACCAGCGTCGATTGGTAGCCTTGCCGCATGCTTCTGAGTGACCGCGACATCCGGGAACAGCTCGAAACCGGTCGCGTCGGCCTCGATCCACTCGACTTGGGGATGATCCAGCCGTCGAGCATCGATGTTCGGCTCGACAAGTACTTCCGACTGTTCGACAACCATAAATACGCCTTCATCGATCCCGCTGATGACCAGCCGGAGCTAACCCAGCTCGTCGAGATCGCGAACGGCGAGCCGTTCATCCTGCACCCTGGCGAGTTCGTGCTCGGCTCTACCTACGAGCTGGTGACGCTTCCCGACGACATCGCCGCGCGGCTCGAGGGTAAGAGCTCGCTCGGCCGGCTCGGGCTGCTCACGCACTCGACGGCGGGATTCGTGGATCCCGGGTTCTCGGGGCACGTCACGCTCGAACTCAGCAACGTGGCGACACTCCCGATCAAGCTCTGGCCCGGTATGAAGATCGGGCAGCTGTGTTTCATCAAGCTGAGTTCACCCGCTGAGAAGCCGTACGGTTCGACCGAGTACTCATCGCGCTACCAGGGCCAGCGCGGCCCAACCGCCTCGCGCTCGTATCTCAACTTCCACCTGACGCCAATCCCGGCGGACGACACCAGGCTGAAGGACGACCCGCTGAGCTGAGGCAGCGAGACCCGGACACGCCTGCTCCGTCGAGCCGCGCTACTCGACCGGCGAGGTTAGCTGCTCGAGCTGCCACACGAGCCACGGGCTGAACGCGTAGGGCGCCGCAGATGCCGCAGCCGTGAGTGAGGCCGGGTCGACCCACTCCCACTCGGACACCTCATCCGGGTTCGCGCTCACCGCATCCGCAGTCCGAGCCCGATACACCGGGCACAGCTCGTTCTCGACGATCCCGGATGCGTCGGTCGCCTCGTAACGGAAGTCCGGCAAGACGAGTCGCACGTCGGTGACGGCAATACCCAGCTCCACGCGAGCCCGTCGAGAGATTGCGTCCGTCATCGCCTCGCCCGGCAGAGGATGCCCACAGAACGAGTTCGTCCACACTCCCGCCCAGGTCTTCTTCGTGAGCGCCCGACGCGTTACGAGCACCCGACCCGAGTCGTCGAAGACGTGGCACGAGAACGCCAAATGCAGCGGTGTTACCGCCGTGTGCACGGTCGCCTTGTCTGCGGAACCGACCACCGAGCCGTCGTTGTTAACGAGTACAACCTGCTCAGGGACCTCAGCCATGGTCGCGATAGTCTGCCTAAATGGACGGTTCTGATCTGCTGGCGGTAGATCACCGTCGTCAGGAGCTGGTCGATGGAGTGCTCGACCGCTTCTTCAGCCTAGCCAAGAACCGCGCCGCGGCTTTCGGCCCGGAGTACGTGCAGCTCTGGGAAGAGCTCGCATCGAGTGCGACCGGCGGCAAGCGATTCCGCCCCCGCATGGTGTTTTCCGCCTACCAGGCTCTCGGCGGAACGGATGTCGAAGCCGCCGCGTATGTCGGCGCCGCGTTCGAACTGCTCCACACCGCTCTCATCGTGCACGACGACGTGATCGACCACGACTTCATCCGGCGGGGCGTGCCGAACATCTCCGGCAGCTACCGCGATCAGGCGCTCGCGGGCGGGGCATCGGCAACCGCCGCCGAGCACCGTGGCATCTCCGCAGCGGTGATCGCCGGCGACCTGGCGTTGTTCAATGCCTATCGACTGATCGACCACAGCGGTGTGGCGGACGTCACGCGCGATCGCCTGGTCGAGGTCATGGATGAGGCCCTGTTCGCTAGCGCTGCCGGCGAACTGATCGACGTCGACTTCTCGCATCTCACCGACATGCCTCGCGTGGACGACGTCCTGACCATGGAGCGACTGAAGACCGCAGTGTATTCGTTCGAGTGTCCGCTGCAGGCTGGCGCGATCCTGGCTGGCGCACCCGAGGATGTGGTCAGCACACTCGCCGACTTCGGTCGCGAGATCGGGGTGGCTTACCAGATCGTCGATGACCTGCTCGGCGTCTTCGGAATTGAGGCCCAGACCGGCAAGACCACGATCGGTGACCTGCGGGAAGGCAAGCGCACTGTTCTCATCTCGTTCGCAACGACAACCAGCCAGTGGGCGGCGATCGAGCCGCTCGTTGGTAAGCAGGATCTCACCGAGGCGGAGGCGGACCGCATCCGCTCGTCCCTCGAGTCCAGCGGTGCCCGGTCATTCGCGGAGGGGCTCGCCCGCTACTACGCGAACCGTGCGCTCGGCCGCCTCGCCGAGCCGCACATTCCGGCGGCGCTGCGCGACGAGCTGCTGCCGGTCGCCGACGCGGTGCTGGGACGAGTGAAATGACGGCAACGCCCCTTCGCCGACCCAGCCTGTACGACCGAGTGGCCGAAGAGGCATCCGGCGTCGTAATCCATCGCTATTCGACTTCATTCGGCATGGCGTCGAGACTGCTCGCGCCTCGTGTTCGCCACCACATCGAGAACATCTACGCCCTGGTTCGGCTGGCTGATGAGATCGTCGACGGCCAGGCGGCCGCCGCGGGACTGACGGTCGCCGAAACGAGACACGAGCTGGACGGACTCGAGCGTGAGACCGAATTTGCGATGGAGCGCGGGTACAGCCCGAACCTGATCGTCCATGCGTTCGGCGCGACAGCGCGTGAGACGGGATTCGATCGCACCCTGACTGCTCCTTTCTTCGAGTCGATGCGAGCCGACCTGAGCGCGACCAGGCACACCGATGCGAGTTTCGAACGCTACGTTTACGGATCGGCCCAGGTGGTCGGGCTCATGTGTCTCTGCGCGTTTCTCGAAGACGTGCCGACCACACCTTCCGAGCGCGAGCAACTCGAGAATGGCGCTCGAGCCCTCGGGGCAGCATTCCAGAAGGTGAACTTTCTGCGCGATCTCGCGGCTGACTTTCGAGAGCTCGGCCGGAGCTACTTCCCGGGGATCAACCCCGACTCGTTCACCGAGGCGGACAAGATCCGACTGCTGGACGACATCGACACCGACCTCCGGGTCTCGGCGCAGGTCGTCCGAAAGCTTCCTGCGAGCAGCCGGCGAGCAGTCGCGCTCGCGCAGTCGTTGTTCACCCAGCTCGCGGCTCGACTGCGCGCAACGCCCGCAGCTGCGCTCGTAACGACTCGGGTTCGAGTGCCGGCGCCGGTCAAGCTCCGGCTCGCCGCCGCGGCCGCCGCCGGAAGGATGCCGCGGTCGTGAGCAGGGTTGTCGTCATCGGTGGTGGAATCGGTGGTCTCGCATCCGCCGCACTTCTCGCTCGGACCGGACACGATGTCACGCTCCTCGAAGCGCACGAGACACTCGGCGGACGGGCGGGCAATTGGGAGAAGGACGGCTTCCGGTTCGACACCGGACCGTCGTGGTACCTGATGCCCGAGGTCTTCGACCACTTCTACCGGCTCCTGGGCACGAGCGCCGCCGAGCAGCTCGACCTGGTGACCCTCGACCCCGGCTACCGAGCGTTCTTCGAGGGAGTGCCCGAGCACATCGACATCTCGGCGGATCGCGACGAGAACATCGAGTTATTCGAGCGCACCCGCAGGGGGTCCGGCGTCAGGCTTGCCCGCTACCTCGACTCCGCTGCCCTGACCTATGGAATCGCCAAGCGCAACTTCCTGTACACAAGTTTCCAGAGCATCCGCCCCCTGCTGACAGACGAGGTGATTACTCGCCTGCCGAAGCTCGTGAGCCTGCTGCTGACCCCGCTGTGGTCGCACGTTGCACGAACAGTATGGGATGACCGGCTCCGCAAGATCCTCGCCTACCCCGCTGTCTTCCTCGGGGCTTCGCCGTATTCGGCCCCGAGCATGTACCACCTGATGAGCCACCTCGACCTGGCGGACGGCGTGCGGTATCCGGTCGGCGGATTCGTTCGCGTCATCCAGTCCATTGCCGACCTTGCCGTGGCGGAGGGCGTCACCATTATCCGTTCTTCGACCGCCAGTCGAATCGTGGTCGAAGACGGCGAAGCTGTCGGCGTCGAATACCGCGACGCCCGCAACCGCAAGGAGACGGCCGAGGCCGACATCGTGGTGTCCGGCATCGACCTGCATTTCAGCGAGACCGAGCTGCTGGAGCGTGAGTCTCAAACCTTCCCTGAGGAGTACTGGGCGAGGGCGACTCCCGGTCCGAGCGCCGTTCTACTCAATCTGGGCGTGAAGGGCGAACTCCCTGAACTTGAGCATCACAACCTGCTCTTCGCAAGGGACTGGCGTGCTGGGTTCGACGCGATCTTCGGCGCCGAGCCGCACGTTCCTGACCCGGCGTCGCTGTACGTCTGCAAGCCGAGCGGTGTCGATTCGGATGTCGCCCCGGACGGCCACGAAAACCTGTTCGTGCTCGTTCCGATCCCCGCCGACCCAACCATCGGAAAGGGAGGTGTCGCTGGCAAAGGCGACACGGCGGTCGAGGCGGTGGCGGATGCCGCGATCGAGCAGATCGCGCTGTGGGCCGGCATTCCCGACCTATCGTCCCGCATCACAGTGCGCCGCACTGTAGGCCCGGGGGATTTCGTCACCGAGCTCAACGCGTGGCGCGGTACTGCTCTTGGCCCCGCGCACATCCTGCGGCAGAGCGCGATGTTCCGAGCACGGAACGCGAGCAGGAAGGTCAAGGGCCTCTACTTTGTCGGGGGTTCGACCATCCCAGGGGTTGGTCTCCCAATGTGCCTGATCAGCGCCGAAGTGGTGCTCAAGCGCATCACGGGCGATCGGTCAGTTGCACCGCTGGCCGAGCCACTGACGAGGACTCCCGACGATGTCGTACTCGAGGACCAGCCGGCGTCCTGATGGCGTTCCTTTATCTCGTCGTCCTCCTGGTGGCGCTCGTCGGGATGGTCGTTTTGGATCACAGGTTCCGGCTGTTCTTCTGGCGCGGAGCCGCCCGCGCGGCGATCGTGGTCGTTGCAGGGCTGGCGTTCTTCCTGGTGTGGGACCTGCAGGGCATCCGGTTTGGAATCTTCTTCCGAGGCGAGACGAGTTTCATGACCGGCTTGCAGGTCGCCCCACAGCTACCGCTCGAGGAGCCCTTCTTTCTCCTCCTGCTGTGCTACCTGACGATGAATGTCTATGGACTGCTCACCGGTGCTGGTCGAGTTGCGCGCGCAGCGCGCGTGGCGAGACCGGGTCGCAGATGACCTACTGGTCCCTCAACGCCATCTTCCTTGCCGTGGTCGCACTCGTCGCCATCGTCGCGATCGCTACCCGTCGCTCGCCCCGGTGGCTGGCGGTGCTCCTGGCCGCGGGCATCCTGCTCGTTCTCACTGCCGTTTTCGACAACGTCATGATCGGAATCGGACTGGTCGGGTACGACCGAGCACTCATCAGCGGAGTGTTCATCGGGCGCGCGCCGATCGAGGATTTCGCGTACACCGTGGCGGCTGTCGTACTCCTGCCGAGCGTGTGGATGTTGGCTGGCGGAAGGCGAAAACGTGTTTAGGGCGCTATTTGTTTCGTCGCGGCCGCTCAGCTGGGTCAACACAGCGTTCCCGTTCGCCGCCGCGTACTACGTGACGACCGGTGAGATCTGTCCCGCTCTCATCGTTGGAACCATCTACTTCCTGATCCCCTACAACCTCGCGATGTACGGCATCAACGATGTGTTCGACTACGAATCCGACCTCAGGAATCCACGAAAGGGCGGCGTCGAGGGCGCGGTGCTTGATCGCCGGATGCATCGTCCGATCCTCATAGCGGCGGCCGTCACCAACCTGCCGTTCATCGTCTTCCTCGTGATTGTCGGGTCATGGGCGTCGTGGATCGTCCTTGCCGCGAGCCTGTTCGCCGTGGTCGCGTACTCGGCGCCGAGCCTTCGATTCAAGGAACGTCCCTTTCTCGATTCGGTGACATCGAGCACGCACTTCGTGTCGCCGGCCGTATACGGTCTGGTCCTCGCCGGTGCCGCGTTCACGCCGTCACTGTGGTTCCTGCTCGGTGCGTTCTTCCTGTGGGGAGTCTCGTCGCACGCGTTCGGTGCGGTCCAGGATGTGATCGCCGATCGCGAGGGTGGCATCGCCTCGATCGCGACGTCGATCGGTGCGCGCGCAACCGTACGGCTGTCGGTGGTCGGCTACCTGGCCGCCGCAGTTCTGCTGCTGTTCACGAGCTGGCCGGGTCCGCTGGCGGCGGTGCTCACCCTTCCCTACGCGTTCAGCTGTGCGGCGTACTGGAACGTGAACAATGCGGATGCTGCATCCGCAAACCGAGGCTGGAAACGGTTCCTGGTGCTCAACTTCGTCACAGGCTTCCTGGTGACGCTGCTGCTCATCTGGTTCGTGCTGCTCGGACGCTAGCCCTCGTCGGTCCAGCCGAGATTGCGGGCAATCCGCTCGAGCGTGCCGATTGCGGCCAGGTAGTCGGCCTCGCTGACGCCCGCCGTCATGTCCGTGCGCTGAGCAGCGACCACATTGGTCAAGCGGTCGCGGGCCCCATGCCCGCGTTCCGTGAGTTCGTAACCGCCACCGGTCGCGTCCACCCATCCGCTCTCGATGAGTTCGGTGAGGTGGTCGATGGCGGATTCGGAGCCGTCCGCCACCAGAAACGGACGCAGGGAGGCGTCGAGCTGCTCGACTGTGGACTCACCACTGGCAAGCACGTTCAGTAGCTGCCACTGGACGCGAGTCACGCCGTGTTCATCGAGAGTGCGCGAGAACTGCTCGTTGACGAGGGTATCCACGAGGCGGAGCCAGTAACCGATCGGGCGAGGGTCAGCCATAGCGTCAGGTTAGTACGCGAAACCGAGCTCTCCCGGATATTCTCCGAGCGCCGTGACCTGTGCCGCCGCGTCCTTCAGGTGCGAAAGTGTCACGCCCAGCATGCCCGGACCGAAGCTCACCCGACACACGCCGAGTTCTGCGAGAGTCCGTAGCGGGACGAATCCGGCGCCGACGATCACCGACACCTTGCCGCGAATCTCGTCGAGCGCCCGCTTCACATCATCCGCCGTTCGGAGTCCGAGAACGAACGCGCAGTCGGCTCCGGCGTCGAGGTAGCAATTGGCTCGCGAGACCATATCGGACCATTCCTCTCCGCGCACCAGCGAGTCGGCCCGCGCGTTGATCACAATCGGTACGCCGGCAGTATCCCCTGCCGCTCGAGCCGCGGCGACGCGTTCGGCAGCGGTGTCAAGGGCGAAGAGTTCCTGGCCCGTGCGCGTGTCTTCGAGGTTCAGGCCGACCGCGCCCGTTCGGATCAGGCGGCCGACGTTCTCGCGCACCCCGTCAGCATCCGAGGCGTAGGCGCGCTCGAAATCGATGGTGACAGGTAGGTCAACCGCATCCAGGATGAGGCGGGCCGACTCGAGCGCCTGCTCGATGGTCATGCCCTCGCCATCCGGTACGCCACGCGCATACGACACCGAGTGGCTCGCGCTCGCAATCGCCCGGACGCCCTTCGTGGATGCGACGATTCGCGCAGACACCGCATCCCACACATTGGACAGGATGACCGGATTGCCCGGCACGTGGAGCGCGCGGAACGCCTCAGCCTTCTCTACCTGGTTGGTCATGAAACTCAGCGTGCCAGCCGTGCACTGCCACCGCCAGCGCATTTCCGCCAGCGACTATTTCAGCGCGGTTGCGTTCTCCTTGATCGGGATGAGTACCGCGAGTCCGACAGCGAGCACGATGACGATGCCGATGATCCCGTAGATGCTCTTGCCGAACACCGTAACGAACAGGGTGAACAACAGCGGCGCGAACACCGTCGCCGCTCGTCCGGTGGTTTGGTACAGGCCGAAGACCTCGCCCTCGTGACCCGCGGGAATCACGCGCGCCAGGAAGCTGCGGCTGGCCGATTGGGCGGGGCCCACAAACACGCACATCAGCAGGCCGAATACCCAGAACACGAGAGTGCCGCCGGTGTGGAAAACGAACACAGCGAGGCCGGCCACTATCGTTCCTGCGATTGCCCCGACCATCACACGTTTTGGACCGATCACGTCGTCCAGCCGCCCGATAAGTACGGTCGACACGCCCGCCACCACGTTGGCCGCGATGGCGAAGACGATGACGTCACCAGCGGAAAAGCCGAAAGAAACTCTCGCGAGCACTCCCCCGTAGGTGAATACGCCGGTCAGGCCATCCCGAAAGATTGCGCTCGCGATCAGGAAGCCGACGGTGGCCCGGCTCACGGTCCAGAGTCCGCCTATTGTGCGAAACAGCTCACGATACGAGCGTGCGATGCCGACCGCGAACTGAGCCGGGGTGCGACGCGCGGCCCGTGGCACGGTAACGGGTGGTTCGGGCACGGCGGCGAAGATGGGGATCGAGAAGCCCAGCATCCAAATCGCTGCGAGGACCATTGAGACGCGCACCGACAGCCCGTCCTTCGATGTGACGCCCAGCAGTCCGACATCGGGGTGGATGAAGCCGAAATAAAGGATCAGCAACAGCACGATGCCGCCGAAGTACCCCATCGACCAACCGAAACCGCTGACTCTGCCGACTGTCCTGGCAGACGAGACCTGGGCGAGCATCGCGTTGTAGTTGACGGTGGCGAGTTCGAAGAACAAGGTGCCGACCGCGAGCAGTACCAGCCCCAACAATAGGTAGGCGTGATCCGGTTTCACGAAGAAGGTACCGCCGATGCAGAGAACGACGATAGCCGTGTCGATGCCGAGGAGCAGCTTACGGCGCCCGGTTCCATCCGAACGTTGCCCGGTAATCGGTGCAATCGCCGCGACGAGCACGCCCCCGATGATGCCAGTGACGCCGAGGGCCGCAGTCGTCTTGTCGGGATTGCCGAATCCCGTCGAGGTCAGATAGACGCTGAACACGAATGTTGTCATGATCGCGTTGAACGCGGACCCGCCCCAGTCCCAGAATGCCCACGCCGCGATCCGCCGCCGCGGTATGACCGCATCTTCAGGGAGCGATAGTCCCGCGGCAATCAGCTTCGTTGCCGCTGCGGATGTGGCCAGCCCGTCATCGGGTAATGCGTCGGTCATGAGCGAAACACTAACGTTCCGCCGCAAACAATGGGGGAACAACCCTGGTGGATTTGTAGTTGAGTTGACGCGACTCAAGTTTTGGTTTCTGAACTTGACAACGATCATCCATTCCACCAAACTTGACACGGCGCGACTCAAGTTCTCACCAGTTTGTCGATCCCTGAGGCTCTACCCGGGATCCTTCGCACAGAACATGTCCCTTCGAGAGCCTCGGGGATTAGAACAAGGAGTGACTCAAGCACATGGCTCGATCAGTAGGCATTGACCTCGGAACCACCAACTCGGTGGTTGCCGTGCTCGAAGGCGGCGAACCAACCGTCATCGCAAACGCTGAAGGATTCCGCACGACCCCGTCGGTCGTGGCCTTCACCAAGGACGGCGAGACGCTGGTCGGCGAGACCGCAAAGCGTCAGGCCGTCACCAACGTTGACCGCACGATTTCGTCCGTCAAACGCCACATGGGCACGGACTGGACCGTGGACATCGACGGTAAGAAGTACACCCCACAGGAGATCTCGGCGCGAATTCTTGCGAAACTGAAGCGCGATGCCGAGCAGTATCTCGGCGAGCCGGTAACCGACGCAGTCGTCACTGTTCCCGCGTACTTCAACGACGCAGAGCGCCAGGCAACGAAAGATGCCGGCGAGATCGCCGGCCTCAACGTCCTGCGCATCATCAACGAGCCCACCGCAGCGGCACTGGCCTACGGTCTCGACAAGGGCAAGGAAGACGAGCTCATCCTGGTCTTCGACCTTGGTGGCGGAACGTTCGACGTCTCGCTGCTGGAGGTGGGCAAGGACGAGGACTTCTCCACGATCCAGGTCCGCGCGACCGCCGGCGACAACCGCCTCGGCGGCGATGACTGGGACCAGCGGATCGTCGATCACCTGGTCGCGCAGTTCAAGGCGACCACCGGTGTGGATGTCTCCAAGGACAAGATCGCGCTGCAGCGTCTCAAGGAGGCCGCGGAGCAGGCGAAGAAGGAGTTGTCCTCTTCGACGACCGCGAGCATCCAGCTGCCCTACCTGTCGCTGACCGACAGCGGCCCGGCGAACCTCGACGAGACGCTCACCCGCGCCAAGTTCGAGGACCTCACCAAGGACCTGCTCGAGCGCACGCGCAAGCCCTTCCAGGACGTCATCAAGGAGGCCGGCATCAAGGTTGCCGACGTCTCGCACGTCGTTCTCGTTGGTGGATCCACGCGTATGCCCGCCGTACAGGAGCTCGTCAAGAAGCTGACCGGAGGTAAGGAGCCCAACAAGGGCGTGAACCCGGACGAGGTCGTCGCGGTTGGCGCCGCCCTGCAAGCCGGCGTTCTCAAGGGCGAGCGCAAAGATGTGCTGCTCATCGACGTCACCCCGCTGAGTCTCGGCATCGAGACCAAGGGCGGCATCATGACCAAGCTCATCGAGCGCAACACGGCCATCCCGACAAAGCGAAGCGAGACCTTCACGACCGCGGATGACAACCAGCCATCCGTCGCGATCCAGGTCTTCCAGGGCGAGCGCGAGTTCACCCGCGACAACAAGCCGCTTGGCACGTTCGAGCTGCAGGGCATTGCGCCCGCACCCCGTGGCGTTCCGCAGGTCGAGGTCACCTTCGACATCGACGCGAACGGCATCGTTCAGGTGCACGCACGCGACAAGGGAACCGGCAAGGAGCAGTCGATCACCATCACGGGCGGTTCGTCGCTCGCGAAGGAAGACATCGAACGCATGGTTCGCGAAGGCGAAGAGCACGCTGCGGAGGACAAGGCCCGTCGTGACGCGGCCGAGACCCGCAACAACGCCGAGCAGCTCGCGTACTCGATCGACAAGCTGATCAAGGACAACGAAGACAAGCTGCCCGAGGACGTGAAGACCGAGGTGCAGGCTGACGTCGACGCTCTTCAAACGGCGTTGCAGGGCGACGACGAGGCCGCGGTGAAGACCGCCTTCGACAAGCTCAACACATCCCAGCAGAAGCTCGGTGAAGCGATCTACGCCGCTCAGAGCAAGGAAGCGGATTCCACGGACGAAAGTGAGGAGTCGGCCGAGACGCCGACCTCGGAAGACGAGGACATCGTCGATGCCGAGGTAGTCGAGGACGAGCCCACCGAAGACCCGAAGAAGAAGTAGCCCATGACGGAAAAGAAGGGCCCGAGCGAGGACGACGCGGCGGCCGCGAAGGCGGCTGCCGATCGCGATGCGACCGACTTTGCAGCGTTCGACGTCTCATCCGCGCCCGAGGAGTCGGATGCGGATGAGACAAACGAGCTGTCGGCCGACGATGCGTCGACCGAGGATTCGCCCATCGACGACGACCTGACAGCGGAAGAACGGGCGTTCCTCGATGAGGGCGAACGCGACCTGCTCGCCGACATGCGCAACGATCTTGCTCGTGCGCAGGCCGAGCTGGTCAACTTCCGTAAGCGCGTCGAGCGGGACCGCGCTGCGAACCGCGACGCGGTGATCGCCGAGGTCATCCGTACGATGCTGCCAGCCGTCGACGACCTGTATCGCGCCGAGGCGCACGGCGACCTCGCCGGCAGTTCGCTGGAACTCGTTGCACAGAAGTTGCACGCGGCGTTTGCGCGCTACGGCCTGCGGTCGGTCGGCGAGAAGGGTGAAACCTTCGATCCGCACCTCCACGAGGCCGTCGTCCAGCTGCCCACGAAGGGCGCCACCGAAAACACGGTCGCTGACGTCATCGAGCCCGGGTACGCGCTCGGCGACCGGCTGCTGCGCGCGGCCAAGGTTGCCGTGTCCGTGCCAGAGGGCAAGTAGGGAGCCCTCCGTGGCCAGCCAGGATTGGTTCGACAAGGACTTCTACAAGACCCTCGGGGTCGCCAAGGATGTATCCGACGCCGAACTTAAGAAGACCTACCGCAAACTCGCACGGCAGTATCATCCGGATTCCAATGCGGGAGACGCGAAGGCCGAGGCGCGGTTCAAGGAGATCAGCGAGGCGTACTCGGTGCTGTCCGATCCCGAGCAGCGCGCCGAGTACGACCAGGTGCGCGCGATGGGATCCGGCGCCCGCTTCACCTCCGGTGGCGGCGGGGCTCCGGGCGGCTTCGAGGATGTCTTTGGTGGGATGTTTGGCGGTGGAAATCGCAGGACGTTCCAGCAGAACGGCTTCGAGGATCTGCTCGGCGGGATGTTCGGCGGTGGTAACTTCGGTCGGACGTCCGGTGGTTATCAGGGCTACGGCGGACCAACTCGGGGCCGCGACCTCACGGCCAGCACGACCCTGGATTTCGTCACCGCGATTAATGGCGACACCGTTTCGCTTCAGCCATCGGGTGGCAAGCCGATCAAGGTCAAGATTCCGGCCGGGGTAAACAACGGCCAGAAGATCCGTCTCAAGGGGAAGGGCGAGCCGAGCCCCGATGGTGGCGAGGCGGGCGACCTGGTTCTCACTGTCACGGTGCGCAAGCATCCGGTGTTCGAGCGCGACGGCAACAACTTGCGCGTCGATGTTCCGGTGACCTTCGTCGAAGCGACGCTGGGCGCAACGGTTGAGGTCCCGACGCTCGGTGCCGACCCGGTGCGACTTCGCGTTGCGGCGGGAACTCCGAGCGGCCGGGTGCTGCGCGTCAAGGGACGCGGCGTGACCACGGCGAAGGGGACGGGTGACCTGCTCGCTTCTGTGCACGTTGCCGTGCCCAGCCACCTCAGTGATTCCGCGAAGAAGCATCTCGAGGCGTTCGCATCCGCGATGCCCGGCGAAAACCCTCGCACTGAACTCCTCGAACAGGCAGGGAGCCTGCACTGATGGACGAGTTCAGCCCGGTCTTTCCGATCGCGATCGCCGCGGAACTCGCTGCGATGCATCCCCAGACGCTGCGCCAGTATGATCGGCTCGGCCTGGTGTCGCCGACGCGTACTGCGGGTAAGTCGCGTCGTTATTCGATGCGGGACGTTGTGCAGCTTCGGGAGATCGCGCGACTCGGCGCCGAGGGACTGAATCTCGAAGGCATCCGGCGCTTCCTCGACCTGGAAAACCAGGTCTCCGCGCTGCAGGGCCGGGTGCGTGAACTCGAATCGGCGCTCGCCGACGAACTGCTCAACCGCCCGGGGCGCCGCGTCTTCGCCGCCGCCGGATCGGGTGATGTCGTGCCGCTTCGCACCGGGACTCGCGCGCAGCGCAACACCCAGGTCGTCGTGTGGCGCCCGCTGGGACGGGACTAGGCGATGTCCACAACGACCGTGCCGACGACGACGGTGCCAATGACGACGTTGCCAGCGCTCACCAGCGCCGCCGATCGTCTGCTCATGGACGAGGCGCGGCCGATGCTCCACGGCACCATCGCGGTGATCGATGCCGGCGAGATCGCGATGCGCGTGGGGAACGAGGTCGGTCGCCCCCGAATCAGCCTGGACTCCGCCGCCGACTCGGCGCGATTCAACCCGGGTCGCGTGGATGTCGGCCTCGAAGATGTTGTCCGAGACGCCGATGTCGTCCTGCTTCGGCTGCCGAAATCGCTCGACCAGCTTGATGACATCGCCCGGGAGGTCGCGCGTCATGCGAAGGCGACCGTGACCCTCATCGCCGGCGGTCGACTCAAGTACATGAGCCTTTCGATGAACGATGTCCTCGCGCGATCGTTCGGAAACGTCCGTGCATCCCTCGCCCGACAGAAGTCGCGGGTGCTCTTCGCCGCCGAACCACGAGCGGTTGCAGCCCCCGAGCCGCGAAATGCCCACCTCGATGACCTCGATCTCGACGTGGTGGCGTGGGGCGGGGTTTTCGCCGGTGCATCGCTCGACATCGGCACGCGTGCGATGCTCGCGACCTTCGACTCGCTGCCTGCGTTCGAGAGGGCCATCGATTTCGGATGCGGCACCGGCATCCTCGCGGCGCAACTGAAGCGTGCGCGGCCAGCGGCTCGGGTTATCGCATCGGATGACTCGGAGATTGCCGTCCGGTCGGCGCGCGAGACATTTGCAGCCAATGCCCTCGATATCGCAGTCGCCCACGAGAGCCTTCTCGACGGCCAGGCTGGCGATTCCGTGGACCTAATCGTGCTCAATCCGCCGTTTCACGAAGGCGGATCCGTCTCACGGGAAACAGCGCAAGCAATGTTTGTCGCTGCGGCTCGCAAGCTCAGGCCAGGCGGTGAACTGCGCGTCGTCTGGAATTCACATCTCGGCTACCGACCGGCGCTCGAATCGACCGTCGGGCCGACCACTCAACTCACGCGGACACCGAAGTTCACGGTGACCACGTCAATCAAACCAACCAACTAGGCATTCAGGAGAACGAATGGCCAACATGCAGGGGGCGCCGGCAGCGGCGGAAGAGCAGCAGAAGAGCGCGCTCGAACAGTACGGCATCAACCTCACCGACCAGGCCAGGAGCGGAAAGCTCGATCCGGTCATCGGGCGTGACGCCGAGATCCGTCGAGTCAGCCAGGTGCTAACCCGGCGCACCAAGAACAACCCGGTGCTCATCGGCGAGCCCGGCGTCGGCAAGACCGCGGTCGTCGAGGGGCTGGCCCAGCGCATCGTCGCCGGCGATGTCGCCGACTCGCTGAAAGACAAGCAACTCGTGTCGCTCGACCTCGCGGCGCTCGTCGCCGGCGCGAAGTATCGCGGTGAGTTCGAGGAGCGGCTCAAGGCCGTTCTCAAGGAGATCGACGACTCGGACGGCCGCATCATCACGTTCATTGACGAGCTGCATACGCTCATCGGTGCCGGCGGTGGTGAGGGATCGGTCGCCGCCGCGAACATGCTGAAGCCGATGCTGGCGCGCGGCGAGCTTCGGATGATCGGCGCGACGACCCTAAACGAGTACCGCGAGTACATCGAGAAGGATGCCGCGCTCGAGCGCCGCTTCCAGCAGGTATTCGTCGGCGAACCATCCGTGGAAGACACGATCGCGATCCTGCGCGGACTCAAGGAGAGATACGAGGCACACCACAAGGTCACGATTGCCGATTCGGCACTCGTCGCCGCGGCATCCCTGTCCAACCGTTACATCACCGCTCGCCAGCTTCCGGATAAGGCCATCGACCTTGTGGATGAGGCGGCCAGCCGGCTCAAGATGGAGATCGATTCATCCCCGGTCGAGATCGACGAGCTCAAGCGAGCCGTTGACCGGCTGCGCATCGAGGAGCTCGCGCTGCGCAAGGAAAAGGATGTGGCATCCAAGGTGCGTCTCGAGAAACTGCGTGCCGACATGCACGAGCGCGAGGAAGCACTCGGAACGCTCGAGATGCGGTGGAAGGCCGAGAAGTCGTCCCTGCATTCGGTGGGCGATCTGCGCAACAAGCTCAACGATGCACGAATCGACCTCGACAAGGCGATGCGCGATCAGCGCTACCAGGACGCGTCCAAGCTGAACTACGAGACGATTCCGTCCATCGAGAAGGCGATTGCCGCCGCGGAGTCCGTGGAGCAACTCGGCCCGCGCATGGTCAACGACCAGGTGACGGATGAGGACATCGCCGCCGTCGTGGCGGCGTGGACCGGCATCCCGGTCGCCCGCCTGAAGCAGGGTGAAACCGAGAAGCTGCTATCGCTCGAGTCCGAGCTGGGTCGTCGACTCATCGGCCAGAAGCAGGCCGTTCGGGCCGTCAGCGAGGCGGTTCGCCGCTCGCGGGCGGGGATCTCCGATCCCGGCAAACCGACCGGGTCCTTCATGTTCCTGGGGCCGACCGGAGTCGGCAAGACCGAGCTCGCGAAGGCTCTGGCAGAGAACCTGTTCGACGACGAGAAGGCGCTCATTCGCATCGACATGAGTGAGTACGGCGAGAAGTTCGCGGTCTCGCGCCTCGTCGGTGCGCCTCCTGGCTACATCGGGTTCGAGCAGGGTGGTCAACTGACCGAGGCCGTGCGGCGCCGTCCCTACTCGGTTGTGCTACTCGACGAAATCGAGAAGGCGCATCCCGAGGTCTTTGATGTTCTTCTGCAGGTGCTCGATGACGGTCGGCTCACGGATGGCCAGGGTCGCACGGTCGACTTCCGCAACACCATCCTGATCCTGACCAGCAATCTCGGCAGCCAGATCCTGACCGACCAGGCGATCGACTGGGAAGACCGCGAAGCCGCTGTGCAGGATCTCGTTCGCCAGGCCTTCAAGCCGGAATTCATCAACCGTCTCGACGACATCGTCGTCTTCGCGCCGCTGACCACCGAGGACCTCGGCCAGATCGTGTCGCTGTATGTCGACCGACTCGCCCGACGGCTCGCCGATCGTCGGCTGGAGCTCGCCGTGACGCCGGATGCTCGCTCCTGGCTCGCCGAGCGAGGCTTCGACCCGATCTACGGCGCCAGGCCGCTGCGGCGCCTGATGCAGCGTGAGATCGACGACAAGCTCGCGCGGGCCCTCCTCGCAGGCGACATCGCTGACGGCGACACCGTCAAGGTCGACTTCAAGGATGACGGCCTCACCGTCACCCGCATGGACAGCTAGGCCAAACCGCGGGGTTGGATCAGGAGTACGCTCGCGCCATGAGCGCAGGAACCAAAGAAGACCCGTGGAACCTCAAGACGCCGCCCGGGACATCCGACTACCAGATGTACCGCGACGAATCCGCCGATCCGGCGGTGATCGTCTGCCAGGTTGGCTCGACCAAGCTGATGTACCAGGCGCGAGCGATCGACGACCTGCACACCTGGCTGAAGGCGCAGGGTGACTGGGTTCCGCTCGGGGCCGCCGATGAGCAGAAGCCGGCCGCCGACGGCACGGTCGAGGCGTGGGGACGATCGGAGTCCAACCCCGTCGGCGGTTGGTACGGCACGCGAAAGGGCTACCGCGGGCGCTTCGGCATGTACATGCCGCCGCTGCTCGAGGCGCTGGGCCTCGCCGAGGTCACGCACGACCCCCGCAACAACTCGATGAAGGCGCTCTAGCGCACGAGGTCAGGGCTCGCTCGCGAGGTATTCGTCCTCGGCGGCGTAATCGAACGCGTCGTCGAAGTCGCTCAGGTCCAGCGTGTCGTGCTCCCGCACGAGCCAGTCGATCTCTGCCCCGACGGTTTCGGCGTACGTGCCGGCGGGCGTGTAGCCGAGCGCGAGCGCCGCGGACAGGTCCAGAACGCGAGGCGGCACGGCGTCCCAGTGGGTTCGTCCGAGCCCGGCGGGCGCGCTGTCGTCGAGCAATACTTCGCGCCAGGAGTGACCAAGGTGCGCCGCCATGGTGCGGGCGATTTCCAGCGCGGTCGGAGCATCCGGATCCGCGATATTCAGAATTCGCGGCTGGCGCAGCGGCGCGACCGTTTCGATCAACGACGCGACATTGGCCGCTGCCGTCGGATGGTCGACACCGCGGCCGTCCTTGGCGAGCAGTACCACGCGACGCTTGTCGAGTGCGCGCCGCACGAACATCCACTCGCGCGGATTCGCTGACCCGGCTCCGTGGATCTTCGACGGGCGAAGGATGGAGACCGGCAGCCCGGAGTCCAGCAGCACGTTCTCGGCGGCCACTTTGTTCGAACCGTAGCCGAGCGGCGACCGGTACTCCATGGACCCGGGCGCGAGGGTCGGCTGGGATTCGGGAATCGGCCCGTCGAATCGGGGCCGCTCCGACGAATTCGAGTGGTTGCCGTCAGCGTCGACGTAAACGGCCTTGCTCGAGATCATCACCGTGTTGCCGACTTTAGGCATGACCTCGACGAGTCGGCCGGCGTGCACCGCCGTGAAGCACACGCAGTCGACCAGCAGGTCGGCCCCGGCCCCGACCCTCGCCGACATGGCTCCGGGATCGTCGACCTCGAAGGTTACGAACCGGGCGCCCGCGACGTCAAGTTCAGGGACGGCTCGGCTCGGTTCACGGCCGGTGTAGTCCACCGACCATCCTGCCGCGAGCAGCCGGCTTGCGGTCGCGCGACCGATCGCGCCCGTGCCGCCGAGGATGACCGCCCTAGGCATTGGCCGGCTTTGGCGGGTCATCTGTCAGATTACGCACGCTTGGGACGAGCAGCGAAATACCAACCACCACGAGTACCAGTATGCCGATGGCGAGGAGCACCGGCTGTGGGCCGACGATCGCCGCGAGCGGTCCGGCGAGCGCGAGCCCGATGGGGAAGGTGACCAGCGAACCGAAGTAGTCGTACGAACTTGCGCGCGAAATCAGGTGCTCGGGGATGTGACGCTGAACGCTGGTATTCCACAGCGTGTTGAAGAGCATCAGGGCGCCGCCGACGAATGCGGCAGCGATCGCTACCGCCCACAGCGGCAGCAGGGCCGCGAACGCCAGCGGCGCGAGGCAGGCCGGTGCCAGCATGAGCGTGCCGATTCGGAGCGGATGCCGCGGTCGAATCTTGAGCGCGACGAGCCCGGCGATCGTTGCTCCGATCGCGCCCACGGTCGCCACCGTGGCCCACGCGCCCGCCCCGCCGTAGTGCAGCTTGGACATGACCGGGCCGAGCACCACATACCCGGCGAACAGGAGGTTGAACGCGGACGCAGCGAACACGATGGTTCTGAACCAGTCCCGCGACCAGAAGTCGCTCCATCCTTCGCGCAGCTGGCCGATAAGTCCGGGCGCCGATTCTCGTGAGACCTCCGCAAATCGAAGCGCCGCGAGCAGCGCGACGCTGACGAAGAAGGTGGCGGCATCGCCGATGATCGCCCAGCCGGGTCCGACTGAAACGACCAGGAGGCCAGCAACCGCGGGACCGGCAATGCCCGCGATCGAGTTGGCGGTCTGCTGCAGGGCGTTCGCCTGTTGAAGATGTTCGGTTTCAACCAGCGCCGGCGTCAGGCCGGTCGCAGCAGGGTTGAAGAGCGCCGCTCCAACGCCGATCACCCCGCTCAGCACGATGATCGGGATGATGCTGCCGTGCCCAACGATGAACAGCACGCCGATGGCTACCTGTGCGCATCCGCGAATCGTGTCGGCGAAGAGCATGAGGCCGCGCCGAGGGACGCGGTCGGCAATCACGCCTCCGAGCAGGATGAACACGACCATCGTTGCGGACTCGGCGCCGAGCACGAACCCCAGGTCGGCGGCCGATCCGGTGAGGTCCAGGACACCGAAGGACAGCGCGACCGGCACGAGGGTGTTGCCGAGCGCGGATGCGGTTTGACCGATGAACAGCAGGCGGAAGTTGCGCTCGCGCCAGGCACCCATCCTCAGATTGTTCCATGCAGCAGACACCGTCGTGGGCCGCCTACGCTTGAACCATGCTGGCTACCTTGATCTACGGCGAACGTGATATACGACTCGAAGAAGTTCCCGATCCGGTGCTCTCGACCGGGATCGACGCGATCGTGCGGGTCGTCGCGGCCTGCGTGTGCGGGTCCGATTTGTGGCCATACCGCGGGGTGGTGAAACAAGACGGCGCACACCGCATCGGGCACGAGTTCGTCGGCATCGTCGAGGCGATCGGCGACGACGTGAAGAAGATCAAGGTCGGCGACTTTGTGATCGCGCCGTTCTATGACTGCGACATGACGTGCACGAACTGCGAAAACGGCGTCTCGACATCCTGCCTGAACGGCGGATGGTGGGGCGCGGACGACCGCAGCGGACACTTCGCGGATGGCGGCCAGGGCGAGCGCATCCGCGTTCCACACGCCGACGGTTCACTTGTGGCAACACCCGGCCAACCCGACCCCGCCCTCATCCCGAGCCTGCTGACACTGGCGGATGTCATGGGCACCGGTCATCACGCGGCCGTATCCGGTGGTGTAACACACGGCAGCACAGTCGCGGTCGTGGGCGATGGAGCTGTTGGGCTGTGCGCCATCCTGGCGAGCAAGCGGCTCGGCGCATCACGCATCGTCGCCATGTCACGGCACGCCGACCGCCAGGCCATCGCGTTCGAGTTCGGAGCAACCGATGTCGTCGAGGAGCGTGGCAAGGACGGCATCAAGCACATCAAGGAGATGTTCGGAGGCATTGGCCCCGATGTCGTCCTCGAATGTGTCGGTACCGCGGAGTCGATGGACCAGGCGATCAAGTCCGTGCGGCCCGGCGGAATGCTCGGCTACGTCGGCGTCCCGAACGGTGGTGCCGAGCTGCCCATCCGCACGCTCTTCGGCACGAACGTGGGGGTCAACGGCGGTGTCGCCCCCGTGCGCAACTACATCCACGAGCTGCTGCCCGAGGTGCTGGATCACCGAATCAACCCGGGTCGCGTCTTCGACCTGACGCTGCCACTGGCGGAGGTGGCCGAAGCGTACGCCGCGATGGACGAGCGGCGCGCCATCAAGGTGCTCCTCCAGCCCTAGCCGCTCTCCCAATTGAGGAGTTCGCTCTCCTTTTTCAGGAGCCGGTGTGACGGATGATGCGGAAGTCGACTACTGACGCCAACTTTCGAGATAAATCACGGCATCCCGCCGGAAAACTCCTGAAGAGAGAGAGAGAGAGAGGGAGCTGCCGGTCGGATCGGATTATTCCTCGCCGATGTCCTCGTTCCAGAGGGCGGGGTTGGCGGCGATGAAGTCACCCATGATCTCGATCAACTCGGGATCGTTGATGGTCGTGACATCCGTGCCGTTTTCGACGAGCCAGTCCTGGCCGCCGAAGAAATTCTCGGTGTCGCCGACGATGACCCGGCCGATTCCGAACTGGCGGACCAGCCCGGAGCAATACCAGCACGGCGAGAGCGTCGTGGCCATCGTGGTCTTGCGGTAGCTCTTCTGCCGGCCGGCGTTGAGGAACGCCGCGGTCTCGCCGTGCAGGGCGGGGTTGCCGCCCTGCACGCGCTGATTGTGACCGCTGCCGAGCAGGTGGCCCTCCTCGTCGAAGAGAGCCGCACCGATCGGGATGCCGCCCTCGGCGAGACCCTTGCGGGCCTCGCCGATGGCGACGGACAGCTTCTCTGCGTCGGTGACGTAGAGCTTGGAGTCACCCATGGGTCAGGAGACTTTCTCCGCCGCGTCAATGCCGACAACGAGGTCGGGTTCGGTCGCGAGGGGCCCACCCAGCTTCGGCTTGAAGGCCGCCGCAAGGATGAAGTACAGCACAAACGCGAGCACGAATCCGACCAGTGCGGTCAGGTCTCCGATCGCGGATATGGCGTACTTCGTGTCCGGCGTCGTCGCTTTCACGAACACGCCGCTGTAGAACGTCTGGTCGGAGAACAACCAGATTGACACCACGGTAGCGACGATGAACGAAATGAATCCCGCCCAGTTCGCATAGCGGGCCTTGTCGGGCACGAAATCCGTGATCGCGGTTCCACGACGGCGGATGCGGTCCGCAAACACGACACCAAGCCACGGCGCGATCCAGTAGGCGATAACGAGCAGGAAGTTCGTGTAGCTTGTGCCAGCATCCTTCAGTGCCGATAGCGCGACGAAGAATCCGATGACACCGAACACCAGCGCGACGATCGCGCGGCGCAGGCCCAGCGGGATCTTGATGCCGACTGCAAGGAACGACATGGCGCCCGAGTACACGTTGAGCGCGTTCGCCGCGATCGCACCAACCGCGATGGCGACGAGCGTGATTTCACGAACCCAGAACGGCATCACGGATGCGGCAACGAACGAGTCTGTGGGGTTGTCGGGGTTGTAACCGGCGAGTGTCGCTGCAGCAGCCCCCGCAGCCATCAGGACGGTGCAGGACACGAAGTTTCCCAGCCCGGCGGCCCAGAAAATCTTCTTTGGGCTGGACGCCTTCGGCAGGTAGCGGCTGTAGTCCGACGCGTACGGGTTCCAGCCGGCGGCGTACCCGAACGCCGCCGCCGTCGTGAGAGTGAAGCCACCGAACGTGAATGCGTGCGAGCCTCCGCCGGTTACGGCGGTGTGAGCCGAAGCGAAGACCGAAATCACGGCGATCAGGAAGATCACGCCGAGCACGATGCTCGCGTATCGCTCGAAGAACTGCACGAGGTCGTGGCCCACGAACGCGAGCGCGATCTCGAGCACGACGATGATGACCAGCGAAGCCCAGGTGGGAAGCGCCGGCACGAGCAGCGACAGCGCGAAGGCCCCCGAGACCGAGTTGACCGCAAACCATCCGATTCCGGCGACCAGCGAATTGATCGCGGCTGGCAGGATGTTGCCCCGCGTCCCGAATCCGGTGCGACTCAGGACCAGCTGGGCCAGACCTTCGCGCGGTCCCCACGTCGACAGGATGCCCTGCGTTGCGCCGCCGAGCGCGTTTCCGATGACGATCGCAGCGATCGCCTGCCAGAAGCCAAGCCCGAAGAAGGCGACGGCAATGACACCGACGAATACGGTGGCGAACTCGAGGTTCGGGGCGCTCCAGGTTGCGAGCAGCTGCCACGGCGAACCGTGGCGCTTTGAGGACGGGATAGCTTCGATTCCGCCTGGTTCGACGGTCGTCACACTGGTAGGGGAAGCAGAAGTAATGGCCATGGCCCAGAGCTTAGGGGTCGACGGTGGTGGGACGATAGTTGCTGCGACCAATGGGGCAATTTTTTACGCAGGATTAACACGCACGATCTGTCTACGCGCTGCTAAGGTGAAACGCCGTCAGCCGAGATGTGTCAGCGCGGCCCGCGAACTCACAATCGTTAGTTGGATCCCTCGATGAAGGTTTCACGCACGCGCAAGGCAGTCGCTGCGATCGTAGCGGTCATGCTCGGCTCGGGCCTCGCCCTTGTGGGAGTCGCGGCTCCCGCGAACGCCGCGACAGCCACGGTGACTTTTTCGACCCCGGGCGTGCACGCCTTCATCGTGCCGGTGGCGATCACCACTATCCACGTCCTGGCCCAGGGCGGATCGGGCGGCGGCAACTCCGACACGACCGTGGCCGGTGCGGGCGCCCTGATTGGTGCGGATCTCACCGTAACGCCAGGCGACAAGTACTTCGTCAATGTGGCGAGTAACGGCGTTACCGCAACGGCGACGTTCGATGGCGCCGGTGTGAATGGCGGGGGCGGCGCGCCAGATCTTGCCGGCGCCGGTGGTGGCGGTGGTGCATCCGATCTCCGCCTGGGAGCTGACACCCTCGCGTCACGCGTGCTGGTGGCCGCGGGCGGCGGAGGACTCGACGGATGGACGGACGGCGCAGACGCTGGGTCGAACGCACCGGTTAACAACCCGTCGTCACTCTGCTTCGATCCGGCGGCGACGGCCGGCACTTCCGTAACATTCGGCATCGGTGGCGGCGGATGCGACGGAACGCCAGGTGCGGACGGTGCCCTGGGAGTGGGCGGCGACGGCGGACCTCGCGCCAGCGGCGGTGACGGTGGCGGCGGCGGCGGAGGAGGCCTGTACGGTGGCGGTGGCGCGGGCCCGTATGGTGGAGGTGCAGGTGGATCCAGCTATGAAGAGCCGAGCGCATCCGGTGTTACATCGGCACTCGGCAGCGTCGGCGCTGCTCCGTTCGTGTCAGTCTCGTACGACGTCACAGACGCGACAACAGTGACCGTGACCGCCAGCAAGCCCTCGATTGCCGCGGACGGCTCGTCGAAGACCGTGGTCACGGCGGATGTGACCGACGCGGAGGGCACCGGCATCCCGGGCGAGACCGTCACCATCGACTCAACTGACACGGGTCAGCTTTTCGGTCCTCTGATCGACAATGGCGATGGCACGTACTCGAGCGTGGTCACCTCGTCGACAACCGTGCACCTGACGACCATCACGGTGACGGATATCTCTGTCCAGAATGATCCGGACGGCACGGTCAACGTGAACCAAACTGCCATCCTGGCGACGACGGGAGTCGACCCCGGACCCGCCCTGTGGCTGGCAGCTCTCCTGTTGCTTGCCGGCCTCGCACTGGTCAGTGCGCGTCGAGCAATTCGATTCCGTTAGCGGGCGAGTTCCTCGCTGATTGCCGCGACGAATCCGTCGACGTCCTCCTCGGTAGTGTCGTACGAACACATCCAACGCACCTGGCCGGCGGCTCGGTCCCAGTCGTAGAAGCGGAAGCGCTCGCGGATGCGGTCGGCAGCAGCGTTGTCCAGCACCGCGAACACCGCGTTGGCTTCGGTGGCCTGACTGAACGACAGGCCGGTGATCGAGCCATCCGCGATGCCTTTGTCGAGCGCGGCGCGCAGCCGCGTTGCCATCGCGTTCGCATGGGCCGCCGACTTTAGGTGAAGGTCGTCGGTGAGGAGCGCGAGAAACTGCGCGCTGACAAAGCGCATCTTCGACGCCAGCTGCATATTCAGCTTGCGCAGGTAAATAAGTCCCTCACTCTTGGACGGATCGAGCACCACGATCGCCTCGCCATAGAGCATGCCGTTCTTGGTTCCGCCGAAGCTAAGGATGTCGACGCCAGCATCCGTCGTGAACTCGCGGAACGGCACTCCGAGCGCGGCGGCGGCGTTGGAGATGCGGGCGCCATCCATGTGCAGCACCATTCCGCGCGCGTGCACGTATTCCGCAATCGCGCGGATCTCAGCGACGGAGTACAGCGTGCCGAGTTCCGTCGTCTGCGTGATGCTCACCACGGCTGGCTGGGCACGGTGCTCGTCTCCCCAACCCCAGGCCTCGGTTTCGATGAGTTCCGGGGTGAACTTGCCGTCGGGCGTGGCCACGGTGAGTAGCTTCAAGCCGCTGATGCGCTCCGGCGCGCCACCCTCATCCGAATGGATGTGCGCGGTGCTCGTTGCGATAACCGCGCCCCAGCGCGGCATCACGCTGGTCAGCGCGGTGACGTTCGCGCCGGTGCCGTTGAACACCGGGAAGACCTCAACCTGCTCGCCGAAGTGGCTGCGCATAACTTTGGTCAGTTCGGCCGTGTAGACGTCTTCGCCGTAGGAGATCTGGTGGCCGCCATTGGCCTCGGTGATTGCGGCAAGAATCTCGGGGTGCGCGCCGGCGTAGTTGTCGCTGGCGAAACCCCGATAGTTCGAGTCGTGCAGTTTCATGGCTCTAGTCTCGTGCACTCGGGGGAGGATCACCGAACCAGAACCGCGGATGCCGCGACGCTTGAGGTCGCCGCATCCGCGGACTGTGTTCGGTTGGTGTGGTGCTCGGGTACTTACTTGCTCCAGTCGATCCGTACGGAGTTCGGATCCTGTGGATCGATGGAGACGGAGAGCTGGGCTCCCGGCTGCAGACGCACCATGTTCATGATCGGAACCATGAGCATCGTCGACACCGGCATCGGAATCCCGTTGACCATCACGAGCAGGTTTGCGTTGACGCCCTGCATCATGTTGACCATCATTCCGGTCTGCGACGCCGACTGAACGGTCGCCGTCGCATCGACACGGCGTGCCTCGCTGGCGGGATCCTCGGGCTTGGGAGCTGCCGCCGCGTACGCCGCGTTCATGGCGTCCATCTTGGCCTTGGCGTTCGCCATGTCGCCCTTTACGTCCTGTTTCTCCCGCATCTCCTCGCCCTGGATGCGGAGTTTGTTCAGGTCACCGAAGAAGCCCATGATTACGGGGCCGTGTAGAGGGCGTTGAACTTCGAGCCGAGAGCGCGGTCGTCCTTGATGCGAGCCCCCCAGCCTTCCTTCGCCTTGTCCCAGTCCGCGGTCTTAACCCCATGTGACGACGCAATCTCGGGGAGCAAACTCTGGTCGTTTCCGCGAGCGCCGAGTTCCTTGATGATGGCCGTGTAGGTCTCGAGAGTGACGCCGTTGATCGGCTTGAGTGCGTCTGCGCTCGGTTCGCCGTTCATTCCGGCGTTGAGGTTGTTGACGTAGGCCTGCCCGCCGCCCATGGCGCCAAACTGTGCCTGGGATGCGGCGGCCTGCGCCTGCGCGTTGGCCGAGAGTTCCTGCGCCGAGTCGATCATGCCGGGAGCGGCCTCGACCATGTCTTTCATGTCCTTGAAGTCTTTGAAGAGACCCATGAGGGGCTTACCTTTCTTGTCGTTAGGATGCCGGAACTTCGTCGTGAACCTCACGGCATAGAACGATCATTGACCTTCGCAATAGCGGGTGTCATGAGTAATTGGTGCCCAACTAGTACTCAGATTTTCTGCTCGACGACGAGGGGATTAGACCGAAAGGTCGACGCGCGAGCCGTTGAGGTCGGTTGCGTTCCCGCCCATGAGTTCGACGATTTTCCCCGCAATTACGCCGGGGGCGGTCCCGTCGTCGCCGATCGCTCGTACGAGGATTTCGATCGCGGCCGCAGTGCCCGCCTTTCGCCATCCGGATGCGACCGCCGCGACCCAGGCGCTCGCCGCGGTCTTGAGCACCGAGTAGTTCGCGCCACTCCAGCTCGGTCGCGTGGCGGAGATCGAGCCGATGGTGACCAGCCGACCGGCACCTGACGCGGACAGGTCATCGACGAACGCGAGAGTCGCGAGCCGCAGGGTGGTGAGGATGCGTGGCTCGAGCCATTCCCAGTCGTCGTTGCCGTTACCGGCGCGCCATCCGCCGACGACGTGCACCAGCGCATCCGCCGGACCCAGCTCCGAGCGCACGCGCTCCGCGAGCTCTTTGGTGGCGGCGGCATCCGTCAAGTCGCAGACGAAGCGAGCCGTTGCCTCGACGCTGGCGAGCCGATCTTCGTTCGAGCCGACAGCGACGACCCGGTGACCCGCGGTCAACAAGGCCGCGCTGGCGGCTCGACCGGCGTCACCGGTTGCGCCGGTGACGACGACGCATTTCGATACGCCCGTGCCCTGCGGTCCCGTGCTACTCAATGACAGGTGGTGTTTTGGCGGTAATGCCCGAGGTTGACTCGATTACACCAACCATCTTCTTGGCGAGCGCCTCGTAGAACATCGACAGCGGGAATTCGTCATCCATGACCGCATCCGTCAGCAGCTTCGCCGGGCCTTCGAGCGGCAGTTCGCGAACGGCCCACTTCGATGCCGGATTTGGCGCCAGCGTCTGCGTGATCATGTCGTATGCGGCGAGCCAGTGCGCCATCTTCGGACGATCGATGCTGCGCCAGTACAGCTCGTTGATCTGGTCGGAGAGGGCGATCACGACATCCGGAACGTCGTCCCAGTCGATGGTTAACTGGGTGTCAGTCCAGTTCAGCACGTGGTGCTGGTGAAGCCAGGCGAAGAGCAGCTGGCCTCCGAGACCGTCGTAGTTCCGGATGCGCGAACCGGTGAGCGGGAATCGGAAGATCCGGTCGAAGATGATCGCATACTGCACCATGTCGGCGTGATCGCGAAGATTCTCATCCGTCTCGGGATCCCGGAAGATCCTGGTCGCCTCGCGGAACGCGGTGAGGTCACACCGGAGCTCTTCAAGCGAATAGAGGAAGAACGGCATCCGCTGTTTGATCATGAAGGGATCGAATGGCAGGTCGCCGCGCATGTGAGTGCGGTCGTGGATGAGGTCCCACATGACGAACGTTTCCTCGGCGAGCTCCTGGTTGTCGAGGAGACGGGCGGCGCTCATCGGTAGATCGAGTTTCGTGATCTCAGACGCTGCACGTACAACTCGGCGGAATCGTGCCGCCTCCCTGTCCGCGAAAATCGCTCCCCACGTGAACGTGGGGATTTCGCGCATGGCGACTGTTTCTGGAAACAGCACCGCAGCGTTGGTGTCGTAACCGTCGGTGAAGTCGAGGAACCGAATCGGCACGAAGAGCTTGTTCGAGTAGTCGCCGGCCTCCAGCTCCGCAATGAAGTCCGGCCAGCGAACCTCGAGCAGCACAGCCTCGACGAGTCGATCGCTCGATCCGTTCTGGGTATACATCGGGAAGACGACCAGATGTTTCAACCCGTCGACCCGGTGTCGCTGGGGCTGGAACGCGTTCAGTGAGTCGAGGAAGTCGGGAACTCCGAACCCCGCCGCGGCCCAGCGGCGGAAGTCCGCGGCGCACGTCGTCAGGTACTCGGCATCGTGCGGAAGCAGCTCGGCGAAGGACTCCAATCCATCGGCGATGGTGCCGACGAGGGTTTTCGCCTTCGCATGGTTCTTCGCCAGGGGGATGCTTCCGTCCTGCACCTGCAGCGGGCGAATTTCGGCCACCGCGGCCTTGATCGACAGCCAGGCGGCCGAGTCTTCGAGAACCTCGGGTTCTCCGACAATTGCATTGTTCGACAGCAGTTGTGACATGGCTACCCTCCGATCCTCATGGCGTCATGGCGCAGAAACTTGCGCATGCATCTAGGGTATTCGGGGTTTCGATGCGTTTGGTTGCGCATCACGCGGGAAAGTTGTGCCGGAAGGCTCGGGGGCGCGCTATCGGTGCACATCCGTAGGATTTCAGCATGACTTCGACGGCAGCGGATGTGATGGCCGCCCTGGCAGCGCAGTCGAACCCGGACAAAGCGGCTGGTCTCAGCCGGTTTTTCAAGACGGGTCCGGGCGAATACGGCGAGGGCGATGTTTTCCTCGGGCTGACGGTGCCGACTTCGCGGACCGTGGTTAAGAGTTTCGGTGCGCTGCATTTCGACCAGATCGACCTGCTCCTGAACAGTGCCGTGCACGAGCATCGTTTTGCCGGGCTGCTGATCCTGGTGTCGAGGTATCCGAAGGCGCCCAGCGAAACCGCCGAGTTCTACCTTGCGGCGGTTCGCCGGCAGCGTGTAAACAACTGGGACCTCGTCGATTGCTCCGCCGAATTCATCCTCGGCGAGTTCTACTACGAGCGACCCCGCAGCGTGTTGTTTGAACTAGCGGCCAGTGACTCCGTCTGGGAGCGCCGGGTGGCAATGCTGTCAACTTTCGGGTTCATCAAACACGGCGATGCCACCACTACCCTCCAGCTCGCGGAAGTGCTGCTGCCAGACAGGCACGACCTCATTCAGAAGGCGGTGGGATGGATGCTGCGCGAGGTCGGTAAACGCGTTGACCGGGAACTGCTTGTGGGGTTTCTCGATGGGCACGCGCCACGGATGTCACGGACGACGCTGTCCTACGCGACCGAGCACCTCACGCCCGTGCAGCGCGTCCACTATCGGTCAATTCGCTAGTCGATTGCCGAAAATTCAGGCTGGGCAACCAGTCAGCCGTCTATTCGCGTTGACGCTCCGCTGGCCCTGAGTTTTCGCAAGTGGTCGTCCGGCTGCGCCGCATTGGACTGTCGTTACTTGCGCCGCGAGAGTTGCTAGAAGATCATCGGCCGGTCGTCGTCGTCCTCGTCGACGTCGACCTCCAGGTCGACCACCAGCGGCACGTGGTCGCTCGGGGCTTCGCCCTTGCGTTCGTTGCGCTCGATTTTCGCGTCCGTCACGGCTTCGGCGAAGGACTTGGATCCGAGGATGAAGTCGATGCGCATGCCCTCGTTGCGCGGAAAGCGCAGCTGCTGGTAGTCCCAGTACGTGTACCCCTCGACGCCTCGCGTGCGAAGCACATCGATGAGGCCCGCCGTCTGGAATGTGGCGAACGCGTCCCGTTCGGGCTGGCTGACGTGCGTCTTGCCCTCGAAGGCTGCAATGTCCCAGACATCGGTGTCGAGTGGGGCGATATTGAAGTCACCCATAAGAGCAAGGCTGAGATTCGGATCCGCCTTCAGCCATTCGCGCGTCGAATCGGAGAGCCTCGCCAGCCACTCGAGCTTGTAGGGATAGTGCGGATTATCGAGCTCTCGACCGTTCGGCACATACAGGCTCCACAGCCGGATATCCGCGACGGTAACGCCGAGCGCCCTCGCCTCCTGAGGAAGGTCGCCCGCATCATCCACTTTGCCGAAGCCGGGCGCGTTGGGAAAGCCGATGGTCACATCCGTCATCGGGATGCGGCTTGCGAATGCCACGCCGTTCCACTGGTTGAGTCCGTGCAGCTCGATCTCATAGCCTGCGTCCGCGAACGGCTCGTAAGGAAACTGGTCTGGCTTGCACTTGATTTCCTGCATCGCGAGGACATCGACATCCTCTCGAACCAGCCAGTCCGTCACCCGACCGACCCTGCTTCTGATCGAGTTGACGTTCCAGGTGCCTACGCGCATGAGACCACGCTACCCAGTCGTACCGTCACGACGTTCAACCACCGGTTAACCCCTACAACTGGGCAATGGTCAGGAGGTTCCGCCGCACCTAGTGTGTGTCCTGCAATGAAACCCGACGACTTCGACGACCCCGGAACTGAAGCCGCAGACCGCAAGGACAATCGCACGGCGATTGTTGTTGCCGTCAGTGCGGCCATTGTCGTGGGAATCGCGAGCGGGATACTGATGGCAACAGCGGGGCATCCGTCCGGTCGGGCGACACCCATGCCCACGCACAGTTCGGTGCAATACAGCGGAACACCGCAGGGGTCTCGAGCAGTTTAGGTTCAGGGCCTCCACGCTATTCTTGGGTGGTGTTGTCCCCCCGTGATCAGCTCATCGAGCACATTTCCGCCGAGGCGGTCTTTCACGGATCCTTCACGCTCACCAGCGGCAAGCACGCCGATTACTACATCGACCTGCGCAAGGTCAGCCTCGACCATCGGGTCGCGCCGCTAATCGGCAAGGTGATGGTCGACCTCATTGCGGACATCCCCGATGTCTTTGCGGTTGGCGGGTTGACCATGGGCGCGGACCCCATCGCGGCGGCGGTTCTGCACCAGGGCGTCGCTATGGGCAAGTCCTACGACGCTTTCGTCGTGCGCAAGGAACCCAAGGACCACGGGCGCGGCAAGCAGGTCGAAGGTCCGGATCTCGAGGGAAAGCGAGTCATCGTCCTTGAGGACACTTCGACGACCGGAGGCTCGCCGCTCAAGGCGGTAGAGGCTCTCCAGCGAATCGGCGCAGAGATCGCGGCGGTCGCCGTGGTCGTCGATCGCAACACGGGTGCGAAACAGGTCATCGAGGCCGCGGGATACCCGTATCTCGCCGCGATTGGCCTGGCCGATCTGGGGCTGGAATCGTGAGCGACGACAACGACGAACTCGACGGCAGCGACTGGCTTTCGCAGCAATTCGTACCCACCGGGCAGGTACCGAAGCAGACCAGGCGTCAGCCGGTCGCGCCGCCACCGAATGCCGAGCCGGTATTCGGGACGAGCCCGCAACCGACGGCTCGGCGACGTGCGCCCGCACCACCACCGCCCGCTCCTTCACCGACGGTGACACCGCCAACCGAGACGCCGACCGTGCGGTTCCCCGCCGCGCCGCCGCCCGCGGCACCGCTCGCCTCGCCACCCAGTGAGAATGCGTCCGGCGGCTTCAATTGGGGTCTTCGCCCCGGTGGAGGGACGGATGCTGCGACGCCCGCCGCACCGCCGCCACTCGTGGAGCCATCGGCGGCGGTTCCGACAGCAGCGACACCTGCCGCACCTCCTGCACCTCCTGCACCTACCGCACCGTACGTCCCGCCGGTCCCGGCATCCGAGCTGACGCAGCCGATGTCCTGGACCGACTTCGCCGCCACGCAGGCACCGGCATCCGCACCCCCAGCGCACGCGGACCAGCCCACCGAGGCGTACATGGTGGCGCCGTGGCAGCCAACTCCGACCGCGTCCACGGTCGCTGCGGCCCAAGCGGATTATCACGACGGGCACAATCCGCCGACCTCAGCAATCGACTCACTGTTCGGAGACCACCAGTTTCAGGAGTATGAGGACCTCGGCGTGCTCAAGGCGGCGCAAACGCCCACCGGCCCCGGCACCAGGTCCGAGGCTCGTGAGCCGCGTGCTCCCCTGGCAAACTCGCAGAAAGCTCTCATGGGTATCGCGGGCGGACTCATCGGCGTGCTCCTGCTCATTGGTCTGTTTTTCCTGGGTGAGCATCTCGGTGCAGCGACGGCCGCAACAGCGACAGCGTCAACCACCACCGGCGCGAAGTCGACTCCCACTTCGGCGGGCAGCGGCGGGCCGGCCGCTCCAGGCGTGCAGCAGTGGTCGGCCCTGCAGGGCGGCGAATGCATCCAGCCATTCAGTTCCGCATGGGCGGTCACCTTCACGGTCGTGGCGTGCACCAAGGATCACGACGCCGAGATGGTCTTCAAGGGCCGCCTGTCTAACGCGGATGACACGGGGTATCCGTCCACTACCCAATTCCAAACGCAGTTGACGGCTCTGTGCAGCGCGCCTACTGCGATCAACTACACGGCGGCCGCATCCATAACTGATCTACAGGTCAGCTTCAGTTACCCGCCGAGCGCGCAAAACTGGATATCCGGGAATCGCACCTACTACTGCTTCGTCGATCGCGCCTCGGGTGGCACACTGCCCGGAGATCTTTCGGTGCAGCCCTCGGGCAACTGATCACGGCGGCCTATTCGGGGTCGAGCAGATCTGCGACCGACTCGATGACCTCGTCCGGGCGAAACGGGTACCGTTCGATCTCGGCCCGGTCGCTGATGCCGGTAAGCACCAGCACGGTGTGCAGACCCGCCTCGATACCGGCGACGATGTCGGTGTCCATTCGGTCGCCGATCATTCCGGTGTTCTCGGAGTGTGCGCCGATTTTGTTCATCGCAGACCGGAACATCATCGGGTTGGGCTTGCCGACGACATACGGATCCTTGCCGGTTGCCTTGCTAATGAGGGCCGCAACCGAGCCGGTCGCCGGCAGCGGACCGTCGGGGCTGGGCCCGGTGACGTCCGGATTGGTGACGATGAAACGTGAGCCGTCGCCGATGAGCCGGATGGCCTTGGTGATCGCTTCGAAGGAGTAGTTGCGAGTCTCGCCGATGACAACGTAGTCGGGCGCGCGTTCGGTCATCACGAACCCGGCCTCGTGAAGAGCGGTGGTCATCCCTGCTTCACCGATGACGAATGCGGAGCCGCCGGGGATCTGCGCCGCCAGAAAGTCCGCTGTCGCCAGCGCGGACGTCCAGATGCGTTCTTCGGGAACGTGCAGGCCCGACTCCGCGAGCCTCGCGCTCAGGTCGCGCGGTGTGAAGATCGAGTTATTGGTCAGGACGAGGTATGGCTTGTCCTGCTTGCGCCACTGCTGCAGCAGTTTGGCCGCGCCGGGGACCGGAGTTTCCTCGTGCACCAGTACGCCATCCATGTCGGTCAGCCAGCACTCGACGTCGGCCCTCGAACTCATGCGCCCATCGTAGTCAGGGCAGGTAACGAGCTTTCTCACCCAGGCGTGCTCGCATGATGGCCAGGGCATCCGGATTCTGGTCGATGACGACGAATCGCCTGCCGAGCTTCGAGGCTACGGATGCGGTCGTGCCGCTGCCCGCGAAGAAGTCGAGCACCCAGTCACCAGGCGCGCTCGACGCCTGGACGATTCTGCGCAGGATGCCCTCCGGCTTCTGCGTGGCGTATCCGGTGCGCTCCTTGCCGCTCGTGGTGACGATGGTGTGCCACCACACGTCAGTTGGCAGCTTGCCCCGCGCGAGCTTCTCCTCGGTCACGAGACCGGGGGCCATGTACGGCTCGCGGTCGACCGAAGAGTTGTCGAAGTAGTAGGTCTTGGGGTTTTTCACGTACACGAGGATCGTGTCGTGCTTGGCTGGCCACCGTCCGTTGGCTTTGGCGCCATAGTCGTACGCCCAGACGATTTCGTTGAGGAAGCAATCGCGACCGAAGAGCGCATCGAGCGCCACTTTTGCGTAATGGACCTCGCGGTAGTCGAGGTGCAGGTACAGCGTGCCCCGGTCATCCAGGAGCCGCCAGGCCTGCCGAAGGCGCGGGTCGAGAAACTCCCAATAGTCGGCGAACTCGTCGTTGTAGGAGTACAGCGTGCCCTTGACGGTGTCGTAGGTCTGGCCCTTGAAGCCGATCCGTGAGCCGCCGTCGGCTCGCGTCGTGGTGATCGTTTGCCGGCTCTGCGCCTTCCCGGTGTTGAACGGCGGATCGAGGTAGATGAGCCGAAAGGATGCGTCGGGCAGCCCCGCCGCGACCGCCAGGTTGTCGCCGAGGATGACGAGGTCGTCGCCGTCCGGCGTCCAGAGCGGCTCGGGCATCGGCATGATCGAAAGATTAACAGCGGCTAGCGTTGGACGGGTGACCGACGCGACGCCCAACCCGAGCCACGAGCTGACGACCAACGGGGTCGGGCCGTGGCGCGGAGCGTTGCCCGACGACGAGCAATACGACCCCGAGCTGCTCACGCACGGCGATTCGCGCAATGTGCTCGACAAATACCGCTACTGGCGTGTCGAGGCGATCGTCGCCGACCTGGACCGGCACCGTCATCCGTTCGCCGTCGCGATCGAGAACTGGCAGCACGACATGAACATCGGCTCGATCGTGCGCACCGCCAACGCGTTCGCCGCCGAGACAGTTCACGTGATCGGGCGCAAGCGCTGGAACAAGCGCGGGGCCATGGTAACCGACCGCTACCAGCACGTTCTGCACCACGAGACGGTTGAGGAGTTCGCACACTGGGCAAGCGCCAGCGCCCTGCCCATCATCGCGATCGACAACGTTCCCGGCTCGGTCGCGATCGAGTCGTTCGAACTGCCCGTGAAGTGCATCCTGCTATTCGGACAGGAAGGCCCCGGACTCAGCGAAGAAGCGCTCGCCGCCGCGGATGCCGTCGTCGAGATCACGCAGTATGGCTCCACCAGAAGCATCAACGCCTCGGCCGCGGCAGCAATCGCAATGTTCGCCTGGGTGACCCAGCACGCCTAATAGAATGGGGTGTAATCCCGTCCAATTCTTGAGGGAGATAAGCCATGCCAGCTGTCGTAATCATCGGCGCCCAGTGGGGCGATGAGGGCAAGGGCAAGGCCACCGACCTGCTCGGCAGTCGCATCGACTACGTGGTCAAATTCAACGGCGGCAACAATGCCGGCCACACCGTTGTCGTCGGCGACGAGAAGTATGCACTGCACCTGCTGCCGAGCGGCATCCTGACGGAGGGGGTCGTTCCGGTCATCGCGAATGGCGTGGTTATCGATCCCGAAGTGCTGTTCGATGAGCTCGACGCGTTGAACGCTCGCGGTGTCGACACTTCACAGCTCGTTGTCAGCGCGAACGCCCACGTCATCACCCAGTACCACCGCACACTAGACAAGGTCACCGAGCGCTTCCTGGGCAGTCGTCAGATCGGTACCACCGGGCGCGGCATCGGACCGTCGTATGCCGACAAGATCAACCGGATCGGCATCCGCATCCAGGACCTGTTCGACGCAAACATTCTTCGCCAGAAGGTCGAGGGTGCCCTTCACCAGAAAAATCACCTGCTCGTGAAGGTCTACAACCGCAGGGCGATTTCGGTGGACGAGGTCGTCGAGGACCTGCTGTCGTACGCCGACCGGCTGCGGCCGATGGTCGCGGACACCGGACTGCTTCTCAACCGCGCGCTCGACGACGGCAAGACTGTCGTATTCGAGGGTGGCCAGGCGACCATGCTGGATGTTGACCACGGCACGTATCCGTTCGTTACGTCATCCAATTCCACGGCTGGCGGTGCGGCGACCGGATCGGGCATCGGACCAATGCGCATCGACCGGGTGATCGGCATCGTCAAGGCGTACACGACGCGGGTCGGCGCGGGACCGTTCCCCACCGAGCTGAACGACGAGTCGGGCGAGTGGCTGCGTGCCAAGGGCTTCGAGTTCGGCACCACGACGGGTCGCCCACGGCGCACCGGCTGGTACGACGCTCCCGTTGCACGCTACGCCGCGCGCATCAACGGCATCACCGATTTCGTCATGACGAAACTCGACGTCCTGACGGGACTCAAGCAGATTCCGGTGTGTGTCGCGTACGAGGTCGACGGCGTGCGAATCGACGAGATCCCGGTCTCGCAGACGGACTACCACCACGCCCTGCCGATTTACGAGAACTACGCCGGCTGGAGCGAAGACATTTCCGGTGCGCGCACCTTCGAGGAGCTGCCGGTAAACGCGCAGAAGTACGTGCTCGGCGTGGAGGCGATCAGCGGCTCGCGGATCTCAGCGATCGGCGTCGGAGCCGACCGCGAGGCCATCGTGGTTCGCCACGACCTGCTCGCCTGAGCGGCAGGAACGCGTTAGACGCCACCCAGCGCAGCGACCCACGCGGTCGCCAGGTAAAGGCCGGCGATCGCGGGCACCAGGAAGCCGAGGTAGGCGATCGCCCAGTCACCGATGCCGGGTTTGATGGCGTCCGGAGGGTTCGGCATCTTGCGCGACGAGAACGAGGGCTGCGCCTTCGGGCTCTCCTTGAACTGCTGGCCGAAGATGTTGAAACTGCCAAGAAACACGCGCTGCACGCTCGCCTTCAGCTCCAGCACGAGCGGCACGAGACCCATCACGAGGAACAGGATTCCGCAGATCCATCCGACCGCGCCGCCGGCGAGAAGGAACAGCACGCCGCCGCCGATGAACAGCGCTGGCCACGCCCACACGCGGAGCTGAACGCCGATGCCGCCCGCAAGGACGACGGCAAGCGCCACGCCGATCAGGCCGGTAAAGATGACCCAGGGCAGGAAATCGACAGCGAGCTGCGGGCATTGGGTCTGGATGGCGTAAGCGGTATTGCCGCTCGCGCAGGTGCCACCGACATCACCGACGGAGATCGCCGCGTAGGCCGCGAGGGCGAGACTGGTTGAGACGATGAACCAGGCGACAACGTACGCCAGGAGTTTCACAATCGGGCGGTTGTTGAGACTGACAGGTTTGGGGGTGGACGGCTCAGGGGCCACCGGCGTCGACGGCGAAGTGTAGAAGGTCATGTGCGAAAGGGTATTGCGGCCCCCGACTCGAGCGCCTGAGTAATCGTTACTGGGATTTTGGCGAGGTCCCGAGCCCCGGATTCGCCCCGAAGACCGCGAAAGGGAGCCTTGGCTTACTATGGGATCCGGTCTAAAGGATGCTGTACCGAGGCGGCAGCGGACGCCGGCCGGTGAGCGCGAACAGGATGTCTTCGCCGTTGCCCTTTCGCACAGCAACCCGCGCCGCCAGCTCCGCAACGTTGGCGACGACATCGGCAGGCATGCCGTGCCCAAGGCCCGTCGCCTTTGCGATGTCCATGCTGTGAACGACGAGTTCGAACACGCGAGTTCGCAGGTATTCGCCGAGCGGGATGCCGATCGGACCGATCGCGACAATGCGATCGGGCCCGCTGGACCTGATGAGCTGGAGCGCTCGGCCCAGCGTCGCTTCGAAGTCGGCCCCGGAGTTTTCGGTGAGAGCATTACCCGCCTCGACGCCGCGCGCCGCAATGGCGTCGTTGTCGGTGTACACGTTGAATACCTCTGTGTAGTAGGTTTCGGCGTCCGGGGCGGTGACCTCGGGCGCGGGATCCGCAGACAGGTGCTGTTCCACTGTCAGAATGGCGCGGGCCGTGTGCCCGACCAGGCTGCGGACGTCCCACACCCCGAGTGCGGGTTCGTTCCATTGCGCGGGCCTGACTTCCGCGACGAGATCAAGAAACGAGTGAGCAGCGATTTCGAAGTCGGTCGTGCTTGTCATGAGTCCATCGTGGCACTTGAACGGTGGCAAGATATGCGAATGACCGCACGCAGGCCGGTACCGCAGACGCTCGAGGGTGAATACGTACGTCTCGAGCCGATGACGTTGCAGGCTCTCCCCGAATTGCACGCGGCGATCGGGCATCCGGAGGTGTACGCGCAGGGTTACGGTGGCGGCCCGAAGGGCTACCTCGCCGATGTCGACGACTTCGTCGAGTGGGGCAAGGTGCACTTCCAGTGGTCGGCAGGCAACCCGTTCATCGTTCGTGCTCGCGGTGGCGAACTGGACGGCGTGGTTCTCGGCGCTTCCACTCTCGGTGATTTCGATGAAAGGCGTGAACACGCCCACATCGGCTGGACCGGCTTCGATCCCCGAGTCTGGGGAACTCAGGTGAATCCGGAGGCGAAGCTCCTCATGCTCGGTCTCGCGTTTGACTCGGGTTTCGGCCGTGTCAAGATCCAGACGGACATCCTCAACGAGCGTTCACGTGCGGCGATTCTGGGCGTAGGCGCGCAGTTCGAAGGCATCATCCGTCGCGACGTCATCCGCGCGGATGGAACCTGGCGAGACACCGCGATCTACTCCGTGCTCATCGACGAATGGCCTGGGGTGCGGGCCGGTCTGCAGGCGAGGCTGAAGGCATGGGGTGGCGCGCCCGTGCGTTACCGCGACCGGAGTTCCGGGCCTAAGTAGCACGCGGGGTCGACCGACTAGATTCGACTCATGGAACCGACGCGCACCGAGGACGGCCCACCGGATGTGATGCCGGAGCTCACCGCCATCCGCCTGAGCATCGACAACATCGACGCCGCCATCATCCACATGCTTGCGGAGCGTTTCAAGTTCACCCAGCAGGTGGGGCGGATCAAGGCGCGCGGCGGACTGCCGCCTTCGGATCCGGAGCGCGAGAAGGTGCAGATCGCGAGGCTCCGAGTGCTGGCGGGGGAGTCGCAGCTCGATCCGGCGTTCGCCGAGAAGTTCCTCAACTTCCTGGTGGCGGAGGTCATCCACCACCACGAGCAGATCGCGCGTACGGGCAGCATCAGCACGCAAGCCGACCGTGAATAGCACCGATCGTGAGTAGCCCGGACTGGGATCCCGCGCGACTTCCCGCACAGACCGGCAAGACCTTTGTCGTCACCGGAGGCAACGCGGGAATCGGCTACTTCGTCAGCGAGCAACTCGCGCGGGCGGGGGGCCGCATCATTCTCGCGTCGCGCTCCGCCGGCAAAGCGGAGGTCGCCACCGAATCCATTCGTCGTCGTGCGGATGGCGCCGAGGTGGATTTCGTGCCGCTCGATCTCTCGTCGCTCGCGTCCATTCGGCTCGCGGCCAGGGGTATCGCTTCGCTTGGGCCGATCGATGTGCTCATCAACAACGCGGGCGCGACCTCGGGCTCACGTCGCCGGCAGGTCACCGAGGACGGCCTCGAGTATGTTGTGGGTTCGAACGCATTCGGCCCCTATGCGCTGACCGCACTCGCTTTTCCGTCACTCAAGCCGGATGCTCGGGTGGTGAGCCTCGGCAGCATGGCAACGCGGATGGTGAAGCTCGACTCGGCCGACCTGCAGAGCACCCGGCGATTCAACTTCTTCCGCGCCTATGGCTTCTCGAAGCACGCGATGCACGCCTTCGCCTTCGAACTGCAACGTAAGCTCACGGCGTCCGGGAGCGCCATCGAGTCGCTGCTCGCACATCCGGGTTCCGCGGTGGATCTGCTGTCCGAGCGTCGAGTCGGGATCAACGATGGACGAGTTTCAGCGCTGGATTTGCTCTCGGCGATTATCTCGCAGGGCAAGGACGCCGGCGCTTGGCCCATCGTGCGAGCGGCCATTGATCCGGATGCCCGCGGCGGCGAGTTCTATGGACCTCACCGCAGCGTGCGTGGTCGTCCGGTGGTGCTCGCGCCGGTCGCATCCAGCGCCAGCGAGGAATTCGGTGCAGAGTTCTGGCGTCAGGCCGAAGCGGCAACGGGCATCCGGTTCGAGCCCGGACGCTGACTCGTCGTCTCACTGCCGTGCTTGACGGGGCCCCCGCGCGCGGCCACTATCAGTGGCATGACTGACGAAACAGTGTACGGGGAACTCGGCGCGGCCGAGTCTCTCCAGAAGGCATTCGACTTCACCGCTGCCGATCTGGTGGAGAACCGGGCGGGTCGGCTGTCCGCGACCCAGTCGGCGCGCATGACCAAAGGACAGAAAACCAGTCGCATGGGAATGTACGTGATGATCGTCGTCGTGGTTGTGTTTCTCATTGTCATCGCGGCGATCTTCCTGCCGCAATCGCTCGCGGCGAAGTCCGGGAGCTCATCCGCTGTCCCACCGTGGATCATCGTCGTGGTGATCGTCGTGGTCGCGCTGATCATGTTCACGTCCTTCGCACGCACTCGCCGAGGGATCCGCAATTTGACCGGGCCGCTCTCCAGCGTCGAGGGCGCGGCGAAGCCGAAGGTCTCGACTTTCGGAGATGACAACCAGGCGGGGATGGACACCATCTTCCGGGTGCGAATCGGTGACGTGAATTTTCCCGTTCAGGGACGTAGGCAGGTGGACGCCTTCGAAAAGGGCAAGAACTACCGGGCGTATTACCTGAAGTCAACCGTCCCCGTGCTGGTGTCGGCGGAGCTGGTGGGGTCCTGACGATCCGGGCGGCGTCGATCTAGGCCGCGTCGAGGCGCGCCAGTTGATCGGAGGTCAGTTCGACCTCGGGCGCTGCGGCCGAGTCACGGATGGTCTCCGGACGCGATGAACCCGGGATCGGGATGACGACTGGTGCTTTCGCGAGTTCCCAGGCCAGGCAGATCACCTGTGGGCTCACACCGAGCTCATCCGCAACTTCCTTGAACGGTGCGAACCGCTCGCCGAGCCCGGCGGCGCCGCCGATTCCGCCGAGAGGACTCCACGGAAGGAAGGCGATTCCGAGTTCGGCGCACAACTCGAGCTCCGGCTCGCTCGAGCGGAACTTCGGCGAGAACTGGTTCTGCACCGAGGCCAGCCGGTCGTCGAGGATCTCCTGGGAGAGCAGGATCTGTGCAGGATTCGCGTTTGAGATTCCGGCCATCCGGATCTTGCCGGCGTCGAGCAGGTCGCGGATGGCACCAACCGAGTCCGCGTAGTCGACTGTCGGATCCGGGCGGTGAAACTGGTACAGGCCGATCGCGTCCACGCCCAGATTCTTGAGCGACTGCTCGACGGCCTTCTTGAGGTAGCGGGGATCGCCGTTGACTTGCCACGCGTGGGGCACTGGTTCATCGCGGAGGTGGCCGCCTTTGGTGGCGACGAGCACGTTGGACGTGTCTGAGCCATAGCTCTTCAGTGCCTTCGCGATGAGCCGTTCGTTGTGGGAGTAGCCCTCGCCAGGCATCCGATATGCGTCTGCGGTGTCGATGAAGTTGATGCCGACGTCGAGGGCGGCGTGGATGGTCGCGATCGCCTGGGCCTCGTCGGGGCGACCCTCGATCGAGACCGGCATGCCGCCGAATCCGATTGCCGAAACGGATACGTCGCGGATCTTCCTGGTCTTCATCTCTCTCCTCAAGTAGCTGGAAAGTGAATTTGCCGCCTACTCCGAACCCTGCATTTCAGACAGCGGCAGTTCGTGTCCTTCGTGATTCTCTCGAACCGCGACGTGCATTTCAACCGGTGCGATATTCAGCACCCGCCCGATCAAGGAGTCGAAGAATTGACTGCATCGTAGATCCGCTGGTACTTCGCCTTCGAGCACGAGTGGTTGGTCGAGAGACTCTGGATCGTCTGAGTAATCCACGAGCAGCAAGCCGGTTGCATCGTAGGTTGCAGGGTCACGAAGCTTGCGGAGCATGTCGATTGCGCGTTGAAGGGTGCCTGCCTCATTGAGCACCGACGCGCGCATCAGGAAGAAAAAGCCAATAGACGCAAGCGGATACCTCCCCCGGAGGTTTGCGGCGTCGCCGTAGGCTTCCTCGAATCTGTTGGGCAGATTCTTTCGGAATGACGACATCATCGTTTTGGTCGAGACCATTAGTTCCGGCCCGCGTGACCACTGCGCCATGACGACGTCGACCTGCTTCACATAAGCCTTTCCAAGCACACGGGCATCTCTGGAGGCGACCGCGGGCGTGCGTGCGATCAGCTTCTCCAAATCCGCCCGGAGTGGTGGCGGCGCATTGGCAAGCAACAAAGCGACCTCGCGAGGCAACACCGCTGGCGCGGTGCGCCGCGGCCAGACCTCATCAGTCGGGAAGCCTGCAGCGCGCAGCTCATCGGCAATCCACAGGTCGAGCGCACTGGCCCAATTTCCAGAGGAGGCAATCTTTGCCTCGTGCTGTGGGGCTTCGAACAGTCGGACAAGGTGGTTAAAGTTCGGATGGTAGGCCCAAGGCAGACCCGGCGAAGATTTCCAGGGTGATTCAGCTAGTTCGGCCAAGGTCGTCCTCCACGTTAGATTCTAGAAGTCCCCCGGGTCACTCTCTTCTTCACCATTTCCGCTCTGGTATCGCGGAGGATCCGGAGCACCCCAGATGACATTCCGTACTGCTCGCCGATCCGCTCTAGTACGTGATCGGCGATGGCCGTGCATCCCTCGAAATCCCCAGCGCCGAGGAGCTTGCGACCACGGCGGAGCAGCCCAGCGAACTGGCCAGTGCCAACGGCTTCAGGCGACGGAACCAGCCAACGAGCAGCCTCTCGGGGTTCCATTTTAAGGATGCCCCCGCCGTAGCTACGACCGACCAGTTCGGCCGAAAGCAGGGAGGCTGAATTCATCGCGAGGACCGGGAGCACTGCTTTCGCGAAGCCGACGAGGCCCGGCCGGGCCTGCAACCCGTGCACCGAATTTAGATGAATTAGGTGTGCGTCGTTGCCCACGATTCTCGGCCGAGATCCGCTCATATACGACACGAACAGATCAGCCTGGGGCGCGACTGGAACTCGCCACCATGGGGTTCGGACCCGGCACTTGTACCTTTTATTCAGGTCGGCTGCTTCCCCCCGCGCAATGTACGCTTCCGCCGCGAGGGTGGGTGTTTGGCCCGGATAGAAGAGATACCCCTTTCGATCGCGTGCGTCGCGAGACCACTTTCGCCGGTCAACGTTGGTTAGGTTCGCAAGTGAGTATCCGGCGGGCAACAGTGGCCGCAACTCGCTCGTCGAAATCCCAAGATTTCTCGCCTCGAGGCGGCTGAGCGAGAAGTAGGCATTCGCGCCCGTCACTGTTCCCGAGACAACGCGTCCCCAGGAACTTAGCGGTTGCAGCACTTCTCCTGGAACGACGGCGAGCAATTCTGCTGAGCCGCGCGGCGCTAGAGCGTCTGTCCACTTATCAGACGCATTTGTTGGCGCCCACTTACGGCCGGAACTCGTGTCGATGGCGGCGACATTCTGCGCAGAATGTAGGTGGAAGTGCTTCGATGAACCAGCGCGGTATCCATCTGCGAGTAGGACGACCACGTCGGCCTGTACGCCCGCAAACACGAGTTCGTCGAACACTACGAGATCGATCGAAGCAAAATTCTCCAAGAGAAATCGTCGAACCGGAGCTGCGTAGTTGACGGACAGAAGCTCGGCCGGAAGCACGAGGCCCATGCGGCCTCCAATCCTGAGGAAGCCGGCTCCATGAATAACGAAGGCCGCCCATGACGACGCGAGGCCCGACAGCGCTATCCCCAAATCGGCTGCTCGGCCGATTGCCAATTCGCGGGAACGACCCGTGAAGCCCTGAAACCGGATGTACGGAGGATTTCCCACAACAGCTGCCGCCATGTGTGTTGGGCTCGACTCAAAAAAGTCCCGCACCTGGAGAGTACCCTCGAGCCCCAACTCTTGAAGGGCGATCATGGCGTCATCGATCGAGTCTTGATGTATGTCAAAACCGACCAGCTGATTGCGCGATGGCCGACTGCCACCAAGCGCTTCGAGCGAAGCGGCTGCCGCGCGGAGAAAGACCGCGTCGCCGCAGGAGGGTTCAATGACGACGTCGCCCGAAGACCGGACAGCCCAATCCGAGATGAACTTTGCTAGTTCCAGCGGTGTGAAAAAAGCGCCTCTGGTCTTTCGCATCGGCGCCGTGTCGACACGGGAATTCATACACTGATCATGTCGCGAGCCAGCGACTTTGGCTGCTCGACCCGCTGGACGGGTCAGGCGCCGATCGTCGCGCCGAAGCGCCGCGTGAGCGGCGAACGGTGTGCTTCGCGGAGCTCGTCGAGGGATGCCGTGAACACGTCCTGCACTTCGAACGTATCGCGGGAATCCGTAACCCCGATGCGCGCGACCGGATAACGCCTGCCCTCGCACAGGCCCATAAACCGAACGTCGTCCTCGCGAGGCACCGAGACGATCACGCGACCGGTCGATTCGCTGAACATCGCGGTCGCGGCGTCGATGCCGTCGCGCTCGAGCACATCACCGAGCCAGACTCGGGCCCCCACGCCGAACCGAAGCGCGCTCTCGATGAGCGCCTGACCCAGCCCACCGTCCGCGATGTCGTGCGCGCTCGAGATGATGTTCTGCTCGTTGCCCGCTCGAAGCAGTCCCGCAAGGCGTTGCTCGGCGGCCAGATCGACGATCGGCGGATGGCCGCCGAGGTGCCCGTGCACGACGTCGGCCCACGCAGACCCGTCGAGTTCTTCACGGGTAGTGCCCAGCAGGTAAATGTTGTTGCCCTCGTCTTGCCAGCCGGACGGGATGCGCTTGGCCACGTCGTCGATCACGCCGAGCACCGCGATGACCGGGGTGGGATGAATCGGCACGTCTCCGGTCTGGTTGTAGAAGCTCACATTGCCGCCGGTGACCGGGATCTCCAGCTCCATGCAGCCGTCGGCGACGCCGTCGATCGCGCGACCAAACTGCCACATGACTTCGGGATTCTCGGGGCTCCCGAAGTTCAGGCAGTCCGAAACGGCGACCGGAGTCGCGCCGGTGACCGCGACATTGCGAAATGCCTCTGCGAGGGCGAGTTGCGCGCCCTGGTAGGGGTCGAGCTGGCAGTAGCGGCCATTCGCATCCGTCGCAACCGCGAACCCGAGTCCGGACTCTTCGTCGACGCGCACCATGCCGCCGTCATCCGGAAACGTGAGCGCCGTGTTGCCGAGCACGTATGAGTCGTACTGGTTTGTGATCCAGCGCTTGTCGGCGAGGTTCGGGCTCCCCAGGAGCGCGAGCACCTGCGAACGGATGTCGTCGGCATCCGTCGGTCGGGCAAGCGTGGATGCCGTGGATGAGTTCAGGGCGTCGATCCAGGTCGGGTAGCTGACCGGCCGGTCGTAGACGGGGCCGTCGACGGCGACCGTTCGTGGCTCGACGTTGACGATCTCTTCGCCGTGCCAGTTGATGACGAGTCGCCCGGTGTCGGTGACTTCGCCGATGACCGATGTCTCGACATCCCACTTCTGCACGACCCGCATGAAGGCGTCGAGTTTCGCCGGTGTGACGATCGCCATCATCCGCTCCTGGCTCTCCGACATGAGGATTTCCTCGGGCGTCAGCGTGGGGTCGCGCAGCAGCACGCTGTCCAGCTCGATGAACATGCCGCCGTCGCCATTGGATGCGAGTTCGCTCGTCGCGCAGCTGATGCCTGCCGCGCCGAGATCCTGGATTCCTTCGACCAGCTGTTCGCCGAACAGTTCGAGACAGCACTCGATGAGCACCTTCTCGGCGAACGGATCGCCGACCTGCACGGCCGGCCGCTTGGTCGGACCCCCCGCACTGAAGCTGTCGGACGCGAGGATGGATGCCCCACCGATGCCGTCGCCGCCGGTGCGCGCGCCCAACAGGACCACCCGGTTTCCGACGCCGCGGGCGTTCGCGAGGTGCAGGTCTTCGTGCCGCAGCACGCCTACGGCGAGCGCGTTGACGAGCGGATTGGCCTGGTACACGGAGTCGAACCAGGTCTCGCCGCCGATGTTGGGAAGACCGAGGCAGTTGCCATAGAAACTGATTCCAGAGACGACACCGTGGACGATCCGCGCCGTGTCGGGGTCGTCGATGTCACCGAAGCGCAGCGCATCCATCACGGCGACCGGTCGTGCACCCATCGAGATGATGTCGCGAACAATGCCACCGACTCCGGTAGCTGCACCCTGGAACGGCTCGATGTAGCTGGGGTGGTTGTGACTCTCGATCTTGAAGGTGACGGCCCAGCCGCCGCCGACATCCACTACCCCCGCGTTCTCGCCCATGCCGACCATGAGGTTCTCGCGCATCTTCGGGGTGGTCTTCTCGCCGAACGTGCGCAGGTACTTCTTGCTCGACTTGTATGAGCAGTGCTCGCTCCACATCACGGAGTACATGGCGAGTTCGCCGCTGGTAGGTCGCCGGCCGAGAATATCGCGGATGCTGGCGTACTCATCGGCTTTGAGCCCGAGCGCCGCGTACGGCTGCTCCCTCTCCGGCGTCGCGGCCGCGTTCGCTACGGTGTCGACGCCCGCAATCGATGCCGTCGATGAGGTTGGGACGCTCGTTGGCAAAGTGCTCCTGGACTCGAGGGCGTGCCGGAATGTCTCAATTCTAGGCGGCGGCCGGAGGCGTTACTCGCCCGGTAACGTTGAAGCTGGCGAAGGAGCGCGAATGTTCGAATGGAAATCGTGGCTGGGTCTTGGAACCGCGATCGTCATCGCGATCGCCGTCGCCCTCGTGGTCATCATCATCGTGGCGCTCATAACCCGCGGTGCGGCTCGCCGCCGGGCGGGAGCACAGCTGGTCCTGAGCAAGGCCAGGCATCCGTTTCGCTTTCTCGTGCTCGTCATCGCGACATGGATCGCTGTCGCCCTAACCCTTCCGGATGAAAACTGGCTCGGGCTGACGAGCGCGCACTGGCACAGGGATGTCAATCACGGTTTCCTGATCCTGACGATTGTGAGCGCGACCTGGCTGATCGCTGCGCTCCTCGGCTACGGACTGAGCATCGCCGTCGGCCGCTACCAAACCAGCGTCCCCGACAATCGCGCCGCACGGCGGGCGCAAACACAGCTCCTGATCGTGAGGCGCCTGCTCGTCGTCATCATCGTGATCGTCGGACTCGCTTCTGTGCTGCTCACGTTCCCTGGGGTACAGGCGCTCGGTACGAGCGTGCTCGCCTCGGCGGGTGTCGTGAGCATCGTGGCGGGCCTTGCCGCCCAGTCCACCCTCGGGAACGTCTTTGCCGGCATCCAGCTCGCCTTCAGTGATGCCATCCGCGTGGACGACGTCGTCGTGGTTAACGCCGAGTGGGGACGCATCGAGGAGATCACGCTCACCTACGTGGTCGTGCACGTCTGGGATGATCGCCGGCTCGTCGTGCCCTCGACCTACTTCACCGGCAATCCGTTCGAGAACTGGACGCGCACATCCAGTCAGCTGTTGGGCGAGGTCGACTTTGACCTGGACTGGCGCGTCAGCACAGCGGCGATGCGCGAGCATCTCGGCGAGATTCTCAAGGACACCCAGAGTTGGGACGGGCGGACGCAGGTGCTGCAGGTGACGGATGCGGTGGGCGGCTTCGTGCACGTACGCATTCTGGTCAGTGCGAAGGATTCGCCCACGCTGTTCGACCTGCGCTGTTTTGTGCGGGAGGCGATGGTGGACTGGGTGCAGCACCACAATCCGCAGACCATGCCGCGCACGCGAATCACGCTGGGCGACGCGGAAATCGGTGAGCAAGCGCCACCGAAACCGCGGGGTAAGCAGGCGCCGAAGACCGATCAGATCGGACTGTTCACCGGCGCGGACGGTGAGAAACGCGCGAGCGAATTCACTGCGCCGACGCCGATCGTGCGGGACACCCCGACCGGCAACTAAAAACTCCGCGAGAGGTCACAAACGGAGGGTTTTCAGGCCGCCGGAAGGACTGATTGTGGCCTCTCGCGGAGTTTTAGCCGACGAGGGTGGACAGCACGCTGGCGAAGAACCGCAGGCCGTCGGTTCCCGAACTCATGGCGTCGCGCGTGTCCGGGCCGAATCCGGGTTCGGTCGCGTGTTCCGGATGCGGCATGAGCCCAACGACGTTGCCGCGCTCATTTGAGACTCCCGCGATGTCGTTGAGCGAGCCGTTCGGATTGACCTCGAGGTAGCGGAACGTCACCTGGCCTTCGCCTTCGATGCGCTCCAGTGTCTGGGCATCCGCCACGAAGCGTCCGTCGGCGTTCTTCATCGGGATTATGATCTCGTCACCGGTCTGGAAGGAGTTGGTCCAGACGGTGGTCGCGTTCTCGACACGCATCCGCTGGTCGCGGCGGATGAACTGCTGGTGGGCGTTGCGGGTGTGCGCACCGGGTACGAGCCGCGCCTCGGCGAGCATCTGGAACCCATTGCAAATCCCGAGCACGGGCACGCCCTTGTTTGCCGCCTCGATGACCTCTGCCATGATTGGCGAATGGCTGGCGATCGCGCCCGCCCGCAGGTAATCGCCGTAGCTGAACCCGCCGGGGAGGATGATCGCGTCAACACCCTGCAGGTCGTGGTCGTCGTGCCAGAGCGCGACCGGCGTCGCTCCGGCAATTCTGACGGCTCGCTGCGCGTCACGATCGTCCAGCGAACCCGGAAAGGTGATGACGCCGATTCTCACGCCGGTTCCTGAGGCTCTCGAAGGGCGATGACACTGACGACGTCCTCGATGACCGAGTTGGAGAACATGTCGGCGGCGAGCTCGCGAACCTCGCTCAGCAACGCGTCATCGACCGGGCGATCGACTGTCACTTCGAACCGCTTGCCGATCCGAACGTCCGTGAACTCGGACTTCCCGAGCCGGCCGAGTGCGCCTGCGACGGCCTTGCCCTGCGGGTCGAGAAGTGCGGGCTTTGGCATTACTTCGACGACGATCGTGGGCATACCAAAAGTCTAACGGAGCGTGATTCTCACGCAGCGCGAACGAGCTTCGCGTCGGTCAGCGCGAAATCGACCCAGTCCCGATAGCCCTGCGCGCTCGGATGAAACCGGTCGCTCGCGAAGAATCCCGGCGTGTACTTCGGCGCCGGCGGCGACATCAGCACTCCTGGCTCCGACGCGACGAAGCGTCTCGCGACTTCCTCGAGGCTGCGCGAGTGCAGTTGCAAAGCCCAGCGAAGCGGATTCGGCAGAGCCGAGAACTGGGCAAATCCGGGCAGGCTGGCAACGAGGATGAGCGCGTGCGGAGAGACCGAGCGTAGCCGACGGATGATCCGCCTGAAGCTCCGCCGGAAGGCCGCGCGGGATCGGAGCTTGAGTGCGTCGTTGGCACCGATCGACACGAAGACGAGGTCGTACGGCTGCCTGGTCGCATCCGCCAGATAGCGACGAACGATGTCTTCGCTGGTCGCGCCGTTCTCACCGATCGCGCGCCAAGTCGCGCCGCGCTCCCACTCGGTCGACAGTCGCCTGGCAAGATTCCCCGGCAGCGCATCCTCCTGGCGCTGCGCCCCGACGCCAGCGGCGGTCGAGTCGCCGAGCACGAGGATGCTTACCGGATTCGGGCCAACAACCGCGCCCGTCCACGGCTGGGCTGCGTCGGGAAGTCGCGGAATCACGCGCCGAGCACGCGCCGCCTGCGGCAACAGGATGGGCCCCAGCAGCAGCGCGAACAGCCTGCTGTAACGGGGATTCACTGGCATTTCCCCACAATCTATCCCTCGCGGCTCAGGCCGCGGGCCGGACACGGATGACGTTCGCCCACGGGTCCTCGAACGAGACGGTCTGGCCGTCATCGTGCGGCGTAACCCCAAAGTGCGACATCCGCTCGATCAGCGCGCCCAGGTCATCCCGTGCCGGGACCAGGATGTCAACGGTGCCGAGACCCAGCGTGCGCGACCTCCGACCGGCCCCGCGGCTGTTCCAGACGTTCATCGCCATGTGGTGGTGATAGCCACCCGCGCTGACGAACAGCGCCTGACCGGGCATCTCGATGGTCTGCTCGAAACCGAGTTGATCGACGTAAAAGTCGCGTGCGCTCGCCGTGTCTCCCACCGCGAGATGAACGTGGCCGACTCGTGCGCCGCCCACGAGCGCATCCCGGACGACCTCCTCGTCGAGGTTCTCGCGAAGAAACTGCTCCGGGTCAAGAAACAGCGAGCCCATCTCGACGCTGCCGTGTACCCAGCTCCAGGCACTCCGCTCGCGGTCCCAGTAGAGCTCTACCCCATTGCCCTCCGGATCATCGAAATAGAACGCCTTCGACACCAGATGGTCGGCGCTTCCGGTGAAGGATCCCGGATGCCGGCGAGCGACCGAGTACACCGCGGCAGCGAGCGCCCGCTCCGACTCGAACAGGATTGCGGTGTGATAGAGCCCGGCCTGGTGCGGTTCCGCATGCCTGAGTGCTGGAGAGTGCTCGAGCACGATAACGGGAGTGGTACCGCGACCGATGGTGACCGTGGACCCCGTCGAACCGAGCACCTCGAGGGCCACGGCGTCGCGGTAGTACGCGGTCATGGCATCCAGGTCGGCGACCAGAAGCGTGACTGCTCCCATGGCAGTCTCGGCGGCCAACAACTCGCTCGAATTCACAATCCATGCAACCGAATGCAACCACCGTCCATTCCGTCCCCTGAACTGGGGCGGCGTGAAATCCGGAGGTGGCCTGTCGACCGCGCACTCCATAACGAAAGCAGTAGTAACCCGATCAGATGGAGCCCTTCGTGCTGCTTTCGCTTGCTCTCATTGGGATCGTCGGCGGCCTCATCACCGGGATCTCGCCGTGCATCATTCCCGTCCTTCCGGTCATCTTCTTCTCCGGCGGTGTGCAGGCCGCCCGAAAGGTTCGCGTCCCCGCACCAGATGCCGCGCCGGTTCGCACACGAGGCTCCCGGCCCTACCGAGTTGTCCTCGGGCTCGTGGTCAGTTTCAGCGTATTCACGCTCATTGGTTCGTTCCTGCTCTCGATCCTTCATCTGCCACAGGACTTCCTGGTCTGGGCAGGCACCGTGGTGCTTGTGATCATCGGTTTGGGCCTGATCTTCCCAAAGCTTCAACACTTCATCGAGAAGCCGTTCTCGTTCATCCCGCAAACCGCCGTCGGCACCGAGCGGGGCGGATTCGTCCTCGGGATCGCTCTCGGCACCGTGTACTTTCCCTGCGCCGGCCCCGTCCTCGCCGCGATCTCTGTCGCCGGATCGACCGGGTCGATTGGGATAGGGACGATCGTCCTCACCCTGGCATTTGCCATCGGGGCCGCCATCCCACTGCTGGCGTTTGCGCTCGCCGGACGTGGCATCGCCGAGCGCGTGAAGTCATTTCGCCAACACGAGCGCACCATCCGAATCATTGGCGGAGCGCTGATGATCGCCCTGGCTGCGGGCTTGTTCTTCGACCTCCCCGCCGCCGTGCAGCGACTCATCCCGGATTACACGCAGAGCATCCAGGCCGACTTCGCGAGCTCACACGGCGTCTCACAGCAACTTGACCTCGGTGGCATCGTGACCTCGCAGAACAAGGAGCTGAGCAGGTGCAAGGAGGATGCCCCGGTTCTCGAGAGCTGCGGCAAGGCGCCGGAAATCGTCGGCATTCAGCAATGGTTCAACACGCCCCACGACAAGCCGCTGACGATCTCCGGGCTCAAAGGCAAAGTCGTCCTGATCGACTTCTGGGCGTACTCGTGCATCAATTGCCAGCGATCGCTTCCGCACATCGTCAACTGGTACAACACTTACCAGTCGCTCGGGTTCGAGGTAATCGGTGTGCACTCGCCCGAGTACGCCTTCGAGAAGGTGCCCGCGAACGTAAAGGGTGGCGCGGCGCGCTTCAACATCGACTATCCGGTTGCCCTCGACAACCACCTCAGCACCTGGACCAACTACCGCAACCGGTACTGGCCCGCCGACTACCTGATCGACGCAAAAGGGGTGGTGCGACAGGTTTCGCTCGGCGAGGGTGGATACGGCACGACCGAATCACACATCCGGCAGCTTCTGTTGCAGGCCCATCCGGGTGCGACCCTGCCGCCGCAGACCGACACCGAGGACACCACGCCTCTCGCCGGCTCGATCACCCAGGAGACCTATCTGAGTCTCGGACAGATGAAGAACTACGGCGGCGCGGGCTCCTATGCGGCTGGTACCCATGGCTTCTCGTTCCCCGTGAGCCTCGCCGCCGACAGCTTCGCGCTGGACGGCGACTGGCACCTGAGCTTCAACGGCATCAACGCTCCGACCGGAGGTCGCATCCGGCTCAACTATCACGCGAGCCAGGTGCGGCTGGTCGTAGGGGGCACCGGATGGATCAGGTACACCGTCGACGGCAAGGCACACAAACAGGAGATCGGCGGATTCCCCAACTCGTATGAGCTGACCGAGACGCCGACGATCGAGCGCGGCACCGTCACGCTTTCTGCGTCGCCCGGGGTGACCCTCTACTCGTTCACCTTCGGTTAGTGGGCGCTAGTTCGCAGGTGGCATCAGGACGGTGTCGATCAGGTACACGGTGGCATTGGCGGTCTGGATTCCCCCACACACGACGTTCGCACCGTTGACCGTGATGCTGTTGCCACTGCCCTTGACGGTGAGCATGCCGCCCTCGAGGGTCGGGAGAATGCCATCCACGTTCGCGGGAAGTAACTCGCCCTTGACGACGTGGAAGGTGAGGATGTTGGAGAGCTGCTTGGCGTTGGCCGGGAGCTTGAGCGACGCGAGCGTCGCAGCCGGCAGCTTCGCGAACGCCGAGTCGATTGGTGCGAACACCGTGTACTGGCCACTGTCGAGTTTCGTTACGAGATCGACCTTGGTGTTGAGTTTGCCGGTGAGGGCGGCGGTGAGCTGAGTCAGGTCGGGGTTGTTTGACGCGGCGACAGCGACCGGATCCTGCGCCATCCCAACGATCGAACCGGCTCCGGTCGGCGCCTTCTTTTCGTAAGCGGCGCACCCTGGGCCGACGAGCGCGGCCAGATTCGGAGTCGCGGATGCCGAAGGCGTAATGAATGGACGCGGAGCGGCAACCGGAGCTGCCGTCGGCGCGGGCGCAACGAGCGGAATCGCGAGGACGCCCGCGACAATCAGGATGCTCGCGACGGCAACGCCGAATTCGGTTCTGGCCAAGGGGACTCCTTCATGGGAAATCTAGTTCTCATCTTCGAAGATCAGCCGTAGGGGACGCCACTGCGTCGCGCCCCCCAGTTCGGGGCGAGCCTCGGGCAACCATGGTCGGGTAGCGCCGCGGAGCGACACGGATCGAGACCGGGGCAGCACGATGGCCCGTCGCTCAATTCAGCGACGGGCCGGTGGTGCACGGCAGCGAGACTACTTCTTGGCAGGAACGCTGAGCACGGTGTCGATCAGGTAGACGGTCGCATTGGCCGTGTGCACTCCGCCACAGATGACGTTCGCACCATTGACCTGGATGTTGTCACCCGAACCGGTAACCGTGAGCGTCTGCCCCTCGACGGTCGTGTGGGTTCCATCGATGTTCGCGGGAAGAATCTCGCCCGGAACAACGTGATAGGTCAGGATGCTCGTCAGAAGCGCCGCGTTCGACGGACTCATGAGCGCGGTGACAGTCGCGGTGGGAAGCTTCGCGAAGGCCGAATCGACCGGCGCGAAGACGGTGAACTGCGATCCGTCGAGAGTAGACACGAGGTTCACCTTCGGATTCAGCTTGCCGGAGACCGCCGAGACCAGCGTCGTAAGCAGCGGGTTGTTGGATGCGGCGACAGCGACCGGATCCTGTGACATTCCGACGATCGAGCCGGCACCGCTGGGGACCTGCTTGGCGTAACCGGCGCATCCGGTTCCGACCAGGTCGGCGGCCGGATTCGCCTTTGCGAGCGAACTCGCGGTGTGCTTCGCCTTTGGGGTCGAAGTCGGTGCGGCGGATGAACAGGCCGCGAGACCGAACACGGCCACAGTGGCGAGCGCGATTGCGGCGATGGTGTTGCGCTTGAGAACTCGCATTGAACTACTCCTTGGATGTGGGGCCGTCAGGTCCCCCGGTCGCCCACTTCTGTGGGCTCTTGGCTGCTGGTTCGGAACAATCTGCGAAGCCGATTGGAGAGGGTTCAAATCCCGATGAACTCACAGTTTCTGTTCGCCCCTGATTCCCATCGATCGAGCACGGGGTTCCGAATTGGTGTCACAACCGATCAATTTTGGAGAGCCGCGGTGTTCATTTCTCTTGCGCTAATCGGCATCGCCGGTGGCCTCATTACCGGGATTTCGCCGTGCATCCTGCCGGTGCTTCCCGTGATTTTCTTCTCCGGTGGAGTGCAAGGAGCTCGCGCGAACGAGGGAGCTACGGATGCCGCGCCGAAGATGTCGCGTTGGCGTCCCTACCTCGTCATCGCCGGACTGATCGTCAGCTTCAGCGTGTTCACGCTGGTCGGTTCGCTGCTGCTGGACCTGCTGCACCTTCCGCAGGATTTCCTTCGTTGGGCTGGGATCGCGGTCCTCGTGCTGATCGGGTTCGGCCTCATCATCCCGAAGTTCCAGCACATCCTGGAGAAGCCATTCTCACTGCTGCCGCAGAAGAGCGTGGGAACCGAGCGAGGCGGCTTCGTGCTCGGCATCGCTCTCGGGGCGGTATACGTGCCGTGCGCCGGCCCGGTTCTCGCCGCGATCACGGTTGCCGGGTCGACGGGCAAGATCGGATTCGGCACCGTTGTTCTGACGGTCACGTTCGCACTCGGCGCGGCGGTTCCGCTTTTGATCTTCGCCCTCGCCGGGCGTCGGGTCGCTGAGCGGGTCAAGACATTCAGAAGACACCAGCAGGGCATCCGCGTTGCGGGTGGAGCTGTCATGATCGCCCTTGCGGTCGGACTCGTGTTCAACCTCCCGCAGGTTCTGCAGACGGCCATCCCGGACTACACGAGCGCACTTCAGGCGCAGTTTTCGAATTCGAGCCAGGTGACGAAAGCGCTCAACCTCGGCGGACTCGTCAACTCCCAGAACAAGCACCTGGGCAACTGCCGTGAGGGTGCCACGAAACTGGAAAGCTGCGGCACGGCGCCGGACATCGAGGGCATTGCCGCCTGGTTCAACACCCCACACGACAAGGGCATCAACCTGAAGAGCCTCAAGGGCAAAGTGGTGCTGATCGACTTCTGGGCGTACTCGTGCATCAATTGCCAGCGCTCACTGCCCCACGTCGTGGCGTGGGAGAAGGCTTACAAGCAGGCGGGGCTGGACATCATCGGCATCCAGTCGCCGGAATACGCGTTCGAAAAGGTGCCGTCGAATGTCGAGGCGGCAGCGAAGAGTTTCGGCATCACCTATCCCGTGGCGATCGACAACAATCTCGCCACCTGGACCAACTACCGCAACCGATACTGGCCCGCCGACTATCTGGTCGACGCGAAGGGTGTGGTTCGACACATTCAGTTCGGTGAGGGCGACTATTCGACCACGGAGTCACTGATTCGGCAACTTCTCACGGACGCCAATCCCGGCGTTCAGCTGCCAGCACCGACGGATCTTCCCGACACGACCCCAAAGGCGGGCAGCACAACACCCGAGACCTATCTGAGCCTGGGTAAGGTGCAGAACTACGGCGGGACCACTACGTACGGCTCGGGGACGACAACCTTCGGCTACCCATCGAGCCAGGCCGCGAGCACGTTCGCGCTGTCGGGCAGGTGGGATGTCACCTTCAACGGCATCAAGCCGGAGGGCTCGTCGCTAATCCGGGTGAGGTACAAGGCATCCGAAATTCGAATGGTGCTCGGCGGAGCCGGCACGATCACCTACACGATCCACGGCGAGCGCCACACGATTCACGTGTCCGGTGACCCGAGGTCGTATGCACTGGCGAAGACGTCGGGGAGCGAATCGGGAACCCTGAACGTGACGGTCGGCCACGGCATCACCGCCTACTCGTTCACCTTCGGGTAGGCGGCGGGGCTACCCGACCAGCGCGCGTTCGAAGCAGAGCGAGTTCGTGCTGTCGGCGTAGTGCCCAAAATTCGGGATGCGGGTGTAGCCCTCGCGCTCGTAGAAGCGGATGGCGTCCGGTTGCTGGTCGCCTGTCTCAAGGACCAGACGGCGCCAGCCGAGAGCATCCGCCGCGAATGTCTCCAGCGCGCGCAGGACGAAGGGCGCAACGCCCGAGCCACGCCGGCCGGGAACGACGTACATCCGCTTGACCTCACCGTGCTGGTCATCGATCGCCCGCAGGCCTCCACACCCGATCGGGGTCACGTCGTCATCGTCATAGGCCACCAGGAACACGACGATGTCGTCCGCGGTCGGCGCGGGACCCGGTTCCGAATCGGCCGTGCCGTAGCGGGCCATGACCTCCGCGCGCTGGGCGTTTCGCAGGGACTCGGCGTCCGGGTCGTCCCACTCGGCCGAGCGGATGATCAACTCGTGAGCCGATCGACCAACTCCCGATAGCGGTCGGCCGTCTGCGAGACGATTTCGGCCGGTAGCACCGGCGGTGTTCCGTCACCGTCCCAGTTCGCCTTCAGCCAGTTGCGCACGGGCTGTTTGTCGAAGCTCGCCGTGCGGTCGCCCGTCGCGTACACGGCGGCATCCCAGTAGCGGCTGCTGTCTGGCGTGAGAACCTCGTCGGCCAGCGTGACGGTTCCGTCGGTGTCCGCACCGAACTCGAACTTCGTGTCGGCGAGAATGAGCCCCCGCGACTCGGCAATGTCCGATGCGCGGGTGAAGATCGCGATGGTCAGGTCACGAAGTGCGGTCGCGTTCTCGAGACCCACGAGTTCCGCCGCGCGCTCGAAGGTGATGTTCTCGTCGTGCTGTCCCTGGGGTGCCTTCCAGGCGGGCGTGAAGATCGGCTCCGGCAGCTTGTCGCCATCCGTGAGCCCGGCGGCGAGCGAAACCCCGCACACGCTCTGGCTCGCCTGGTACTCGACCCAGCCGCTGCCCGAGAGGTAACCACGCGCCACACATTCAACAGGGAACATCTGGAGAGACTTGACCAGCATCGACCGGTCGCGGAGCTCTGTGGGTATCGAGTCCCACTCCTCACGCGGCGCGAGGTGGTTTGGCATGCCATCGAGCTGGTCGAACCACCAGAGACTGAGTTCGGTCAGAACGCCACCCTTTCCGGGGATTGCCGGCTCGAGCACGTGGTCGAACGCACTCACCCGGTCGCTGGCAACCATGAGCACGCGGTTCGGATGTTCGGGGCTGGTGTAGAGGTCGCGCACCTTCCCGGAGTAGCTGAGATTCCATCCGCTGGGATCGGTCATGACACCTTCTCTGCGATATCGGTTCGATAGTGGCCGCCCTCGAGCGCAATTTTCTCGAGGGCCGCATAGACGGTACGCCGCGCATCGGCGAACGTGTCGCCGAGCGCGACGACGCTGAGCACTCGTCCGCCCGTCGCGACAAAGCCGTCCGGCGAGGAGGCCGTCGCGGCGTGGTCGATGGTTACGTCCTCGACCAGGTCCAGTCCGGTGATTGGCCGGCCGGTGATCGGTTCGTCCGGGTAACCCTCGCTGGCAAGTACGACCGTGACGGCGACGCGATCCGAGAATTCCGGCCGCGGGACGGAGCCCAGCTCTCCCATTGCGGCCGCTAACAGCAGCCCGCTCAGAGGCGTGAGGAGCCGCGGTAGAACGACCTGCGTCTCCGGATCGCCGAACCTCGCGTTGAACTCGATGACTCGGATCCCCTTCTTCGTAATGATGAGGCCGCAGTACAGCAGGCCGATGAACGGCGTCTGCTCGGCGGCAAGTTGTCGAATCGTCGGCAGTGCGATGGTCTCGATCACCTCATCCACGAATCCGTCGGGAAGCCACGGCAACGGCGAGTACGCACCCATTCCGCCGGTGTTGGGGCCTTCGTCGTGATCGAAGACCCGCTTGTAGTCCTGGGCCGGTGAGAGCGGGAGCACCGAGTGGCCGTCGCTGAGCAGGAAGAGCGACACCTCTTCGCCGGCGAGGAATTCCTCGATCAGAACGCTGCCGTGCTGCAGCCAGAATTCGGCATGGGCGATCGCAGCGTCGCGATCGGGACTCACCAACACTCCCTTGCCTGCGGCCAGGCCGTCGGCCTTGACGACATATGGTGCACCGTACTCATCGAGGGCCGCGGTCGCTTCCGCGATCGTGCCGGCGCGAGCCGCCTTTCCGGTCGGCACACCCGCCTCATCCATGATCCGCTTTGCGAAGGTCTTACTGCCCTCGAGCGCAGCAGCCGCCTTGCCGGGACCAAAGACCGGGATGCCCCGCGTGCGCACCTTGTCGGCGACGCCGGCGACCAGCGGTGCCTCCGGCCCGACCACGACCAGGTCGATCGAATTGTCGATGGCGTACTGCGCGACGAGATTTCCGTTCGATGGATCGAGCGCGACAACAGGAACCTCGAGCGCGATTCCGGCGTTGCCGGGAGCCGCCGTTATCTCGTGTCCCGCGTTCTCAGCAAGCAGCGAGGTGATGATGGCGTGCTCGCGCGCACCGGAGCCCAGAACAAGGATTCGCACATCCCAAGGCTACAGTCGAGCGCTAGCGTGAATTCATGGCCAAAGCTCGAATCGCCGACGGCGACGGTGCCGCGAGCGTCGCATCCGCAATCGACGGCTCAGTGGACCGGGCTACGACAGCCACGGCCGTGCGGTACCTGCTGCAGTTACTCGCCGAGGGTGCTCCCGGCAACACGGTTGAGGTACGCGTACCGCCGTTCGGAGCAGTGCAGGCGATCGAGGGTCCGCGCCACACCCGCGGCACACCGCCCAATGTCATCGAGACTGATGCGGCGACCTGGCTGGCGCTCGCCACGGGAAGCCTGTCGTGGGAGGCGGCTGTCGCGTCCGGCGCGGTCGCGGCATCCGGGTCCCGCGCCGACCTCGCAGGGCATCTGCCCATCTTGCGGATGGGAGAATAGGCGGGTGAGCAAGTCCGACGACAGAGAGCAGCGCGTTCGCATCCGCAGGGCGCCGAAATTTTCTGTGTTTCTGGTGCTCGGTGCCCTCGTCGGCATCCTGGTCTCGCTGATCCTGACGTCCAGCTTTCCGATCGATCCCGCGGTGGGGTTCGCCGCGACCTTCGGCTATTTCGCGATCTACGGGTTCGTCGGGGGCCTGCTCCTCGGATCTGTCGTCGCTCTCATCTTCGATCGCGTGCTCAGCCGGAGAGCGAGGACTGTGCCGGTCACTGTCGACCGCCTTCAGGTTCCCGACCAGGAGTCGCGTGCGGAGATCGACGCCGCAGGCGACAAGTGATCCGTCGACTCGCTGTCGCGGCCGGGCTCGTCGCGCTCGCACTGACGCTCGCCGGCTGCGAGCCGACCACGCCGATCCCGACGCCATCGCCGTCCGCTCTCACCGGCACCTGGCACCACGGATCGGACGTCCTGACCCTCGACTCCGACGGCACCTTTAGCCTGAGCGGAGTCCCACTCGGCGTCGTCGAGCAGAAGGCCGTCGCGCTTGGCGGCGGACCATCCGGACCCAACGAGTCCGTCACCGGCACCTGGTCGGTCGGCAGCGGCGGTACGGATGCGGGCGGTGCGCCCGGCGTTCAGCTGGATTTCGTAAGTCCGCGGAAGATCGGCTTCGACTACGGGCTTACTCTCATCGTCTCCGACGATTATCCGTTCAAGCTCTATGTGTTCCTCGGACGACCGGACTCGAACATCCGCTACAGCTTCACCCGCACGTCCTGACCCCAGCCAATCCGCCCTCAAGTCGGCATCTCATGCGGCACGCCGCGAGATGACGCTGGCGTGGTTCGCGGCGTGGCGCACCCAGTTCCGACTTTGCGGTTCTGCGCGGCGGCGTCAGCTCAGCTGGTTCGCTTCGACCCAGGCGAGGTACTCCGGTGTGACTGAGCCGGTCACGTAGTCGCCGGTGAAGCAGCTCATTTCCAGCGACGCGACACTGGACCCCTCGAGGATTGCGGCCTCCATGTCCGCGACCTCCTGATAAATCAGGTAGTCGGTGCCGAGCTCGGTGGCGATTTCGGGGATCCGGCGACCGTGCGCGACCAGTTCGTGTCGAGTGGGCATGTTGATGCCATAGACGTGCGGGTACCGAACCGGAGGGGCCGCCGAAGTGAATGTCACCTTGTTCGCGCCGGCCTCGCGGGCCATCTGCACGATCTCCTTGGAGGTCGTGCCGCGAACGATCGAATCATCCACGATCAGGATGTTCTTGCCGCGGAATTCCGAGCTCATCGCGTTGAGCTTCTGCTTCACGGACTTCTTGCGTTCGGCCTGGCCCGGCATGATGAACGTGCGGCCGACGTAGCGGTTCTTGTAAAAGCCTTCGCGATATTCGACGCCCAGCTTCTGGGCAACCTGCATCGCCGCCGGACGGGAAGAATCCGGGATCGGCATCACGACGTCAATGTCGCCGCGCGGTGTGTACCGCGCGATCGTGTCGGCGAGGCGGTTTCCAAGGCGCAGGCGCGCCTCGTACACCGAGATCCCGTTCATTACGGAGTCGGGCCGAGCCAGATAGACGTATTCGAACGAGCACGGGATGAGCCGGGGATTGGCTGCGCACTGCTTGGATGTCATCTCGCCGTCCGTAGCGATGAAAACCGCCTCACCGGGTTCGAGGTCGCGCACGAGTTCGTAGCCCGCGCTCTCGAGAACCAGGGATTCGGATGCGACGATCCAGTCATCCCCGACGAAACCAGCCGACCTGCGCCCCAGCACGAGTGGTCGGATGCCGTATGGGTCGCGGAAGGCCAGCAGTCCGTGCCCGGCGATAAGTGCGATCGCGGCATAGGAGCCCTCGACCCGCTCGTGCAGCCGCGAGATCGCGGTAAAGATTTGTTCGGGGTCGAGCTCGGAACCACTGACCTGCTCCTGCAGCTCATTGGCGAGCACGTTCACCAGAAGTTCTGTGTCGCTCGACGTGTTCAGGTGACGACGGTCCACGTGAAACAGTTCCCGGGTGAGTTCGCGGGTGTTCGTGAGGTTTCCGTTGTGGACCAGGATGATGCCGTACGGCGCGTTTACGTAGAACGGTTGCGCCTCTTCCTCATTCGCGGCGTTTCCCCTGGTCGCGTAGCGCACGTGGCCGAGGCCCATCGTGCCGACGAGCGAGCGCATGTCGCGGGTGCGATATGCCTCGCGCACCTGCCCCTTGGCTTTCTGCAGGTGCAGCGTGTCTCCGTCGGCCGTCGCGATGCCAGTGGAGTCCTGCCCCCGGTGCTGCAGGAGCAATAGCGCGTCGTAAATCTGCTGATTGACGGGCTGCGAGGAGACGATGCCCACAATGCCGCACATGCGGTGCTGGATCCTGACGATCGAGGAAATGAAATCAACCCCAGTCTATGGCCGTCTCGGTCGTCGGGTCCCAGTGCGGCAGACTGGTCTCATGTCCACGAGCTACCGGGAGGCCGGCGTCGATACGGCGGCCGGTGATTTGGCTGTGGAGCTCATGAAGTCCGCCGTGCAGAAGACCCACGGTCCCGAGGTGCTCGGCGGCGTCGGCGGATTCGCAGGCTTATTCGATGTGTCATTCCTCAAGGCGTATCGACGTCCGCTACTCGCCACATCCACGGATGGCGTGGGCACGAAGGTCGCCATCGCCCAGGCGCTCGATAAGCACGACACCATCGGGCAGGATCTGGTCGGCATGGTGGTTGACGACATCGTCGTCGTGGGCGCGAAGCCGCTGTTCATGACCGACTACATCGCGTGCGGTCGAGTTGTGCCCACCCGGATCGCGGACATCGTTGCCGGGATCGCTCGAGCCTGCGCCGAGACCCGCACAGCACTGGTCGGCGGCGAGACGGCGGAGCACCCCGGCCTGCTCGGTCCCGACGATTATGACGTCGCGGGCGCGGCCGTGGGTGCGGTTGAAGCGGATGCGCAACTGGGTTCGCACCTCGTCGACGACGGCGACGCGATCATTGCGATTGGGTCATCCGGACTCCACTCGAACGGCTTTTCGCTGGTGCGCCACATCCTCGAGTCGAAGAACATCGGCTATCGCGACCCGAGCGACGAGCTCGGCGGAATTGTCGGCGAAGTGCTGTTGGAGCCGACCCGGCTGTACACCGCCCCGCTGCTGCGGTTGATCTCGGATGCGCGCGTCGGAACCTCCATTCACGCCCTGAGTCACATCACCGGCGGCGGGATTGCGGCCAATCTGGCGCGCGTGTTGCCGGTGGGCAGCTGGGCCGAGGTTGATCGCGGGACGTGGTCGCCCGCCCCGGTCTTTCGAGTGCTCGCCGGCCTTGGTGGCATGCGGCTCGAGGACGCGGAAGGCACGTGGAACCTGGGCATCGGGATGATCGCTGTGGTGGCTCGCGATGCGGCGGATGCCGTGATCGAGAAGCTTGCGGTCGATGGCCTGCCAGCGTGGGTGGTCGGCATTGTCTCAGAGGGAGCCTTGCCGAAGACGGCATCCGGCGCGGAAGCATTCGAACAGGGTGCCAAAGGAGTCAACGGCGGAGCCGTGCGCCTCGCAGGGTCGTATCGCCCCTAGGCTGTACGACTCTCGTCCGCATCCTCGGACGCGTCGTCATCGAGGTATTCGGCCCACTTCGCCATGTCCGGGCTGCCTACTCCGGCAGACGCAGGGGAACTGGTGTGGAGCTCGTTGGCGAGCGCTCCGTAGTTGGTGTCCGGGCTGTAGTACTTCAGGTCCCGGGCAACTTTTGTGTGCTTCGCCTTTTGACGGCCACGCCCCATGCGAGACCCCCTCAGAATAGGAAACGGTGTAACGGACAGGTGAAAAACTAGCGTTCACATTATCACCCCGCGCCGACTCTCCACCCGCCGAGGATCCAGCCGAGGAATCTGCGCGAGGACGCATCGACGACGAGGTCAGGCGTTCAGTCGGGCGTGAAGGCCAAGTAACGTTGGAGCGTGGCCACTGCGGGAACGGATACCTCTGTTGTCGTGATCGGCGCGGGGCAGGCGGGGCTCTCGGTCGCGTTCTACCTGCGGCGTCTCGGTCTCGACCCGGGGAACGATTTCGTGCTGCTCGATCGGGGTCCGGGAACCGGCGGCGCGTGGCAATTCCGTTGGGAAGCGCTTCGACTGGGGTCGACACACCACGTCAACGATCTTCCCGGCATGGATGAACTCGGTCTGAGTTTCGAGACCGCGGATCGAACGATCCCGGCGAAGGATGTCGTCGCCGACTACTACCGGCAGTATGAGGATCACTACAACTTGAAGGTGGTTCGTCCGGCATCCGCCACCTCGGTCGTGAACAACAGCGCGAACCTGCTCGTCACCTTCGATGTCGGCGACGCTTCCGAACCCGATGACGGTGACAATGCCGATGAGCGCGATACGAAGGACGTGTCGACGGACATTGTTGTCAATGCCACCGGAACCTGGGGCGCGCCGTTCGTGCCCTGGTACGCCGGTCGAAACAACTTCAAGGGTCGCCAGGTGCACACGAACGACTACGTCGACGCCTCGGAATTTGCCGGACAGAACGTCGTCGTTGTCGGCGGAGGAACTTCCGCAGTCGGATTTCTGCTGGAGCTCGAAGAGGCGGCCGCTTCGCTCACCTGGGTCAGTCGAAGGGATGTCGACTTTCTCGAGGGCACCGAATTGAACATGGAAGCGGGAACGGCCGCGGTCGCGATGCAGGATGATGCCGCCCGCGCCGGTCGCGCGCTTCCGAGCATCGTGAGCGGCACCGGGATTCCGCGAACCCGCAGGGTGCAAGCCGGCATCGACCGCGGCCTGCTGTCACCGAAGCAGATGTTCTCGTCGATCGAACCCGACGGAGTGCGCTGGTCGAACGGTTACTTTCAGCCTGCAGACGCCATCGTCTGGGCGACCGGATTCCGCCCGGAACTTCGTCACCTCGCCCCGCTCAAGCTGCGCGAAAAGGAGGGTGGAATCGTGGTTGCCGCCGGTTCGAGCTGGAAGGATCCACGAGTCTTCTTCGCCGGCTACGGCCCCCAGGCGAGCACGATCGGAGCCAACCGCGCGGGACGACTGATCGCCCGTCAGGTGGTCGCAACTCTGAGCAGGCTCGAACAGGGCTGAGACTTCAGGACAGCAGTGTGGCGAGCAGGTAACCGGCCGTCGCGGCTGCGAGACCGATCACGAGGTTCAGGATGACGCTGACCAGCGCGGTTCGCAGCTTCGACTCGGTCACCAGCTGGATGGTTTCGACACTCCAGGTACTAAAAGTGGTGAGGCCGCCGGCGAGACCACCCACGAGAATCAGGCGCAGATCAGAAGAGATGACCCCGGTTGTGGCGAGCCCCGCGGCCACGCCACCGATCGCGGACCCGACAACGTTGACGGTGAACACGGCCCACGGCAGCTCGGACCGCCTTGCGAACACGCGCGACACGAGGTAACGCATCACCGCTGCTGCCCCGCCGACAAGCGCGGCCGCCCAGATCATTCGTCCACTTCGATCGTTGGATCCGAGTCGCGCCGCCGCCCTAACCAGAACCCTGTTGCTGCCGAGCCGAAGCCGAGCACGAGAGTCAGCGCCGCGTACCCGAGCGCCATAAGAATGTCGCTGCTCGCCGCAAGCGTCACCATCGACACCATGACCGCCGAGAAGGTGGTAAATCCGCCGAGCAGACCGGGACCGAGGCCGCCGCGTACCCAGCCGGGCGCCACGGGCCAGAGTCGCGAGATGAGGACTGACAGCACGAAGGACCCCACGATGTTGATGAGTAGGGTCGACAGCGGGAACTGGCTGTCGCTGTGAGGGATCAGTGTGTCGATTTCGAGACGCAATGCAGTGCCGATGATGCCACCGACAAAGACCGAGAGAATCGATCCCATCGGCTACTTGGATTTGGTGCGGGTCGATGACACCGGCGTCTTCTCCGACTTGGCTGCAGCCCGCGCATCGGTGGCCTGCTTCTCGGCCGAGCGCCGAGCGTCCGCGGCCTGTTTTGCGCCGGATGTTCGGGGCTGTGACTTGCCCGCCGACTTCGAGCGCGACGACGGAGCCCATGGCGGCTCGGATGCGCGACGAAGGACGGGTCGCACCGGCTCACCGCGACGATCCTGACCGGGTACCGGGCGCGACCGGCGTCCGTAAATCAGCTCGGACGAGTCGAGCAACCATGGCACAACGGCGATGACAACGCCGTGAACCAGCATCAGCTTGTTTCGGATTCTCCGGCCCTTGTGGTTGTGCAGCAGGCTCTCCCACCAGTGTCCGACGATGAACAGTGGGGTGTAGATCGTGACGACCTCTGAGCCGTGCTCTTCACGCCGGGACTTGATGTAGCGAATGAGCGGCGGCGCGACCTCGCGATACGGCGCCTCGATAATTCGCAGCGGAACCTCGATGTTCTGCTCCTGCCACTCCTCCTGCAGCTTCTCGGTTTCCGGAGCCTCGATGGAAACGTGCACGGCCTCGATGCTGTCGTGGCGGGCGGCGATGGCATAGTCGAGCGCCTTGAGAACGGGCTTCTGCAGCTTGCCCACCAGCACGATCGCGTGGTCACCCTTCGCGCCGAACACTGTCGTGTGATCGGCTTCGATCTCCTTGTCGACATCGCGGTAGTACCGGTTCACGCCGTACATCAGCAGAAACAGGATCGGCATCATGATGAAGACGAGGTACGCGCCGTTCAGGAATTTCGAGATCGTGACGACGATGAGCACGCTTGCCGTAAACGTCGCACCGATCGAATTGATCGTCAGGCTGACTCGGATGTTTCGACGATTGGGCGGATTCGTCTTCAGCAGGCGAATCCAGTGCCGGATCATTCCGCTCTGGCCGAGAGTGAACGAGACGAAGACACCGATGATGTAGAGCTGGATGAGCGAGGTGACGTTCGCCTGGAACAGCACGAGAAGCACCCCGGCGGCCAGGGCGAGGATGATGACGCCATTCGAGTAGATGAGGCGGTCGCCGCGGGTCGAGAGCGCCTTGGGCGCGTAGTGGTCCTTGGCGAGCACGGAGCCGAGGAGCGGGAATCCATTGAAGGCGGTGTTGGCGGCGAGTAGCAGGACCAGCGCGGTGGCGGTTTGCACGATGAAGAACAGGACAGAGTTGTTGCCGAACGTCGTCGACGCGATCTGGGCGATGAGCGATCGCTGCGGTACCACCAGGCAGTGCTTGAAGCCGATGAGGTTACATGCCGTCTGTGCGTAATGCACCTGGGTCATGAGGGCGACGGCGACCAGGCCGATGAACAGCACGATGGCGATCGAACCCAGCAGGACGAGCGTCTTCTGTGCGTTCTGGATCTTGGGTCTTCGAAAGGCCTGAACTCCGTTCGACACCGCCTCGACGCCCGTCAACGCGCTGCATCCGCTGGAGAACGCGCGGAGAAGCAGCAGTACGAATGCCGCTTGGGCGACGTTCTCGGGTCGCACGTGGTACGGCGCCGACTCGGCCAGCTTCAAGTGCCCCGAAATCGCCTCGACCAGCGCGGTGATCACCATTACGCCGATGCTGACAATAAAGAGGTAGGTGGGGATTGCGAACGCCTTGCTCGACTCGCGGACGCCACGGAGGTTGACCGCCATGAGGATGAGCAGGCACAGGATGGCGATCTCGACTCGCCACGGGTTCAGGAAGGGCAGGGCGGAGATGATGTTGTCCACGCCGCTGGCCACAGACACCGCGACGGTCAGGACATAGTCCACCAGAAGAGCGGACGCGACGATGAGGCCAGCGGCTTCGCCGATGTTCTTGCGTGCGACTTCGTAGTCGCCGCCGCCGCTCGGGTAGGCCTTCACCAGCTGTCGATAGGACAGCACGACAACCGTGAGCAGCAACACAACGGCCGCGGCAACGCCCGGTGCGAACGCCAGAAACGCCGTTCCGCCCAGCAGCAGAATGAGGAGCATCTCCTGCGGCGCGTACGCCACAGATGACAGGGCGTCGCTCGCGAAAATGGGTAGCGCGAGGTATTTGGGTAGCAGCTGACCCTCGAGTTTGTCCGATGGCAACGGCTCGCCAATCAGCCACCGCTTCGGCGACCGGCCTTCGTTAGTCACGAGGGGCGAGCATACTCCAAGCGCGAGTGCGCTCCAACCGGCTCGCCCGCCATTGGGGCGAAGGTTACGATCCCGAGTTGTGCAGCGAGGCTCTCACTGCTGTACGAACATCCGCGAGACCGGTCTTGAGCACCTCGAGCGTGGAGGTCCCGAGCTCGCCCGAAACGATCCAGTCGCGCAGGTCCGAGCGGATCTGCTGACGGAACGTCTGCAGAACAACCTCGGCATCCTGCAGGTTGTTTCGGCTGGTACCCCGCGAACTATGCACGTCGGTTCGAACGGTTCTGGCGGAGTCCTGCGCATCCGTCCGTGCATCGCGTGCGGCCGCGGCCAGGTCGGCCCGCAGGCTCTTCATCGCCTCGTTGACCGAGCTGCGAACCTCATCGGCGAGGCGACGAACGGAGTCAGTCACTTCGTCCTCGATTCCACCGAGCTCGCCCGATCGGGCGAGCAGCTCTGCTCTGCCCGCATCCGTGATCGAGTAAACGGTCTTGCGCCCGTCCGCGGCCTTGGTGACGAGCCCCTCTTCTTCCAGTTTTGCCAGGCGCGGATAGATCGTTCCCGCGCTCGGAACGTAGGTGCCGCCGAAGCGGTCCTCGAGTGCCTGGATCAGTTCGTATCCATGCTTCGGCGACTCCTCCAGAAGACTGAGGAGATACAGCCTGAGATGGCCGTGTCCAAACACCGGGGTCATGCCGCGGAACCTTTCGCACGCCTCAGGGTCCTCTTCGCGGCCGGCTTCTGATCCGAACCATCCGAGTCGGCGGCTGCGGGCTTCGCGTGAAGGACGGCGATGTCGCCGCTCACGCTGTTCGCGCGAACCTCCAGGAAGGACTCGTCGAGCGAGCCGTACTTGCTGTTGAAGCTGCCGCGAATTCCGGAGACCTCGACATCGTCCAGCTGGATGCGGCCGCCGACAGTGTTGATGCGGTAGTCCGCGCCGTGACCCTCCTCGAGCCGGGCTGTGAGGTTACCGCTGACGGTGTTGACCTTGATCTCGTCCGGTCCGCCCTTGATGTCGAGGTAGATGTCCCCGCTGACGCCATCCGCAGAGAAGCGGGTGATGTTTCCGGACGCGGTGATGTCGCCGCTGACCGTGTGAGCGGCGATCCTGCCGCGGTGTTCCTGCACCGCGAGTTCGCCGCTCACGGAGTTGATGGTGATGTCACCGTCAATGTTGTCGATGACCAGATCACCGCTGACGGTGCTGATCGTCGCATCCGTGCGAAGGCCGCTGATAAGACCGGTCGAGGAGACGACTCCGAACTTGAGTGCGACATCGCGCGGCACGAGCACGCTGACGTCGGCGCGTGCGGAACCACGAAAGCTCCTGAATACGTCGATGAAATTGTCCCAACGCAGCTGGGGGTGGTCGATCTCGAGCGAGTCGCCCTCGATCGCGATGCGTAGCTCCTTCCCGGAAACCGAATGCACCTCCACCCGAGTGTTGGGCTCGTCATGACCGACGATGTCGACCTGGCCGCGAACCAGCGCAACCTTCAACCGCCGAATGGGGCCGAGGTCGATGACCTTCGGTCCGTCGAGGAGCCACTTCTGTTCCGTCATTGCTGTTCCTTTGCTAGTGGCGCGTGAGCGCCCGCCCAATTCCTTGTGACGCCGAGCGGCCGTCGTATAGTCGCGATATATCGCGTGTTGATTCATTCACGATATATCGCGTTTTGGATATTCGCAAGTGCAGTTTCGGAGACTTGGGTTGACATTGACGCTGCGTCAATGTCTAACGTGGAACGTCGAAGGAGCTACACGCTATGGAGCGGTCGATTGCCGACATCGCGAGAATCGCGGGAACCACATCACGCACACTTCGCCACTACGGCGAGGTTGGCCTGCTCGAGCCGAGCAGCATCGGGTCGAATGGTTACCGCTTCTACGATGACGACGCACTCGTGCGCCTGCAGCGCATCCTTCTGCTTCGGCAGCTCGGCCTCGGGATCCCCGCGATCTCGGAGGTGCTCGCCGGACAGAAGGATGACTCGCAGGCGCTGAGAACGCACCTCGCATTGCTCGAAGAGGAACGAGGCAGGCTCGGCCGGCAGATTGCCAGTGTCGAGACCACCCTGAGACACCTGGAAGGAGGCGAAGCTCTCATGGCAGAGGACATGTTTGATGGCTTCGACCACACGCAATACAAGGACGAGGTCGTCGAGACCTGGGGCGCTGATGCCTACGCGAAAGGCGATGCCTGGTGGCGCTCCAAATCGAAGGCTGAGCAGCGCGCGTCCCAGGAGCAGCAACGGACGATCGCGGCCGACTACCAGGCAGCACACGATGCCGGCGAAGCGACCGACAGCTCGCTCGTGCAGGCGATCGTGGCGCGACACATCGAGTGGTTGAACCTTTCGGCCGACATCACCGGCGGCACGATCACCCCGAAGCGCCTCACCTACTACGGAGACATGTACGTCGGCGACCCCCGGTTCGCGAAGAACTACGGCGGAGTGGATGGCGCCGAATACGTGAGGGATGCGTTCGCGTATTACGCCGCCCACTCGCTCTAAAATCCCGCGAGTCCGGAGTTGGCAGTGCGCCGAAATACTCACCCTTCGCACAGGAAGCTCCTCCCTGGGGTGTACACGACGCCAAGGTTGACGCTGGGATACTCGTCTAATGCATCTGCTGTCCGTCTTCAGCCTGCGCAATCGCGCGCTGATCGCCCTCATCACAATCGTGATCGCCGTGTTCGGAGCCATCGCGCTGACGTCGCTACAGCAGGAGCTAATCCCGTCGATCCAGTTGCCCTCGGTGTATGTCGTCACTTCCGACCCCGGGGCATCGCCCGCGGTCGTCAGCCAGGACATCAGCACTCCCATCGAGACGGCGCTGCAGGGCATCGAGAACCTTGACAGCACGACCGCAACATCCGGTACCAACACGTCGACCGTGACCGCGTCGTTTGACTACGGCACGGACATCACCACCTATGAGCAGAAAGTCCAGGTCGCGGTCGATCGCATTTCATCCACGCTCCCGTCGGGGGTGACCCCACAGGTGATCACATTTTCCACGACCGACCTACCAATCATTTCCATGGCGATCACCAGCGATCTCGACAAGCACACGCTGGCGAACCAACTGTCAACTCTGACGCTCACTAACCTCAAGCAGCTGGATGGCGTGAGCAACGTCAGTCTGCTCGGCGCGGTGACTCAGCGAATCACCATCACACCGAACGCCACGACGCTCTCGGACGACGGGCTCACCGTGCAGTCGATCAAGACGGCGTTGCAGACAAACGGACTCCTGCTGGGCAGCGGGTCGATCACCGAGAACGGCAAGACGCTCAGCGTTCAATCGGGCACTCAGATCACCTCCCTGACAGAGCTGAAGGACCTGCCACTGATCGGCGAGACGAAGACCACCGTGCCCACAGGGTTCCCGGGTCGCTCCACGGTGGTCGAGAAGCCGACTGTTGTGAAGCTCTCGGATGTCGCCAGCGTCGCGCGCGTTGACAATCCGGTCACCGGCTACTCGCGGGTGAACGGGAAGCCTTCCGTGTCAGTGTCTGTCACGAAAACTGCGGATGGAAACACGGTCGCGGTTTCGAAGGAGGTCCGGGCCGACATCCCGACGCTCGAGAAGCAACTCGGTCACAACACCAAGTTCACTGTCGTATCCGACCAGGCACCCTCGATCACGACGTCGATCAACAGCCTCGCGGAGGAGGGCCTGCTCGGCCTGGGCTTCGCCGTTGTCATCATCTTCATCTTCCTGTTCTCGATCCGGTCGACGATCGTTGCAGCGATTTCGATCCCGATCTCGGTGCTGATCACCTTCATCGGGATGCTCGCATCCGGCTACACGCTCAACGTGATTACCCTTGCCGGCCTGACCATCGCGATCGGGCGAGTGGTTGATGACTCGATCGTCGTCATCGAAAACATCAAGCGGCACATCGGACTCGGCGAGGAGAAGCTCCCAGCGATTCTCGCCGCCGTTCGCGAGGTCGCCGTGGCGGTGACCGCCTCGACGATTACGACGGTCGCCGTGTTCCTGCCAATCGCGCTCGTGAGCGGATTGACCGGTGAGCTGTTCCGCCCGTTTGCATTGACGGTGACGATCGCGCTCGCCGCATCCCTGTTCGTGGCGCTGACGATCGTGCCGGTGCTCGCGTACTGGTTCCTCAGGTCGCCGAACGATGTGCGTTCGAAGCAGCCCGTCAAGGCAAAGATCGCGGGATGGGGAATCGCGGTGCTGTCCCTCATCGTCGCAGCGGAGATCACTCTGATTGTGATTGCCGTGACTCGGGTTGTGTCGGGGCACACGCTGATCAGCGGGCATGCCCCCGGAGTGATCGCGACGGTGATCGGAATCGTCATCCTTCTCATTCCGATCGCTGGCTTATTCGCAGTGATCACGTATTACCTGCGCGTTTACATTCCGATGCAACATGCTGCGCCGTCCTCGAGCGCGCGGGCGAGCCTCGCCGAGTCCTCTGCGGACGAACTGAGCAAGCCCACTCGGCTGCAACGGGGTTATCTCCCTGTCATCCGCTGGACGCTGAGGTTTCCGGCGCTCGTTCTGGTCCTGGCAATCCTGGTACTGGGTGGAAGCGTGATCCTGGCGAAGACCAGTCTCACGACGAATTTCATCGGCAACAGTGGCCAAAACACACTCACAGTCACCCAGACGCTCAACAAGTCGGCGAGTCTGGCCGCACAGGATGCCGCGTCGAAGAAGGTCGAGTCTGCCCTTCGTGCGGTCAAGGGCGTGACCACGGTGGAGGTCTCGATTGGCACTGGCGGAAACTCTCTTCGCGCCGCCTTCGCGGGCGGAGGGTCCACGACATACGACATCACCACAAACGCGAACGCCGACCAGGACAAGCTCCTTGCCACGATCACCTCGAAAATGAAGGCGATCAAGGGCGAAGGTGACATCGCGGTGTCTGCGGCGTCTTCGGGACTGACCTCGTCCAACATCGAGATCGATCTCACTGCGGGCAGCGACGCCGACTTGCGGAAGGCCTCCAGTGAACTGATCACGCATGCGAAGAAGATCCCGGGTGTCGCGACGGTGACCAGCAACCTGTCGGCATCGCTGCCATACATTGCGGTGAGGATCGATCGCCTCGCCGCGGCGAAGGATGGGCTCACCGAGTTGGCTGTGGGAAGTGCCGTGTCGCAGGCCATGAACCCGAGTTCGAGCGGGAGCATCGTCATCGGCGACACCACTCTCGACATCTACATCGAAAACACGAGCGCGCCGACCACGATCGCGGCTCTTAAGGCGTTCTCGATCACCACCGCGACCGGATCGACCGTGCCGCTTTCCGATCTCGCAACTGTCAAAACCGTGAAAGGTCCTTCGAGCATCACCACGATCAAGGGACTTCGCAGCGCGACGATTGAGGTTGCACCGAGCACCCAGAACGTTGGCAACCTGTCGGCCGAGGTGCAGGCTGCGGTGAACAAGACGAAGATCCCGTCAAGCGCCACGGCCACCCTTGGGGGATTCACCTCGCAACAGGGTGACGCTTTTAGCCAGCTGGGCCTCGCTCTTCTCGCTGCCATCCTGATCGTCTACGTCGTGATGGTCGCCGCGTTCAAGAGCCTCCGTCAGCCGTTGCTGCTGCTCGTGTCCATTCCGTTCGCCGCCACCGGGGCAATCATCCTGCAGGTCGCCTCGGGCATTCCGCTCGGCGTCGCTTCGCTGATCGGCGTTCTCATGCTCGTCGGCATTGTCGTGACGAACGCGATCGTCCTCGTCGACCTCATCAACCAGTACCGTTCGCGCGGGATGAAAGTGGGTGACGCGATCATCCACGGCGCGAGCCGACGACTCCGCCCGATCCTGATGACCGCGCTGGCGACCATTTTCGCGCTGCTGCCGCTCGGACTGGGGTTGTCCGGTCACGGCAGCTTCATCTCGCAGCCGCTCGCGATAGTCGTGATCGGCGGACTCGTGTCCTCGACGCTGTTGACACTCGTCGTTCTGCCGGTGCTGTACTACCTGGTCGAAGGGGCTAAGGAACGGCGTACGGATCGCCGGGCCAACGCGGCTGCACGTGTTTCCGGGACGTCGGCGAACTAGGCGAGGCGCTTCTCGAAGCAGACACTGTTGGGGTCGCCCGCGTACTTGCCGAAATTGGGAATGAGCTCGAACCCGCAGCTCTCGTACAGCGCGAGGGCAGCGAGCTGGAGCGGGCCCGTCTCAAGCTGGAGCACGGTCAGGCCGGCCTGGGCCGCGTGCCGCTCAACCGTGCGAAGGAGCGCCCGCGCGACGCCGCGGCCGCGCGCTGCCTCCGGGACGAACATCCGCTTCAGTTCTGCCGAACCGTCTCCGCGGTCGACGAGTGCGGCCATGCCGACGACGGTGCCGTCATCGCGCGCCGCGAACACGGTCACCCCGGGTGCTTCGAGTTCTTCGACTCCGAGCAGGTGGCAGCTCTCGGGCGGGTAAAGGCTTCGCGTGAATTCGTCGCCGAGCCGCATGACTTCCAGAAGCTCCGACTGGCGCGGCGCCTCGCTCGCAATAGTGATCGTCACCGGGACGGACCTCGCCGCCCCGGCAGCGGAACCGCGGTATGGAGAAACGCTGCTATTCGGCTGCGCATCGTGACATTAAGCCCCGCGATCGAGTGTGCTCGCCCCGGAAGAGTCACAAGGGTAGCCTTCACGCCCGAACTACGAAGGGTCTTCACGAAATTTACGGATTGACCGTACGGAATGAGTTCGTCGGTCGAGTTGGTGATGAAGAACGGCGGATCGGTGGAATCGACGTGGTGGTCGGGCGACGCGGCCGCAGCCTGCGGACAGGAGCCGAGATTCGTGCAGTGCAGGTACGCGAGCACGAGTGGATAGAAGGTGCGGCGTTCGACGCCGCTCGACGTGAGATCGATTGGACCGCTCATGTCGACAACCGCTGCGACGCGATGTCCCACCGAGGTAGATCCACTGCCCAGAGTGCCGAGGAGGGATACCAGATTGCCACCCGCCGAGCCGCCGAACGCGGCGATCCTCCGCGGGTTGATGTCGAATCGACGGGTCTGGGCCGGCTGGCGCATCCACTCCACGGCCCGCTCGACATCGCGGATGCCCGCCGGATATGGATGCAGCGGCGCGAGCCGATAGTCGACATTCGCAGTCACATACCCAACGGATGCCAGCCATCGGCAGACATCCTGCCAGGCGGGGTCAGATTTGTCCTTGTGTGCCCAGCTGCCGCCGTGAACCTCGATGACCGCCGGGCGCGGAACAGATTTCGACAGGCGCGCCGGAAGGCAGACATCGAGCTGTTCGGTCCTACCGTCAACGACCTCGTAAGGAATGTTGCGGAGCACCCTGACGCCCGGATAGGCGCTGACGCTCGCGCTCGCCCCTTCGGGCGTGGTCGTCGAGGGGATAACCGCCGCGTGACTGGTAAGCGCGCCGACGATGCTCGCCGCGACCATTCCGGCGACGAGGATGCCGGCGGGCAGGCGGGACGACACGTGCATAGTGATCGCCAGATTAGTGCGCCGCCGATGAATCAGGTAACGTTACGGAGTTGGCTTAGAGACAGCGCGCGATTGCGCGCAGCATGTGTGTCAGTCTTGGGGCCTTCATTTCCAGCGAAGACGTTGGAAAGATCACACGAAATGTATGTGACGGCCCCGGTCGCTGTGCTTTCCCTTCGGGGAGTTGGTCAGCCCGGAACCAGTGGTGCTTGCTCGAATTGTTGAGCGCGTGCACCTCGCGATCATCGCGCCATGCACGGATACAACAAACACGAATAAGAGTCATGCCACAGTTCAAGAAAGCGGCGCCGAAGCGCGCCACGAATTCCGCCGCCCCGGCGCGCAAACCGGGAAGCAAGTCGGAGGGCCATCGCGGCTACCGACCCGCGGAGGCCACCGCACCCAAGAAGCGCTGGACTAACTCGGAACGCGCACAGCGCGCGAACGGCGCGAACGCGACCGCAGAGCGCAAGCCGTATCGCGGCCGCGACGACGCTCCTCGCACGGATTCGGATCGACGCGAGTCGACCGATCGCCGTCCCAACTGGACGCCGCGCGAAAAACCCGTTTACAAGGCGCGTGCCGAGCGTCCTGCCTACGGTGACCGACCGGCGCGAACCGATCGTGCGCCGTATAACGAACGTCCCGCTCGCGCCGAACGTCCGGCTCGTGCGGAGCGTCCGGCTCGTGCGGAACGTCCCGCTCGCGCGGAGCGTCCCGCTCGTGCCGAGCGCCCGTCGTACGACGCTCGCCCGGCGCGGACCGAGCGGCCGTCATACGCCGATCGTCCCGAGCGTTCGACGAACCGCGGTCCGCGCACCGAGCGGCCCCGTTATGGCGACGAGCGACCGCAGCGTCGTGACAGCGATTTCTATCCCGCAAAGCGGACTTTTGCGCCCACGTCGTCGACCTCCGACAGGCCGCGATATGCCCCGACCGATGACGTCGTGCTCGAGCGCCTCGAAGCGGACGCCATTCAGGCCCGGGATGTCGAGGGGATCACTTTCGCCGACCTCGGCCTCGGAACGAACATCGTTCGCGAGCTGATCGAGCTGGGTGCCGAGTCGCCGTTCCCGATCCAGGCCGCCACGATCCCGGATGTGCTCGCCGGTCGCGATGTGCTGGGCCGTGGCAAGACCGGCTCAGGTAAGACCATCGCGTTCGGCGCCCCCCTGGTCGAGCGCCTAATGGAGAACAACGGCGGCAAGAAGCGCCAACTCGGCCGCAAGCCGCGCGCGCTCATCCTCGCGCCGACGCGCGAGCTCGCACTCCAGATCGATCGCACGGTACAGCCAATCGCGCGCAGTGTCGGGCTCTTCACCACCCAGATCTACGGCGGCGTGCCCCAGCACCGCCAGGTCGGGGCGCTGCAGCGCGGCGTCGACATCATCATCGGCACGCCTGGCCGAATCGAAGATCTGATTGAGCAGGGCCGTCTCGACCTCAGTGAGATCACCATCACGGTGCTCGACGAAGCCGACCACATGTGCGATCTCGGGTTTCTGGAGCCCGTTCAGCGCATCCTCGACCAGACGAAGCCGGGCGGTCAGCGACTGCTGTTCTCGGCCACGCTCGATAAGGGCGTCGCGACGCTCGTCGATGAATACCTGGACACACCGACCGTGCACGAGGTTGCGGGCGAAGACCAGGCGTCGTCCATGATCGATCACCGGATCCTGCTCATCGAACAGCGCGACAAGCGCCGCATCATCGAAGAGCTCTCCGCCGGCGAGGGCAAAACTCTGGTGTTCACGCGCACGCGCGCCTTCGCCGAGGAGCTGTCCGACCTGCTCGACGACGCTGGCATTCCAGCCACTAGCCTCCACGGTGACCTCAACCAGTCGCGTCGCACCCGGAATCTATCGCTGCTCACCAGTGGTCGGGTCAAGGTGCTGGTCGCGACGGATGTTGCGGCCCGCGGCATCCACGTCGACGACATTTCGCTGGTCATCCAGGCCGACGCGCCGGAGGAGTACAAGACCTATCTGCATCGCGCGGGCCGGACCGGTCGCGCTGGTAAGCAGGGCACGGTGGTGACGCTGATTCCGCGCAACCGTCGTCGGCGTATGGAAGAGCTGCTCGACCGGGCCGAAATCGAAGCCGAGGTTGACAGCGTCGCTCCCGGCGACGCACTGCTGGCTGACCTCGCAGCGCTCTAACCTGCTCTCCCAATTCAGGAGTTGGTGGGGCGGATGTGGGCAGAGTCCCGTTGCAGGACCTCTGCAGTCCGCATCCGTCACACTTCCCCCATCACCTCCTGAATAACGAGAGCAGCAAAGATGAGTATTCGCCGCGCCCATAGTTGAGTAACCGCGGGCGCCACTCGCTGGCATCATGGTTCTGACCAGAAGGAGCCTCCATGTCCAGCGCCCCAACAAAGACCCCGGCGACCGCCAAGAAGAGGCACGGCATCATCGGCGTGCACACCGTACCGAGCAACATCGTCAGTCACAAAAACCTTCACACGACGGTAGTCGTTCAGGAAGCCGAAAAGCGGGCTGCGAACGTCCAGTTGCGAGTGGCGGATGCCATCACCGCGTTCGCGGGATCAATGGCGTTTGTCTACGTGCACATCCTGCTGTTTGCGGCATGGATGATCTGGTTCGAAAAATCGCCCTGGCCGACGCTCACCCTCGTGGTGTCGCTCGAGGCGATCTTCCTGTCGACCTTCGTCATGATCGGTCAGAACAGGCAGGCGTCGTTCGCCCAGGCCAAGGCCGACCACGACTTCGTGTCGCAGGAGCAGGAACTCGCGACCAACACCGAGCTCACCAAGCAGATCCACCAGCTGACGACGGAGTTGCACGCAAGGCTGATGTCGTCGCCGGCATCGAAGAAGTAGGCCTAGTCCAGGTTCAGCGCGCGCTCCAGAGCCGGCAGCGCGGCCTCGACGGTTGCGATTTCGGATGCGTCGAGGCCGCTCAGCAGGTTCGCGAGCACCTCGGCACGGGCGGCGCGCGCTCTCAGGATGGCATCGAGCCCCGCCGGTGTCGCCTCGACCCGGAACGCGCGGCCGTCATCCGGATCGACGCTCCTCTGGACGAGGCCGCGCGCCTCGAGTTCTGCGACGGTTCGCGTCACGCTTGGGGCGGACACCTGCTCGGCGGCCGCGAGTTCCGCGAGCCGCAAGGGTCCTCGTTTGGCAACCGTCGCGAGCGACATCAGCAGTCCGTGACTGAGTCCGCCCGGCGCGAGAGCGAGTTTCCGGTTCAGCCGACCCACGATGAGCGACAACCGCGCCGCAGTAGATTCCGGAACCGTGCGGAGCGCCGCAACGGCGTCGGCGCTCTGCTCAGACATCGCTCAGCTCGGCGGCGACCAGAGTCTCGTCCCGGTCGACGGTCGTGACCGGGGTGGTGTCGACGTGGAGATACTTGGCGCCGGCGGCGACGGAAGCGATCGCGCCGACCACTGACAAGATGGCGGCTGTCACGAAGACAATGATCAGGCCGGAATGGAACGGCGAGGAGATCAGTTCGGGGAAGAAGCCCTTGCCGGTGAGGGTCGCGGCGTTCGCAGGAGAAATCGCGGCGAGAACCTTCGGCCCAAGGAGGCTCGCGACCGGGTTGTAGCCCAGGAACGCAGCGAAGAGGCTACCCACCGGTGGCAAATTCGCCGCACCCTGCGCAGCCAGGTGAGAGACGCCGTGCGCGGTGAGACCCTTGAGCAGTGCGTTCGGCAGGGTCGTCGCGAGTCCCGCGATCATCAGCGAGAAGAAGATACCGATCGACAGCGAGTTTCCGGCGTTCTGGAACGAGCCGGTCATTCCGGATGCCGCCCCTCGCTGGCTCGCGGGAACGCTGTTCATTATCGACGTTCGGTTAGGCGCCGCAAACATGCCCGAGCCGATTCCGTTCAGGAAGGTCAGGATCGAGAACTCCCAGTAGTTGAAGTTCACCGGGATGAACAGCAGGGCGATGAACGTGACGCCGACGAGCATCAGCCCGATGGTCGCGAACAATCGCTGGCCGAAGCGATCCGAGAGCGTTCCCGAGATGGGCCCGGATACGAGGAAGCCCACGGTCAACGGCAGCAGGTAGATGCCGGCCCAGAATGGCGTGCTCGTGTAGGAGTAGCCGTGCAGCGGCAGCCAGATCCCCTGCAGCCAGATGATGAGCATGAACTGGAGCCCGCCTCGTCCGATTGACGCAACAAGGCCGGCGAGATTGCCGAATGCGAATGCGCGAATTTTGAACAGCCGGATGTTGAAGAGCGGCTGCTTCACGCGCAGCTCGAAGAACACGAAGCCGACGAGCAGCACAATCCCACCGATGATTCCGGCGAGTACCCACGGGTTGTTCCAGCCGGTCGACGAGGATCCGTACGGTTGGATGCCGTAGGTGATTCCGACGAGCAGGGCCAGCAGCCCGATCGCGAAGATGAAGTTGCCGGGCCAGTCGATCTTGCCGTTGGGGTCGCGAGCGCCGACCTCGTGCAGGGAGACATACGCCCAGATCGTGCCGATCAGGCCGAATGGAACGCTCACGATGAAGACCAGGTGCCAGTCGACGGATGCCAGAATGCCACCGATGATGAGCCCGAGGAATGTTCCGGCGATCGCGGCGACCTGGTTGAGACCGATGGCGAATCCTCTGCGGTTCGCGGGGAAGGCATCCGTGAGGATCGCGGTCGAGTTGGCGAACAACATCGATCCGCCAACGGCCTGGATGATGCGCCAGCCGATCAGCCAGAGGGCGCCGCTACCGCCGGTGAATGGATCGAAGCTCAGCGCGATCGCGGCAACGGTGAAGACCACGAACCCGAGGTTGTAAATCCGGACGCGCCCGTAGATATCGCCGAGACGGCCAAAGCAAACGACGAGCACCGCAGTGACGAGAAAGTAACCCATCAGGATCCACAGCAGGTAGCTCGTGTTGCCCGGATCGAGCGGATTGATCTTGATGCCCTTGAAGATCGAGGGCAGCGAGATCAGCACGATGGAGCCGTTGATGGTGGCCATGAGCATTCCGAGTGTCGTGTTGCTCAGCGCGACCCACTTATAGCGCGGGTGATCCTTGTGGAATGCGCCCTTGCGGGCAGCCTTGTCAGCCAATCGAACGGCCTCTCGATTTTGGGCGTCACCATAGCCGCCGAAATTAGTTGATGTGTGTTAACTATATACCGCGCGACGAAGGCGCCAGTGCGACCGCTGGTACGTCAGTCGAGTGCGAGCAGGGCACCCGCGCCGATCGCCAGGGCGAGTCCGATGTACTGCACGATCGCAATCCTTTCGCGCAGAACCACCGCCGCGAGGATGATCGTGCCAGCCGGATATAGGGCCGTGAGAACCGCGATGACGCTCAGGTCGCCGATCCGGATGCCGAGCAGCAGACCGCAGTTGGCGATCGCATCCACGACACCGCAGGCGATCGCGAGGCGGATGCCGGGACGCCATCCGCCGCCCCGCGCACCGGTCGGTGTCATCGCCGGGTTCAGGCGCTCGCGTCGACGTGCGAGTAGCGCGACGACACCGACGGTCGCAAACATGATGAGCCCGTTGACAGCGCGATTCGCGATGAGCGGGACCAGCCCGGAGTTCGTCGGCGTGAGGTCGATGATGACCAGGAACAGCCCGATGCAGGTTCCCGAGCCGACGGCCATGATCAGGGCACGAACGGTCGGGCGCACGGCACGGGGGTCGCGCACAAAGCCAACCAGCACGATGGCCACGAGCGCGAGGCTGATCGCGATGTAGCCCAGCGGCCCGAAGTGATCGCCGCGGACGAAAATTCCAATAGCGGCGGGCACGATCGCCGACACCACCGCGGTCACAGGAGACAGGATGCTCATCGGCCCGATGGCCAGACACGCGTAGAGCAGCGAGATCGCCAGCGCGCCGCTCACTCCCGAGAGCCCGCCGAACAGGACCGCACTCCACGACCACGCGCCGCCGACGAGCGGGTACGCGATAAGCAGCACAACCAGCCCGACTGCGGCGGCGATCGCCGTGACACGCAGCGGGCTGATGCGCTTGGTGGCAAGCCCACCCAGGAAGTCGGCGGATCCGAAGACCAGCGCGCTGAGCATCCCGACCAGGACGACGAGGGGAAGCATGGTTATCCAGTATTCCCTTTCCGGCGCGACGTCGATTGCCGATAGGCACACACGGGCGCCAGCAGCACGAAAGCAGTTTTGTAGCTTCACGCGCATGGATTGCGGCTTTCTCGTGAGGATGCCTACCGTTGGGAGCGTCAGGATCGGTTCCAACGAGGAGTAGCAATGGTTGACGTCGCCCCGCGCGAGAAGGCGAAGCGAGATTCCGTAGTCGCGGGTGCGAAGCCCGCGTCCAGCGTCGATGCAGAAGTCGACGCGCAGCTGTCGCGCACGGCACCCGGCGAATCCAACGCCTCCGTCGACATCCCGAGTCTCGCCGACCAATTGCTCGGCACCTGGAAGGATGTTCGGCTCGCCGCGCGCGAACTGTCGAAGGACCCCGCGCTGCACAACGTCCCGGATCTGAAGCTGGCCGACCAGCGGGCGCGCACCCTTGACCAGATGCACATCCTGGTCGAACGCCGTGCGGTTCAGCGCGCGTTTCCGAAGCGTCTTGGTGGCGAAGAGAACAACGGCGGCAACATCGCCGGGTTCGAGGAGCTCGTCACCGCCGACCCGTCCTTGCAGATCAAGTCGGGCGTCCAGTGGGGCCTGTTCGCATCCGCAGTCCTGCAGCTCGGCACCGCGCCGCAGCACGACCGCTTCCTGCCCGACATCATGAGCCTGAAGATTCCTGGCGCGTTCGCGATGACCGAGACGGGACACGGTTCGGATGTGGCAGCCGTCGCCACGACCGCTACCTATGACCCGAAGACGCAGGAATTTGTCATCAACACTCCATTTCGCGCAGCCTGGAAGGAATACCTCGGCAACGCGGGACAGCATGGCAAGGCGGCGACCGTCTTCGCGCAGCTGATCACTGATGGTGTCAACCACGGAGTGCACTGCTTCTACGTTCCCATCCGCGATGACGCCGGCAACTACCTTCCCGGCATCGGCGGTGAGGACGACGGCCCCAAGGGTGGTCTCAACGGCATCGACAACGGCCGGCTGCACTTCACCGATGTGCACGTGCCTCGAACCAACCTCCTCAACAAGTACGGCGACGTGGCCGAGGACGGCAGCTACTCGTCGCCCATCGACAGCCCCGGACGCCGCTTCTTCACCATGCTTGGCACGCTCGTGCAGGGCCGGGTTTCGCTAGATGGCGCTGCCGCAGCCGTCTCGGCGATGGCGCTGAAGATCGCGATCACCTACGGCAACCAGCGCCGCCAGTTCACCGCCGGCAGCGACACTGAGGAAGAAGTCATCCTCGACTACCAGCGGCACCAGCGTCGTCTCATACCGCGTCTCGCGACCGCGTACGCGATGAACTTCGCTCATGACGAATTCCTCGTCAAGTTCGACGCGGTGTTCAGCGGCAAGGCCGACACGGATGCGGACCGCGAGGACCTCGAGACCCTCGCGGCCTCGCTGAAGCCCCTCTCGACCTGGGCTGCCCTCGACATCCTGCAGGAAGCTCGCGAAGCGTGCGGTGGTGCGGGATTCATTACCGAGAATCGGCTTACCGGACTTCGTGCCGACCTCGACATCTACGTGACGTTTGAGGGCGACAACAACGTGCTCCTGCAGCTCGTCGCGAAACGCCTGCTCGGCGACTACGCGAAGCAGTTCAAGGGCGCGGATTCCGCAGCGCTGGCTCGCTACGCAGTTGCGCAGGGTGCAGCGAAGGCCTACCACGGCGCCGGACTACGGATCCTCGGACAGCGGATGCGGGACTTTGGTTCGACCGCCCGCAGTATTTCCGAACTACGCGACGCCGAGACGCAGCGCCTGCTGCTCACGGATCGCGTGGAAAGCATGGTTGCCGAACTGGCGGCCCGACTGCGGCCCGCATCGAAACTGTCGAAGAAGGCGGCGGCGGCACTCTTCAACTCGCAGCAGAATGAACTCATCGAGGCGGCTCGCGCTCACGGTGAGCTTCTGCAGTGGGAGGCATTCACCCGCGGAGTCGAGAACTCGACGGACGAGCGCACGCGCCAGGTGCTCGTCTGGCTGAGGGACATCTTCGGGCTCGGGCTGCTCGAGAAGCATCTGGCCTGGTACCTGATCAACGGTCGGCTTTCGCCGCAGCGCGCGCAAGCGGTGACGGCGTATCTCGATCGTCTAATCGCGAGGGTTCGTCCGCACGCGCAGGACCTCGTGGATGCGTTCGGTTATGCACCCGAGCACCTGCGCGCGACGATCGCGACGGGCATCGAACTCGAGCGCCAGAACGAGGCGCGGGAGTACTACCGCAAGCAGCGCGCATCCGGTACTGCGCCGACCCCGGAGAAGTCCCTGAAGAAGTCCCGCTGACTCGGACCGCCCCCGGTTAAGTTAGAGGCATGAGCTTCCAGGCCTACCTCGACACGATCAAGGAGAAGACCGGCATGACGCCGGAGGACTTCATTGTTGTCGCGCGCGATAAGGGCCTCCTGACCGAGGGCGTTCCGGCCGGTCCGATCATCGCGTGGCTTGACGCCGACTACGGACTCGGTCGCGGTCACGCGATGGCGCTCGTCAGCGTTTTCCGTGGACGTCTCGACGGACAGCCGACGATCAGCGATGCGATCGACAAGTTCTTCGCGGGCCCGAAGTCCAAGTGGCGGCTGACCTGGGACGAGCTCATGGCGGTCGTCATGAAATTCGGACCCGATGTCTCCCTCCAGCCAACCGACACCTACATCGGCCTCGTACGCGCGGCCAAGAAGTTCGCCGTCGTTGCGACGACCGCGGCGCGCATGGATGTCGGGCTCAAGCTCAAGGGCGAGCCGGTGACCGACCGGCTCGCGGCATCCGGAACCTGGAATGCGATGGTCACGCACCGGGTCCGGCTTCTCGACGGAGCGGAAGTCGACGGCCAGTTGATCGGCTGGCTCCGTGAGGCGTACGACGGCGTCGGCTGATTGTTGATAACTCGACCGTGTTGTCTGCCGCACCTCCCACAATTGAGCAATGAACCCGCAATCACGTTCCCCGCGGGTCGTGAGCATTTCGGAGGCTCGCGCTCATTCTCGGCCCTCGGGAAACTCGCGGAGAACAGGGACGAAAATCATCGTGACGCAGCGAGGCGTACCACTGTTTCGGCTGATTCCGATCGAACCGCGCGACGGAGCCAAAACGAGTCGCACCAGCGACTAGCGTGAAGCTGTGTCCCACCGATGGCGTGCCCCCGACGCGCATGAGATCGACGCCTGGCGTAAGGGTTCTCTGACACCATGACAACGACTGAAGCGCCAACGACCGCCGATGCGGAGGCGCTCGGCATCCTGCACCGGGTATTCGGATACGACAGCTTCCGCGGTCAGCAGGCCGAGATCATCCGGCAGGTCATTGGCGGCGGCGACGCGCTGGTCCTCATGCCGACCGGCGGCGGCAAGTCGCTGTGTTATCAGATCCCGGCTCTTATTCGCCGCGGCACCGGCGTGGTGATCTCGCCCCTGATCGCGCTCATGCAGGATCAGGTGGATGCGCTCAAAGCGGTCGGGGTGCGTGCGGCCTTCCTGAACTCCACGCAAAACGCGGTCGAGCGTGCCCGAGTCGAAACGGCATTCCTCGGCGGCCAACTCGACCTGCTCTACCTCGCCCCCGAGCGTTTGCGCATGGATGCCACGGCCGAGTTGCTGGATCGCGGCACGATAGCGCTGTTCGCGATCGACGAGGCGCATTGCGTTTCGCAGTGGGGGCACGATTTCAGGCCGGACTACCTCCAGCTTTCGATGCTGCACGAGCGCTGGCCGGATGTTCCCCGCATCGCACTCACCGCGACGGCGACGAAGCAGACGCACCAGGAGATCGTGCGTCGCCTCGATCTGGGAAGCGCGGCCCAGTTTGTATCGAGTTTCGACCGGCCGAACATCCAGTACCGCATCGAGCCGAAGAGCCAGCCGCTGCAGCAGCTGCTCGCGCTGATTCGAAGTGAGCACGCCGGCGATTCCGGCATCGTGTACTGCCTGTCTCGCGCATCCGTCGAGAAGACCGCTGAGTTTCTCCTCGAGAACGGCATCACCGCGCTTCCGTATCACGCCGGACTGGATGCGCAGACTCGGGCGCGCAACCAGGCGCGGTTCCTGCGCGAGGACGCCATGGTCATGGTCGCGACCATCGCGTTCGGCATGGGGATCGACAAGCCGGATGTGCGATTCGTCGCTCACCTCGACCTGCCGAAGAGCGTGGAGGGCTATTACCAGGAGACGGGTCGAGCTGGCCGCGACGGGTTGCCATCGACGGCCTGGCTCGCCTATGGACTGCAGGATGTCGTGCAGCAGCGGCGAATGATCGACACCTCTGAGGGTGATCGTGCCCACCGCATCCGGTTGTCGCAGCACCTCGACGCAATGCTCGCCCTGTGCGAAACGCTCGAGTGTCGTCGTGTGCAACTCCTCGGCTATTTCGATGAGAAGTCCCAGCCGTGCGGCAACTGCGACACCTGCCTCAATCCGCCCGAGGGCTGGGACGGAACAATTCCGGCGCAGAAGCTCCTGTCGACCGTCGTCCGGCTCGCTCGCGAGCGAGACCAGAAATTCGGCGCGCAGCACATCATCGACATCCTGCTGGGCAAGCGGAACACCCGGGTCGAGCAGCAGCGCCACGATTCGATTTCGACGTTCGGCATTGGCGGCGAGCTGAGCGAACAGGAGTGGCGCGGAGTGGTCAGACAGCTGCTCGCGCAGGGCCTGCTCGGAGTTAACGCCGATGGCTACGGCACGCTGGTGCTCACGGAGGCGAGTGCCGCCGTGCTTGACGGATCGCGCCGGGTGCAGCTGCGTCGTGAGCCGGAGCGGGCGGCGAAGGCGGCGCGTAAGTCGCCGGTCGCGGCGACGCTTCCGGTCGAGGCGGCTCCGCTCTTCGAGAAGCTGCGTGAGTGGCGCGCCGGTGTCGCGCGAGAGCAGGCGGTGCCGGCGTACATCATCTTCGGAGACGCCACGCTTCGGGGCATCGCGCTGTCGACGCCGCGAACGCTGGTTGAGCTGGCGAGCATCAGCGGGATCGGCGACAAGAAGCTCGAGTCATACGGCACGCAATTGCTGGACGTCGTCGCTGGCGCCAGCTGACGTCGCCCTAGTTGAACTGGTCGGGTTCGAGAACGACGATCCCTCGTCTGCTGCCCGGATGCTGCGGGTTGTACTTGATCTTGAACGTCTGGCCGACCGTATAGCCGTACCCGGTGCGTCCGAGGTGGAACCAGCGGTCGTTGCCCTGTTGATCCTTGAACTTCAGCGTCAGGCGCCAGTGCGTCACGTAGTTGATCATCCCGTTGACGCCAGCCTGCGTGACGGTCGCCGTCGTCTCGACGCCGTTCTCCATGGTCGCGCGTCCGGCTGTGCGGTGGGAGATGTAGATGCCAAGCAACACCGCAGCGACTGCCCAGATCACGAGCGCCGGAATCAGCCCGTCCGGCAGTCCGGTGTGCGGGTCGCGCACCGCGCCAAGGATCAGGACGAGCCCCGCGACGTACGCGACGATGTACGCCGCCATTCCGAGCGGGTTGCGGTGCGATGCCGAGTAGTACAGCACGAGCCCGAACACCACGCAGGCGATGATGTAGGAGAACATGCAGGCGACCCACGCTCCAACCTGGGCGTCGTTGGTGGTCTGAAGGTCGACGATCCAGACGAGGAGCGGCGACGTGGCGAGCGCCAGAAGTGCGAGCACCCAGGCAATTGGTTCGATCATCGTGCTCAGGCGTCGGGTACGGGCAGCGGGGTCTACTAGTGACATGCGGTCAGTTTATTAAGGCGGGTTCGAGGACGAACAGGGGAATCGTTACTCAATTCCCGGCCCGCTGAACTCACCTCGCGGACGCGCACCGCTGCAGGGCGCGAACGCCGCGGAGTTCTTGACGGAGCCAACCGCTCCCCCTACACTTCATGAAAGCGAATTCGCATTCGCATATTGCGCGATTCCCCGATCGCGCAGTCACGACGAAGTGATACAAGGTGGCACAACTCATGTCCAAGAGCTCCCCGACCCCCGATCAGCAACTCCTTATCGGCGTATTCGCCGGACCCGTGATCGGGTTGAAGTACCAGACGCCCACGACGAGTGGTCTGACCAATAAACGCGGCGAATTCCACTACCGGGCCGGCGAGGCGGTCACCTTCCTTATCGGTCGAGTGACACTCGGGGCAGCACCCGGGGCTTCGCGGATGAACCTCGCGCAACTGGTCCCCCGCGTCGCCGGGAACATCGACAGGCTCCACGATGCAGGAGCCACAAATCTGGCTCGGCTCGTTCAGGCGGTCGATTCCGACGGAGACATCGAAAACGGCGTGACGATCGCGCCCGCCACCCACGACGTCTTTGGGGGCGGCTCAATCGACTTCGATCAATTGTTCAGCAAGGAGCCGCCGGAACTGGGATTTGCTGCCGACCCTCGGGTGGTCGGTCTGCTTGAGGCGCTCAACGCCGCGCCCGGAGTGTTCACGTCAAACACTCCCCGGACGCTGCGGGATCCCGCGGCGGCGCGAAACGAGCTGCGCCGGAATGTCCGCGGCATCCTGAAGTCAACCGATGTGAAGATCCCGCTGCGCGACGGATCCTTCGTGTACGCCGATGTGTTCCGACCCGCGGATGAGGATCGTCATCCGGTGATCATGAATTTCGGCGACTACGGCAAGGCGTTCGACCACGGTGCGATCTGCGACGAGGATGATGCGCTGCGCAAGGAGGCCTCAGAAGATCGCTTCTTCTCGGGCAACCCGGACGGCCTGCAGTACGAGAATCACGAGACCGTCAACCCGTCCGACTGGGTACCGAACGGCTACGTGACCATTCGGGTGGATGCGCGCGGCGTCGGCAAGAGCCCTGGCGTGCAGGCACCACTCGGTCGGCAGGAAGCCGAGGACTTCTACGACGCAATCGAGTGGGCAGCCCAACAGCCGTGGGCAAACGGCAATGTCGGTCTGTGGGGAATGTCCTATTACGCCATGTCTCAGCACAACGTCGCCAGTCTTCAGCCGCCACACCTCAAGGCGATGATCGCGCAGGGCACCGATGCCGATTCGTACAACGAGTACCTGTACGGTGGCGGACTCTTCTCGGAGGGATTCTGGACCTGGTGGCACAACATCCTGACGCACGGTAACTCCTGCGGCGAGCGCCGCGAGGTCGACTGGATGTCCAACGTGAAGGCGCACGAGTTCAATGACCCGGCCATCTACGGCTCGCACGCGACGACGTTCATGACCCCGGAGCTCGAGAAGATCACTGCCCCGGTGTGGATCGTCGGCTCGCAAAGCGGCGCGGTGTTGCATCAGCTCGGCAGCACCGAAACCTACATCCATTCCGTCAATGCGAAAGCCCGCAGGTTCGACTTCATCGACGCGTGGTTCGCGAACTCCTATGCCGCGCCCACAGTCGCCGATCACCTGCGTTTCTTCGACTACTGGTTGAAGGGCATTGAGAACGGGATCATGGATGAGCCGGCCGTGCGCATCCAGGTACGCACCGGCAATGCGTCGTTCTACACGATGCTCGAGCCGGAGTGGCCGATCCCGCGCACCGACTACGTGCGCTACTACCTCGATGCGACGCCGTCCGGCTGGACGGGCGGCGAGCACGAACGCGAAGTGTTCCGTCTGTCAGCGACGCCACCGACCGAGGAACACAGCGCGAGCTATGACGCTCACCTCGAACTCGGCATCCCGATCCCGGCGCCCACGATGCGGGTTGGGGGAACACCGCGCTGGTCCACCGGGATCTCGTTCATCAGCGATCCCATGACCGAAGACATGACCATGATCGGCTACATGAAGACCGGGCTCTGGGTATCCTCGACCAGCACAGACATGGACATCCATGTTTCGTTGCGCGTCATCGACGAGGACGATCGCGAGATTCGCTATGAGGCCGCGGTGCTGCCAATGGATCCGAACAATCCACATCCGGTGGGCTTCGGTTCGCTGAAGGTTTCACATCGCAAGCTCGACGAGGCCCGTACGACCGACTACTGGCCGGTGCAATCTCACACCAAGGTCGACTACGCGCCGCTGAAACCCGGCGACGTAGTGAACCTGGAGTTGGGGCTTAATCCGAGCTCAGCGCTGATTCGGAAAGGATGTCGCCTGCGGATCGACATCCAGCCGATTTCGCCAGCCGGCCTGCCTATGCGTTCCTATAACGAGAGTTACCACGTTGGTGCGACGAATGCCGTCTACACGGGGCCGGCGCACGAGAGCTATGTCCAGCTTCCACTCATCCGCGCCTAGCTCGCTCCCGGTGGGAACGGAGCGGGACAGCGGCGCGATGGTCGCGTACCTCGTCGGGCGCCAGACGCTCCCCCGACTGGAGCTCTGGGCCCACACCACTCCACGGCGGCGACCCATCGCGCCGCAAAAATCCACGGACGCGTCGAAGACGCACTGACCGCACGACTGGAGAAACGACGAATGCCAAACACGACTACCGAGACCGCTGCCCCGGCCGAAGCGGTACTTGAGAAGATTCGCGCTCTGGGTCCGACCCTGCGAGAACGCGCGCCGGAGGCCGAAAGCGCGGGCCGTCTATCCGATGAAACCATCGCGGACCTCGCGGCGACCGGAGCGTTCGACATCGGCAGCCCACGTGAGTACGGCGGTCTTGAGCTCACCGTGCTCGAGCAGTTCGAGATCGTGGCAGAGGTTTCCCAATGGGACGGATCGTGCGGCTGGGCCGTCTGGGCCGGCGCATCCACGAATTGGATTCCCGCCGGATGTGGCAAGCGCGTTATCGAAGAGGTTTACGGCCCGAAGTGGACAGGGCCGCGGGTGGCTGGCTCGAGTCACTTCCCCGCTTCACGCGGGAAGGTCAAGCGTGTCGAGGACGGCTGGGTCGTCTCTGGCGGTCCGTGGACCTTCGCCAGCGACTCCCTGTGGGCACCGTTCACAAACCTCGGATGCATCGCCGACGACGGAAACGGGCCGTACCTGGTGGGCGTGCAGATGCCGGTTGAGAACCTCAACTTTCTCGATGACTGGCACGTTGCCGGAATGCGTGGAACCGGAAGCGTGTCCCTGACGCTGACCGAGGACGAGATCCTCGTTCCCGAGCATCGCGGCGTCGTGTTCAGCGAAATCCTCTCGGGGAAGCTGGAGAGCGGCTTGGCGGGCTCGCTCTGGAAGGCGCCGACGCTTGGCTGGGCGTTCAGCACGATGGCGGGGATGTCGATCGGTATCGCGAAAGGTGCACTCGAACGTTTCATCGAGCGTTCCGCTGGCCGTCCGATTCGCGGCACCACGTATACGAATCAGCTCGAGGCGCCCCTGACCCATCTAATGCTGTCGGAGGTGCACTCGAAGCTGCGCTCAGCCGAACTCATGACGCGGGCGAACGCGGAAGAAACCGACCGCCTCGGCAGAGTCCTCGCCGCAGGCGAAAGCGTTGATCCGGCGTACCTGCAGAGGTTCAGCGCTCGCGTCCTGGTCGAGACGGCGTATGCCGCGAAGTGGTGCGCCGAAGCGATCGAGCTGGTGCAACGCAACTCGGGTTCCACGGCGATCATGGACTTCGAGCCGATCCAGCGCGCGTGGCGCGACGCTCGCATCGTCACGCTTCACGGGGCGCTGAACCTGGAGGCGCTCGCCGAGAACCACGGTCGTCTCATGGCGGGGCTCCAACCGCTTCAGGCCGAGGGCATTACGACGCTCGACCGGTTCGGCGTTGCGTCCGCCAAGGCCGCAACATGACGCCCGCGTGGACCGACTACCGAGTAACCGAACACACCTGGAAGGCACGACCATGAACAGCACGACCACCGCCGAATCGGACAAGGCGCAGATTTCGGAGATCATCAATCTCTACGGCCTCGCTCTCGACGCGCACCGCTGGGACCTGTTCGATCAGATCTTCGCGGATGACGTCGTCGCCGAGTTCGGCCCGGCCGGAACCGAGTGGGTAGGTCTTCCGGTGCTGGTCGCCGCCTTCAAGGATTTCCACGAGCAGCTCGACAATCACCAGCACACGATGTCGAGCGAGCTCGTGCATATCGACGGCGATCGCGCCTGGGCGTTCAGCTATGGCGTCTGGCTGCTCGTGCGCAAGGCCGCGGGCGAAGACCCGAACTGGACCGGAACGGGCTGGTACGACGACGAACTCGTTCGAACCGATCGCGGCTGGCGGATCAAACACCGAGTGTGCCGGCTGGTGTCCTGGACCGGCAACCCGGCGGTCTCGTCACCCGAGCGCGCGCATAATCCCGACATGGGAACCAACGTGCTGCGCGATCACGCCAGGGATGGTCGGATCGGTTATCTCAATGCACTCGGGTCAAGCGCATCCGGCTCGAGCGCGTCCGGCTCTAAGTGACGGGGGCCCCATCAGTAAGCTCGGCAGGGTGGAATCGCCCGCGGTGACCTACCGCCCACCGCAACAGGATCGCAGCAGGCGCGCGCTGCAAAAGGTCCTCAGCGCGGCCGAGAGCGTACTTGCCGACAAGGGGTTCGACGACTTCACGATGACGGCGGTTGCCGAACAGGCGGACGTGTCGATCGGCGCAATCTATCGACGTTTCGAGGGTCGGGACCAGTTGCTGGACGCGGTCTGGAGCCAGCTGCTCACGCGGATGCAGGAAGACCTTGCAACCGCGCTGAACGCCGCCGAGCCGACCCTCGCCGGCGTGGTGCGCGCGCTGGTTCGGGCATCCGTCGCCGACCTTTCGAACAACAGGGCATTCCCCTACCTGTATGGGCCGTCGCTCGCGCTCACGCCTCGAGTTCATGATGCGATCGCGACGCGACGCCGACTGTTTCTCGAGGCCGTCCACCCGCACCTCGGCGAGGTTCGTCGCTCCGATCCACGTGTCGCAGTACTCGTCGTACAGCAGATGGTCACCGGCTCGACAGTGCATCGAGCGTCGCAGGGTATCGGAGTCGAGGACGGACTCAGCTGGGGTCAGTTCGCCGATCAGCTCGAGGACCTGGCTCTGGCCTACCTCATGACCGGAAGCTGAACGTAGGACGCCTGAGATCCACCCGTGTGGATGACATGGCGGCCGTGGTTTTCCGGTTCGACCGTCGTGCGGTTCGGCATGACGCCACCGAGCGCGTTGAATCCCGCGACCGTGAATCGCAGCTGCTCGCCGGCATGAAAAGCCAGCCCGATCGGAAACATCTCGATCTCGACGGGAACGACCGCGCCAGGCGCAATCTTCTCCACCCGATCGAAGGTATGCGCGGGCACGGCATCCGTCGCGTAGCTCTCATCGAGGTGCCGCAGGGAAGCTCGCAGGCGGCCATTCGAGCCCTTGTACTTGAGGATTGCCGACCCTGAGCGGGTTAGGTTGTCCATGACTTCGGAGTGGTTGGGCACGTTGAACTGCTCGAGCACGTTGCCCTGCGCGTCCAGCTTCTGAAGCAGGACGAACAGGTCCATGTCGTCCGAACCATCCGCCTCGACCCACAGTCCGGCTTTCGGATATCCGACCAGCTCGGTTTCCGTGTCGAACCGGATGGTGAAGCTCACGCCTGCGGCCTCGGCCTCAGCGTCATAGCTAATGGTTCCCGCCGCTGGCGCACTCGTCGTGAGCTGGTTCGTCGTGCCGTCGAGATAGTAGCGAGTGTTCGCCGTCTGGGCCGGCGGGAATTCTGTGGCGGCAATGTTGACCTTGTCGCCACCCTCGAGATCCATGACCGAGTAGCGGACGCGAGGGGTGTCGGCCCATCCATTGGCCTCGCCCTTCAGGAAGTGCGCGAAGAACCGCCGCAGGTCTTCCTTGTTGGCCTCTTCGTTGAAGTCCGGCCATTCCATGATGTTGTGGATGCGCAGCCACTTCTCGGTCGACGAGATCCTGCGCCAGCCCCTGAACGTACCCAGCGTGTGGATCAGGTTCGAGTAGCTGGCAACGATGTACGCGGGCGCCGTGATGTTCTCCAGCTGGGCAGCCTTGGTCTTCCAGAAGTCATCGAGCAAAGGATTGCGCCGTGCCTCCTCGGCGAGGTCCTCGCGCAGCGTGCTGCCGACGAAAGAGAACGTCCAGGTCTCCGGGAACGACAGATCCGGCATGCCACCCCGCAGAACCAGATCGCGATAGGTGTCACTCCAGCCTTCCCATGGAGCTATGGCGGCAAGATGCGACGGCGCTTCGGCCGCGATGAACCACTGCGAGAGCGCGAGGTACGAGTTGCCGCACATGCCGACCTTGCCGTTGCACCAGTCCTGCTCGGCCAGCCATTCGACCAGGTCGGCGCCATCCCTGCCTTCTTCGCGTCCGGTCGCGTAGATGTCGCCCTCGGAATAAAACGCGCCGCGGGAATCCGGATTACAGATCGCAAATCCATTCGCGCACCAGAATGCCGGATCCGGTCCCTCGAACTTGCCCAGCCCGGACAGCTCGCTCTGGTCAATTCCCAGCAGCTGGAACAGCTCCCAGTTGCGCGGATGCGTGCCGCCGCTTTTTCCGTACGGGCTCCACGCGATGATCACCGGCACCTTTTCGGTGCCGGCGGGACGAAGGATGTCGACGTAGATCGTCGTGCCGTCTCGCAGCGTGACCGCGGTGTCCTTTTCGAACACGATGTCGACCGGGAGCGGCTTGAACTGGGGAGTGGTCTGGTAGCCGGCCGGAAGCACCCGAGTGCCCGGCTCGAACCCTATGAACAGGCTCGGATCGGTCGCCGCGTCCAAAGGCAGGGAGGGTACAAAAACGGCAGCATCGTTGCTCATGGTGATTCCTTGGGGTGTCTATGAATGGTCGGAATTAGTGCTGGTTCGGGTCGGAGCATCCGGGGTCGGGTGCGCGTCCGCGTGCCGCTGCGAGTTGCCGACGATGCGATTGGTGAGGACTCCGAGCCGCTCGATCTCGACCTCGACCACATCATTCGGCTTCAACAGCCACGGCGGTGTGCGCGCGTACCCGACTCCGGACGGCGTGCCCGTCGCGAGCAGGTCGCCCGGGTGGAGTGTGAAGCTCCTGGAGATGAGGGACAGGGTCTCCCCGACGCCGTAGATCATCTGGGTAGTGCTGCCGTCCTGCACGACCTCGCCGTTTACGCGGGTCCGGATGCGAAGACCGACCCGCAGGTCGCCGACCTCGGCGGCGGGCACCATTGGACCGAGCGGTCCGGAACGGTCGCCGTTCTTCCCGATGATCCACTGCGACGTTCTCTTCTGGGAGACGCGTGCCGTGACGTCGTTGAAGGTTGAGTAGCCGAGCACCGCGTCGAGTGCAGCATCCGGCGTCGCGTCGACGAGGGTCGAGCCGACCCAGGCGACGACCTCGCCTTCCCAATCGAGGCCATCCTCGTCGGGCGGCACCGGGATGTCGGAGCCGCCAGTCGTCAGCGAGGCCGTCCAGCGCGCAAAGAGAGTCGGAAACTCCGGCAGGTCAGTGTCGCGGAACGAGCCTTCGCGGACGTGCTCGAGATAGTTGAGTCCCACGCAGATCACGCGCGCAGTAGGCGGAACGGGCGGCACGAGCTCGATGGCGTCCAGGCTGAGCACCACTCCGGTCGCAGTTTTGGCGAGGTGCGTGGCCGGCGCTGCCCAGAACGTAGCAAGGTCGGCGATGACCGTCGCCGTGGTTCCCTCGGTGCTCAGCGCACCAACCAGAACCGGGCCGCCGGGCTTTCTGAGACCTACGATCCGCATTCCAACTCCGATTTCGGCGCATCCCCGCGCCGCAATAAAAGAACTATACCGTTCATATGTTTTAGCGCTAGCTCGTTGCCCGGATCACGAGCATCGTCGCGGGAAGATGGGTGCGGTTTTCGACCGTGCGCAGCGTGCCGGGAGTGAAGTGGACGGAGTCAAAGGCGCCGAGCGTTGCCTCGGTGCCGTCCGCCGACATCACGAGTTCGCCGGAGGTCAGCACGTACACCGTCTCCGCAACCTGCGGAGCGAGCTGTGCAATGGCGCCTGGCAGATAGTGGGACAGCACGACCGTGAACTTCTCGGTCGGCATCGTCTCCCCGCCCTGCAATCGAACCGGTCCGACCCCGTCGTGATCGACCGGCTGAAACGGCTCGGCGTTCTCGATTTTCGTCACTCGCATGGTCATGGTTGTGCACCTTCCTTGTCGCGGTGGGCCGAGGGCTGCAAGTCGTCGCGCAGCGTTCGGAGCAGGCAGGTCACGTCGTCGGGCTCGCCGGTGCCGTAGACGTAGAAGTCCGGCCGTGCGAGTACCACGCTGCAGTCGCGGGCCTCGAACCAGGCGCGATAGGCGCCATCGAGGTCGCGCACGCGACCGCGCTTGGAGACCGCCGCGGATTTCCCACCAATCCCCTCGAACCAGTCGCGAAGCTCGACCCCGACATCCGCCATCGGATCCTCATCTAGTCCGATGAGCTGCCAGCCGCCGCCCACGACGTCGTCGAACAGGCCTGAGTTCCCGTGGGATTCGACACGGGCTTGCAACGAGAGGCGTCCTGCCCACGGATCGTCCGGGAAGGTGATCGACGGCTGCCCGAGCCTCGGATGCGGCGGCTCGACGGTGAGTGCAGCCGGATCCGCGGCTTCCGCGCTCATGATCGCATCCCGCTGTGCGGCTCGGGCGGCATCCTGCTCGCAGATGATCTGGCCGAGCGCGATTGCCTCGTCGATGATGACCCTCACGTGCGCGATGCGCTCGGTGCCGTAAGAGTCAAGGATGCGCTCGTCGGCGAGGCCGCGCGCAACCATCGACAGCCGCCAGCTGAGCGATCGCGCGTCACGAAGGCCCGAGCACAGGCCCTGGCCCATGAACGGCGGCATGAGGTGCGCCGCATCACCGGCCAGGAATACGCGGCCCATGCGCCACTCGCTCGCCCACCGCCCCCGGAAGGTATAGACCGCATGCCGCTCGAGCCGTGCGTTGGCCGGCGTGACGCTCCACGGTTCCATGAGTCGCCAGGCCGTTTCCGGCTTCGCGAGTTCCTCGGCCGTCACATCCTCGCGGCGCATGAACTCGAATCGGCGCCGACCCGGTCCGCTGTTGACGGCGGTCGCGGGCTGCCGCGGATCGCAGTACTGCGTCACGAACGCATCCCAGTGCCGATCCACGATTGGCTCGTAGTCGATGACGAGCCAATCCGCTTCAAAATCGGAATCGACGCTGTCGATGCCCATTAGATCGCGGACGACGCTATTCGCTCCGTCTGCGCCGATGAGCCAGCTGCCTTGCAGCTTCTCGGTTCGGGCATCGGCGACGTTCTCGACCTCGAGGGTCACGGAGACCGCATCCTGCGATATCGCTCGAGCCGACCATCCGCGGCGCAGTTCGACCGTATCGAGTTCAGCGGCCATCGACTCGAGAACTTCCTCAAGGTCCGGCTGGTAGAAGCCGTTTGTGTTTGGCCAGCCCGACTCGGCCTGGCGGTTCCAGTTGATCGCGCGAAGCAGAACGCCGTCCCCATTGCGGATCTGATAACCGCCTCGCTCACCCCGCGACGGCTCAAACAAGTCGCCGTGTCTGTCCATGACTCCGGCCGACTGCAGGATACGCAGGGCTTCGTGGTCGATGGTGCACGCGCGGGGCATCGGATAGCGAGCGGGCCACCGTTCCACGACCGTAACGCGCCAGCCATCGCGGCCGAGAAGGATCGCGGTGAGGAGCCCGACCGGCCCGGCGCCGACGACCAGGACGTCAACCCGATCGGCGAACGCGCTCGTCGAATCCATCGAATTCGTCGCCTCTCTGCGATAGGAGTTGATGGCTATTCCATCATAACCGTTGACATCTTTACAGAGAATTGATTTGATTCAAACCATGACGGCAGAAGAGCGACGCGACCTCGTCGGCAGGTTCTACAAGCTCAACGCCCAGGGGGACCGCGATGCGGCGGAGCAGCTCCTCACGGACGACTTCGTTATCACGACTCCGGCCTACATGCCGTTCGGCGGTACCTTCAGGGGCAAGGGCGCTTTTCGCGAGTTGATCCCGCGGGTCGCCTCGACGATTCCGCTCGGCAAGTTGGAGTTTCTGGAGACCACGGTCGGCGAGGAATTCGCCGTGAAGCTCGTCGACTTCACGCTGGAGGGGCAGGAGGGACCTCTGCGGGTGGCGGAAGTGATCCGATTCCGCGGCGACCAGATCTGTGAGATCAGCCCGTTCTATTTCGATCCGGCTCCGTGGATCGCTGCGGGTGAGCGCAAGAACGCAGCAAAGGAATCGAGCGAGAGCTAGTTCGCATGGCTACTGATATCGACCCCGTCCTGTTTCGGGAGACCCTCGGAAACTACCCGACCGGTGTCGCGGTCGTCACGGCGATCGCGACGGACGGAACCCCGGCGGGGATGGTCGTTGGTACCTTCTCATCCGTCTCACTCGATCCCCCGCTCGTCGCGTTCTTCCCGACGAACAACTCGCGCAGCTTCGCCCTCATGCGAACCGCGAGCAGCTTCTGCATCAATGTGCTGGCGTCCGACCAGGAGGCGCTCTGCCGCAAGTTTGCGACCGCGGGTGCCAGCAAGTTCGATGATGTGGGCTGGCGAGCGGGTCCACTCGGGGCACCCATCCTCGAGGGCGTCGTGTCATGGATCGAGTGCACCTTCGAGGACATCCGCGAAGCCGGCGATCACTACATCGTTCTGGGGCTCGTCAGGGACCTCGCGGTCGAACGGTCGACGCTTCCGCTGTTGTTCTTCCAGGGTGGATACGGGCGATTCTCCCCGGGGTCGTTCATTGCGGCCCCCGACCCGGAGCTGATCCAGGCCGCTCAGCTCGCGGAGACCATCCGTTCGCAGGTCGAGGACCTGAGCCTCGAATACGAAGTCAACTGCAGCGTTCTCGCGAAGATCCGCTGGGATGCGGTGCAGGTGCTCGCGGCGAACCAGTCGAGCATCGCCGAGCCGTTCCCGCTCGGGCACCGTCAGCCGCTGATCCCGCCGTTTGGCGCGGTATTCATGGTCAACGCTCCGGAGGACGAAATCGATGACTGGCTGGGGCGCGCAGAGGACCCCAGCGACGAGCGACGCGCGCTCAACCTCGCCGTGCTCGACAAGATCCGGGACCTCGGCTACTCGATTCTGACTGCTACGCCCGCGGCGGTGCAGCAGCACGAAGCGTTACTGTCGGCGTTCGAGCAGTCGGATCGACTGCCGCGCCACGAGAGAGCAGTTCGCCACGCGACCTCGGAGCTCGCCACGTTCTTCTCCCCGGATCTCGTTCCGGGCAAGACTTACGACCTCGCTAACATCGTGGTGCTCATGGACAAGAGAGAGGGATTGCCGCCCATGGCACTTCGTATGACGGGTCTCTCGGCTGCTGTGCCCACCGAGCAGATCGAGTCCTGGATCGAGAGCCTCAAGCGGGTGGCCTCGGCAGCGACGGTGACCGGGCACAAATGAGTCGTTTCTCGTGATAAAGCCTCTGGCCGGGATCGTCGTCATCGATCTGAGCCGCGCTCTCGCGGGCCCATACTGCACGGCGCTGCTAGCAGATCTTGGAGCAGCGGTTATCAAGGTCGAGAGCCTCAATGGCGGTGATACCGCACGGCAGTGGCCGCCGTTCGAGGGCGACCACAGTCTCTACTTCGACTCGGTGAACCGCAACAAACGTTCGGTGTGCATCGACTTTTACGCGCCGGAGGGTCGCGCTGTGCTCGACAGGCTGATCGCCGGAGCAGATGTCCTCGTTGAGAACTTCAAGCTCGGCACGCTCGAGAAACTCGGATTGACGAAGCAGCATCTGGACGAGCTGAAGCCTGGGCTCGTCGTCGCATCCGTGAACGGATTCGGTACCAGGGGACCGCTGAAGGATGATGCCGGCCTCGACCAGGTCGTGCAGGGGATGTCCGGCCTGATGTCCGTTACCGGCTCGAGCCCCGAGACCGCATCGCGCGTGGGTGTGCCGATTGTTGACATCACCTCCGGGATCGTTCTCGCGGTCGGCATCCTTGCCGCGCTGGTCGGCAAGGGCAAGGGCAAGGGCGTGAGCAGTGTCTCAACCTCGCTGCTGGAGTCTGCACTGAACCTGTCGGTGTTCCAGGGCCAGCGGGCTCTCAGCCTGCACGAGACTCCGCAGCCGCAGGGGAACCAGCATCCAACGATCACGCCCTATGGCACCTTCGCCACAGCGACCGAACCGATCAACATCGCCGTGGGCAACGACAAGCAGTGGGTGGCCTTCTGCGAGTTGCTCGGCATCCCGGATACCGGAGCCGACGCCCGGTTCGCCACCGGGTCGAAGCGCACGGCGAATCGGCCCGAACTGCTCGGCATCGTGGGTGCGGCCCTTGCGACACGACCCGCGGCGGACTGGGTGCCGCTGATCAGTCGCGCGGGCATTCCGTGTGGCCCGATCTACGACTACTCACAAGCGTTGCGCACGCCGCAGGTGGCGGCGCTTGAGCTAGTGCAGCAAACTCGACGTGGCGATGGGTCCGAGCTCCCGCTGCTGCGAGGCCCGCTCAGCTTCGATGGAATGCCGAGCGAGATCTCAGCTCCGCCGCCCGAACTGGGCGAACACACCGCCGAGGTGCTGCGCGAGTTCGGATTCTCGGACCCAGATATCCGGGCGCTCGAGACCGCGGGTCACATCATTGCGTCGGCGAGTCATGGCTGAGCAAACGTCGAGCGGCTCGATCCGCGTCACGGTTAACGACGGCGTCGCTGCGGTGATGATCGACAACCCCAGCCAGCGAAATGCGCTGACCCGCTCGATGTGCCTGCGGCTGCAGGAACTGATGCCCGAACTCGATGCTGATGCGGCCGTCACCGTCGTGACTCTTCGCGGTGCCGGCGATGCATTTTCTGCTGGTGCGACCATCAACGATCTGACCTCCGTCATCATGGACAAACAGGATGACGGCACCGAAATCGATCAGCTGAGCCGCGCCGACCAGGCGATCGCGTCGTTCAGCAAACCCACGATCGCACTCGTCGACGGCGTCTGCATGGGCGGAGGATGGCAGATTGCCTCCGCCTGCGACTTCATCATCGCCAGTGATCGCGCGGTGTTCGCGATCACGCCAGCCAAGATCGGGATTCTGTACCCTCGTGCCGGCATTGAACGGTTGGTGCGCCAGGTGGGGCACGCGAACGCGAAATACATCCTGCTCACCGCCGACGTGCTCGACTCCGCTCGCGCGATGGAGCTCGGGCTGGTCGCCGAGACCGTTCCCGCCGCCAAGTTTGAGACGCGCTGCACCGCACTTGTCGACGACGTACGAAGCCGTTCGCGATTCTCGACGTATTACATGAAGCGGCTGGTGAACCTGACGGCCGCGAACGCGCACGAGCTCGAACAGGAGTGGGCGAGCGCTCGGGATGCCATGACCGAAAGTCCGGATATGCGGATCGGCATCGAGGCGTTCCTCAACCGTGAGACGCCGCAGTTCAGCTGGAGCCCGTCGTAGGACCGCGCACTATTCGGTCGTGAGAAGTCCGGCGTGCGCGTCGACAGCCAACTTGACCCTGGCGACATCGCCGTCAATGATTGCGTCGACGAGCTGCTCGTGGGCGTCGAGCCGGATCTTCAACCATTCCGTTGCCGACTCGGGCGCCTCGTCGTGAGTGGCGGCCACCGCATGCTCGCGCACGAAGCGAGTCATGGACAGGTACAGGGCGGAAGCGGTCTGATTCGGCGAGATGAGCGCGATGCGGTCGTGAAGGTCCCAGTTGGCGAGCAGGAATTGCGTCGTTCCCCGCGCGGCGGCGGAGTTGAGGCGGCCGAGCAGCTTCTTCATGTCGGCGATGTCGGCTGGTCCGCGATGCTGTGCGGCATCCACGTCGATCAGAACCTCGAGAGCCTCGCGTACGGCGACTGCCTCGGCGACGGAAGCCGGCGCATCCGTCACCGCGAGCAGGGTGTGGCGAATGCGCACCACCGGACCGGCTGCCGTCGCAAACAGGCCGCCGCCTCGTCCCGGTCGGATTTCCGCCAGGCCTCGATCGGTCAGCAACCGGATGGCCTCACCCACGGTCGACCTCGCGAAGCCGGACTGCGCCTTGAGCGTGTCGATGGTGCCGATCAGCTCGCCGGGCTTGAACTGGCGATCGATGATCTGCTGCTCGATCTCGCTGGCGAGAACCTGCGCGCGCGTCGGGGTCGACATTGCGCTCATGCGCTCACCCTACCAACTAACATCGTGACGATTTCGGCGGTTCGCCGCTCGTCCGGCCGGTGCTGGCGATCATCCAACACGCCTCACCACGACCAGTCGTTTGGCCGCAGTTCGGTTCCCTCGCTGGAGGTCGTGCGCGTCGAAAGATGGCTGCCGTGTTCGGCGACCCCAGCGTCGTGTTTGGCGATGCTGGCGTGTGCGAAGTCATTCTCGAAGTCGCGAATGACCGAGTGGATGTGGTTGCCGTCGCCCACCGAGTTCACGAGTTCGATCAGCAGCGAACGAGTCTGAACGCGGAAGTAGTGCGGAACGCCGCGACTCGTTCCGCCGGCCCACGCGAAATGTATCTGCGTCGGGCCGTCGGCATCGAGCTGGGCGCGATAGCCCGCCGCGATGGCCTCGGGGAATCGGGCGAGATAGGTGTCCATGAGACGGGCCAGAATGGCCGACTGCTTTTTGGTCAGTCGGTCGGCGCTGATACCCGACGGCTCAGCGCGAACGAGCGCAAGGGCTTTCCGATCATCGGTGGTGATCTGGTACTGAGGCATCCCGAGGTCGTAGTGGTCCGGGTATTCGAGGGCGCCGATGAGCGGAACCTGCCGGGAAACGAAGTCGGCTGGCGATACCTCGTGAATCACGGCGATGGCGCGCTGCGCGTCGTCGAGCGAGTCGAGAAGCTCAAACCCCAGACCCTCGTCATCCGCCATCGGATTGAGTACTCCCGCCCCGATCGCCGGCTGCTGTCCCAGCGCGCTCGGCGAGGCGGAGATCCAGCGCTGGTTGACCACCGTGATGTTGAGACACACGTGGTGGCCGAGGAACCGCAGTGACCAGGTGTCTTCGAAACCCGGACGACCGAAGATGCTCAGGAAGTACGAGTCCGAGGTGCGCCACAGCGGCGCCGCGATTCCCAGGAACTCGCGTTCCTGTTCGCGAAGCACGTGCTCGAGCTGCATGATCGCGAGGACCTTCGTGAATACGTCGAACGAAACCGTCATCCGGATGAGGTCGAGCACGACCACCTTTTGGTGCCGGTCTAGATTGTGAAGGGAAACCCCGATGCGGTCAGGCTTCGGGATGATGTCCCAGTCCAGTCGGCGCGGGTCGTCGAACTCGAAAAGCGCCGACTCCCGCTGCTCGGCGGAGAAAGTATCGATCAGGCCGATGACGCCGACCAGCAGTTTCTGGATCGTCTCCGCGTCTTCGTAGGCCAGTGGGTCGGCGGGCTGAGTGTTCGTCATTCAAGCTCCCTTGGCGTCCTTGAAAAGACTATAACGGTTGAGGTGTTTTGCCGACAAGGAGCGCCCATCCCCAGTCTCTTCTTGACAGGCCGTCTAGGAGCTGCCCATAATCAACAAACATCCAAACCATACTGATGTTAAGCGAGGGAGCTTCTGTGCCTCCAGTGGACGTGCAGGCAGCGGGCGAGATCCCGATTGCTGCCGCCATTGTGGATGCGCCCGGAAGCGAGCCGCGGCTGGGAACCGTGGTGCTGCCGCCTCGAGCACCGGGGAGCACGCTGGTGGAAGTGCTTGCGGCGCCCCTGAATCCGCTCGACCTCCTCATCGCATCCGGAACGTTCCACTCGGTTCGGCACGAATCCGCTTATGTGCCGGGCAGCGAATTCGTGGGGGTGGTGATTGAGTCGGACCGTCACGAGGTCGGCTCTCACGTTTATGGAGAGTGCCATGCGTCGCCAGAGAACCCGGGCGCCATGGCCACCCGGGTCATCGTCAGCGACGTCGACCTGATTTCACTGCCCGAGGGTGTCGATCCCGTATCGGCCGCAGCGATCGGCAATTCCGGCGTCGCCGCCTACCTGCCCCTCGTCGAGGTTGCGGGCATGCGGGCCGGAGACACCGTGCTGGTGCTTGGCGCGACAGGAACGGTGGGGCAGCTCGCGGTTCAGGTCGCGCACCAGCGCGACGCGGGCCGCGTTGTCGGCGTCGGTCGTCATCGGGCGTCGCTCGCCCGCCTTCTGGAACTGGGGGCGGATGCCGTGATCGAGTTGCGCGACGGCGAGAGCGCGGAAGAGCTTGCGGCCCGCCTCGTCGAGGCCGGAGCAGAAGCGCAGGTCGTGTTTGATGCCATCTATGGCCTGCCGTTTGAAGCAGCGCTCGTCGCGTGCGCCCGCAGCGCCCACCTGGTGAACGTCGGCCACTCCGCCGGACTGACGGTGCAGGTTCCGGCCGGTGTACTGCGCGGCAAGCAGCTAACCATCCACGGCTTCGCCGGGTTGCACGTCAGTCTTCAGGACAAAGCGTCCGCACTGGCATGGCTCTGGACGGCGCTCGCGGAGAACCGGATCGCCGTCGACGTGCAAACCTTCCCGCTGAGCGACATCGCGGGCGCGTGGCGCGGGCAGGCGGGCTCACCGCACGCCAAGTACGTCGTCCTGCCGGGCGGTTCCGGGAACAACGAGGAGTAAGACATGAAGCTGGAAGAACTGAGCGCCAGGGCCGAGATTCACGACGTCCTCCTCCGGTACTGCCGCGGGCTGGACCGGGTGGACATGGACCTGGTGAGAGGAGCGTTCTTCCCGGATGCCTGGATCCAGTTTCCCGAGAGCCTGCACGTCGGATCCGTTGATGGCTTCGTGAACTTCCTCGCGGGCGAGATGCCGCGATTCGTGAAGACGATGCATTTCCTGGGCAACAGCCTGATCGAGTTCGACGGGCCGACGACCGCCCACGTCGAGACCTACCTCAACGCTCAGCACGAGGGTTCTGAGGTTCACCAGTGGGCGGGCGAAAACGTCAAGCTGTGGGCGCGGTACCTCGATCGGTTTGAGTTGCGCGACGGAGTGTGGCTGATCGCGCGGCGCCGACTGCTCGTGGACTGGATGTTCAGATACCCGAAGGAAGGCTGGTTCGACGACCATCCGGACGCTTCGGGTAGCTCGCGCGACGGATCCGATCCGAGCGTCGTTCGAGTCGCCGGTTTCGAGGGTGTGCCGGCGACAAAGGGAGAGTGGCCATAACAATGAGTCCGACAAGCAAGCCGACCGTCAAGGTTTCCGACGCGCAAGAGCTCATCGCAAGAATCGTCGAGCTGCAACCCTGGCTGCGCGAACAGCAGGCGGTCGCCGAGGAGCAGCGACGTATTCCGCAGGAGACGATCGAGCGACTGGACGCCGCCGGCGTCTTCGGCCTAACGAAGCCGAAGCGTTATGGCGGCGCCGACTTCACCACGCGCGAGCTTCACGACATCTACCGCGCCCTCGGTTCGGGTTGTGGCGCGGCCGGCTGGGTGGTGTGGGCGACCGCTGGCGGCAACATGTGGAGCAATGCGTTCGACGACGAGGTCGTCGCTCCGGTATACGAGTCCCCATGGACGGGCAATCGCACGTTCGCGGTCGGCGGCACCAGCCGCCGGATGTCGGGGACCGCGCGCAAGGTCGACGGCGGCTGGATGGTGCAGGGAGTCTGGCCGTTCGCCACGGGCAGCGTGCACGCATCCCACGGTTACCTCGCCGCTTTCTACGATGACACCGACGACTCGAAGGTCGGCATGGTCCTGATCCCCAAGGAATCGCTCATCGAGCGCAACGACTGGGACGCGATGGGCCTCGCCGCCACAGGTAGCCAGACGGTTGCGACCGATGGCGAGCTGTTCGTTCCGGATGCACGGTTCGGCTTCCCGGCTCAGCTCGCAGCTCGCACTGCCGAGTTCATCAAGCAGGGCATCGGACCCAGGCGGGGCGGCCTGCCGCGGTCGATCATGACGAGCACCGGAGTCGCACTCGGCATGGCCGACCAGGCCATGGAGGTGTTCCTTGCGTCCATGGGCAAGCGCAGCATCCCCTACTCGCCGTATGCCAACCAGCTCGATGCACCGGTTGCGCACCACATTGTGGGCCGCGCCTTCATGCAGATTCGTGCGGCATCCAGCATTGCGGATGCCGCAGTCGCCGCGTTCGATCGACTGGACGCGGAGGGTCGAGATCCGTCCGAGCGAGAGATTCTGCAATTCCACACCGATGCCGCCTACGTCTGGGATGCGTGCGCTTCCGCCGTCGAGACGCTGTTCCGGGCATCCGGGGCCTCGGCGATCAGCAAGCGGCTGCCGCTCCAGCTGATCGCGCGAAACGCTCGCGCCGGCAGCCTGCACGCCGCGAACAACATCGACACCTGGATGGAGAACCTCGGCCGGGCGCTCAGCGGCGTCGAAGCCGGCCCGGCATCCATGAGCGTGCTCGAGCGGCGGTCCTGATTTCGCTCTCAAAACCCCATTAGTCAACAAGGACTAGGAGACACCCATGACACACACTGGCATTCTTGCGGGACCCGTCGCCGGCCTCAAATACGAGACCCCCACGCACAGCGGCCTGACCAATGAACGAGGCGAGTTCGAGTACGAGGACGGCGAGCGCGTCGCCTTCCTGATCGGTACCAACTCGATCGGAAACGCCACGGCGGCACCGCGATTGAACCTCGCGCAACTCGTCGCGCGGGTCGACGGCAACCTCGACAAGCTCAAGGATCCGGGCCTGACGAACATCGCGAGGATGGTGTTCACGCTGGGTCGCAGCGCCATTCGCGACTACGGGACCGGCATCGATCCGAGGGCGCACGACATCATTGGCGATCGGCGCATCAACTTTCGCCATGATGCCGACTACGCGGCGACTGCGGTCACGGACAAGGTCGACGAGTTCACGACCGACCCGGTCGTCGTCGAGGTGCTCGCCGAGCTCAATGCAGCTGGCGTCTTTGCGGATGGCACGCCGCGCGAACTGGTGAGTGCGGCGAACGCGCGCAACGAGGTGCGACGTAACATCCTCGGCATCCTGCGATTCCGCGATGTGAAAGTTCCGCTTGCTAACGGGTCTCACGTGTTCGCCGACGTGTTCCGCCCCGTGGCCGACGGAACGTATCCGGTGATCGTCGACTGCGGCCCCTATGGCAAGGCGTTTAACCACCACTCGATCGCGGACGGCGAGGGCCTTGAGAAGCACGAGCAAATGGAAGAGGACTACTTCTTCGGCAATTCCGGCGCGCTCCAGTTCGAGAATCACGAGTCGGTCAGCACTGCGGTGTGGGTGCCCGAAGGATACGCGGTCATGCGGGTGGACATGCCGGGAGCAGGCAAGAGCCCGGGCCAGCTGGCACCATGGGGAATCGCCGGGGCAGAGGCATTCCGCGATTCGATCGAATGGGCCGGCGAACAGCCCTGGTCAAACGGTTCGGTCGGCACCTGGGGCATGTCGTATCTCGCAATTAGCCAGCACCAGGCTGCGAGCCTGCATCCCTCCCACCTCAAGGCGATGATCGCGATCGGAACGGATGTCGACCTCTACGAGGAGGTCGCCTACAACGGTGGCATTCTGAACGAGCAGTTCTGGCCGATCTGGCGGATCTCGGGACTGATTCCCCCAATCATCGGCACGCCGGATGTGGCGGACTTCATCCAGACCATGAAGGACAGCCCGTTCCGCGATTCGAACCCCGATGCTATCTTCGGACCTCGGGCAGAGGTCTTCATGAGCCCGGACCTCACGGACGTGACCGTGCCGCTGTGGGCGGTCGCGTCGACGACCCACGTCAGCAACATCCATCAGCTCGGCGGCAGCGCCGCGTATCTGTCGACGCCGACGCCTAACAAGAAGCTGGATTTCTGGGAGGACTGGTTCCAGAAGGCGTACGCGGCGGAGTCGGTCGCGAGCCACAAGGCGTTCTTCGACTACTGGCTCAAGGGCATCCAGAACGGGATCATGGACGAGCCGCCGATCCGGCTCGAGATTCGCACGGGCAACGGGTCATCGTTCCTGCAGGAAGAGAACGAGTGGCCGGTCGCGCGCACGAACTACCCAAAGTGGTACTTCGACGCGAGCCCGTCGAAGTGGCACGGCGACGGCACTCGGCCCGAGTTCCTGACTCTGTCGACCGCGCCGCCGAAGGCGGAGCACGCATCAAGCTATTCGGCTGAGATCACCATGGTGCCCGCAGCGCCCGTGGGAACACCACGCCCCGACCCGACGGCGGCGGAATCCGACCCGCGGGTCACCGGCATCTCGTTCATCAGTGAGCCGGTGACGGAAGATTCGGTCATCGCCGGATTCGGCAAGGTGGAGCTGTGGGTGTCCTCTACGGCATCCGACATGGACGTCGTCGTCTCGGTGCGGGTGATCGACGAGGACGACCGCGAGGTCGACTTCACCGGCTTCACGACCATGGGCTTCCCTGATCGAATCACTCCATTGATGAAGGGTTGGCTCAAGGTCTCCCATCGCGCCCTCGACCCCGAACGTACGACCGACTATTCGCCGAAGCACACGCACCGAAAAGTGGATTTCGCGCCACTCTCCGACGATGAAGTCGTGCCGATCGAGATCGAGTTGGTCCCCAACACGGGCTACCTACGCAAGGGCCAGCGCATCCGAGTCGATGTGCAGCCGTATGACGGGGTCGCTCACGGTCTGCACCACGCGTACGATCCGAGCATCCATGACTCAGCTGAGAACACGGTCTACACGGGCCCGACACATCTCGGATACATACAACTGCCTGTCGTCCCACGCCGTTAGGAGGTCGGCGCGCCCATCGGATCAGGCGGTCGCGTCGACCGCGCGGCGCGCAGGAGCGGATCCGAGCTTGCGAACTTCGCGGAGAACAATCTGCTCGGGGCAGACCGTCGACAGGAAGTCGCCCACGGACAGGGCGAGGCGATCGCTGACGAGTGAATAGAGGATGCGGTTGGCATCCCTGCGCTCTGTGATCAATCCCGCCTGGCGCAGCACGCTGAGGTGCCGCGAAATCGTCGGGCCGGATGAGTTGAACCGTCCCGCAATCTCGCCCGCGGCGAGTTCGCCGTCTTTGAGATCCTGCAGGATCTGTCGCCTGGTCGGGTGCGCGAGTGCGGCGAAGATGTCGGATGCCGTATCTGCCATATTTGCAATATAGCACCATTGCGAAATATAGTTTCGCTATATTGCGAAATAGCGAAGGAGCAAACAATGCGAGTTGCGATTACCGGCGGGACCGGTTTCGTCGGGCGTCATTTGGCCGAGCGGCTGGGTTCCGCAAACGCGGTCGTCGTGTCTCGCCGCACCGGCGCCTCGGTCGATGACGTCGACGCGCTGACAAAGGCCTTCGCCGGATGCGATGCCGTAGCCCATTGCGCGGGCATCAATCGCGAAATCGGTGAGCAGACATTCCAGAAGGTCCACGTCGAGGGGACTCGCGCGGTGATCGAAGCCGCTCGGCGCGCTGGCGTGAAGCGGATCGTAATGCTCAGCTTCCTGCGTGCGCGACCCGATTGTGGCTCGCCCTATCACGAGACGAAGTGGGCAGCCGAGGAGCTCATTCGCAACTCGGGACTCGATTACACCATCCTCAAGTCGGGCATGATCTACGGTCTCGGCGACCACATGGTCGACCACGTGAGTCGCGCGGTGCGAACCTGGCCGGTGTTCGGAACCGTGGGGTTTCGCCGACGCACGGTTCGCCCGGTGCCGGTTGACGATGCCGTTGACGTACTCGTCGCCGCACTCGAGGGACGCATTCCCGACCCCACCGTCGCCGTCATGGGAGTGGAGGAGCTGCCGCTCGAACAGGCCGTGCGCCGGGTCGCGCGGGTCCGAGGTCGCGAGGGCAAGGTGCTCTACGTGCCGCTCCCGGTATGGGCCATCCGGATCGTCGCGCATTTGTCAGAGTGGCTGATGGTCGTACCCCTGGTCGCCAAGGCCCAAGCCACGATGCTGGGCGAGGGCGTCTCGGAGCCCGCACCTTACGCGCCCGAGACGCCGGCGGACATCCGGCCGTCGCATCCGTTCGACGACGATCGCATCCGCGCGGCTCTCCCGGACGCCGGTCCATTCGGCTGGAACGACCTGCGGATCGCGCACCGGCTGCGGAAACGATCAGCTCGACGCTAGCGGATGCTCCTTGAGCCAGCGAAGAACCTGCTGGCCGTGCGTGTTCGGCGGGAAGACCGGGTAGAAGACGTGCTCGATCGCGCCGTCCAGGACGATCAGGGTCAGGCGAGCGTAGAGACGGTCGTGGCCCTCTGCGCTGAAGGTCGGCAGGTTGAGTGTGTCGCCGAGAGCGAACTTCTCGTCGGAGATCATGGTGAACGGCAGCGTCAGTCGACCGACGACCTCCGCCTGGTAGTCGGGATCCTGCGAAGAGAATCCGTAAACCCGAGCTCCTCCGGCTCGCTGGATGTCAGCGAAGTGGTCGCGAAAGTCGCAGGCCTCGGTCGAGCATCCGCGTGCGCCCGGGATCTCGTCCCAACCGGCGGGCAAGACGACGCCCGGAACACCGGTCATCGGATAGAGGTAGATGATGGTTTGGCCGGAGCCCAGGTCGCTGAGATTGACCTCGCGCCCGTCGCTGGTCGGCAGCGTGACGTTCGGCATCCGTGTGCCGGGCAGGTGATCCGCGGCACCGTCGTCCTTGGGAACGGGGAGCCCTTCGGGCAGTTGCGTGTAATCCGACATCGGCGTCTCCTTGCAAAAGTGGCTTTACCCGGAAGATTAGACCTTGGCGCTTGAGGCTCGGTGGGGAATCGGTGCGCGCACCGACATTGATGCGTGTCGGTGCGCGACAGTACGGTTAGGCGTTCCACTGTGCTCGCTGAAACTACCCCCGAGGAGCGGCAATGCCAACGAAGATCTCCGTGATTTACGACAACCCGACCGATCCCGACGAATTCGAGGCCGGATACATCGAGCTGGTCCCTCTCGCGAAAACGATGCCCGGTCTGCAGCGTCTCGAAACAGCTAAAGTCTGGCCAAAAGAGGATGGCTCCCCAACGCCCGCATATCGAACGGTCGACCTGTACTTCGTCGACTACGACGCGGCCGTCGCGGCGATCAAGTCGCCCGAGGCGGGTGCGTTCGTCCCCCATCTTCGCGGGCTCGCGAGCGGCGGAGTCCGCATCCTGTTTCAGGACGTCCAGGAGAGCTGATCCGCTGCTCGGTAACCGGGCCGCGGCTGAATCGTCCTACTCCGGAATCGTCACAGCGGCGTCGGCGTCGAAGTCTCCGGAATCGCTCGAGGTCGCGCGATGACGGGCGCGAGCAGACCCGCTGCGACGAAGACAGCGGCAGCGATTGCCCAGCCCATCGTTCCGTTGGTCACGACCTGGGTTGCAAGGTACGGTCCGGCAACCCCGGCGGCGCTGCTGACCAGGGTGAATCCGCCGATGAATTCCGCCTGGCGGGCATCCGGCGCGAGCGCGAATGACAGTCCCCACTGGCCGGCTGAGGAGAACAACTCCCCGCCAGTCAGGGCAACGATTGCGAACACGAGGATGATCGCCGCCGGAATTGCGGGCGGAAACGAGGATGCGGCAAAAAACGCGCAGGCCGCCAGGAGGCAGAGGCCGGCCGTCCGATTTGCCCGTGAAGCGCCACCGACGGTCTCGGAGCCGCGGCTCGCTCGCACCTGAAGTGTGATCGCGAGCCCGGTGTTGACCAGAAGCAGGGCGGCGATAAGCCAGTGCGGAGCGGTTGTCTTCTCGGCGACCTGGAGTGGCAGACCGACATCCAGAAGCGACGAACTCGCGAACAGGACCCCGCAGCACAGAGCGGATGCGACGATCCGCGGCGTGAACAGAAAGCCGGTGTGTTCGTGGGGTGTGCGTGCGACCTTTGGCATCGGGAGGCGGCTGAACAAGAGCGCCGCGAAGACAAACGACACCGCGTTCCCCCACAAGAGCACCGCGAACGCGGTCGCGTTGCCAATGGTCAACGCGGCGCCGGCACCGAGTGTGCCGAGCGAAAAGCCGACGTTCAACACCGCACGGTTGTAGGCCGACACTGCGACGCGAGCCTCCCCGGTGGCGAAGGCGGAGATGGCGGCGCGCCGGGCCGGCCGCGCGGCACCCTCGGCGAGGGCAATTGCAGATACCACCACAACGAACAGGACCTCCGACCGAACGAACGGGAAGGCCGCGAACAGCACCGCCTGAAGCAGATACAGCGGAACCATCACGCGCTTCGGGCCGAAGCGATCGGACAGGCGGCCACCGGGTAGTCCCGCGAGCAAGCCGACCACGGCCGCAATGGTGAGACCGAATCCGACGAAGGATGCCGGGATCCGAAGAATCAGCGTGAAGAACAGCACGGACCCCGTCCCGTACAGCCCGAAGCCAACCGAGTCGACGAGCGTCATCGCGGCGTAGACCCGAAGCGGTCCACGCGGGGGAATGAGCGCCATGCCCCCAGCCAATCAGCACCCGCCGTCCTAAGGCGAATTGGGAGGTTGGTGCGGCACTAATGAGAGACGGCTGTCATCCGCCCCACTTCGGCACGTCATCATCCGTTGACTCTGAAAGGCTCCGCGTGGGGCGTTTGACGCGGCCGGTCAGCTTTCGCCACTGCGCGCGGGTGGGGAAGAGGTTGGACGGCACGATCAGCCGCCCGCCGCGAGATCTGCTTGCGATCGCGGTGACGCCGAACAGCCACCGGACACTCTTGACCTCAGCACGCGGAACGCCCTGCACGCGCTCCCCTACTTTGAACGCGTAGACCAGCCGATCCACCATCGCGACGACGGTCGTCCCACCTCTTAGCGCCGTACTCGTGCCGCGACTTGACGCTGGCACAAAACATCCTATGAACAGCACCGCGAGGGAAATGCCGGTCGCCCAAGTGAGCGTCGCGTTGTGCGCCTTGGACACCTCTTGGATCCCGTACCAAAGTCCGACGACTGCGGCGATGAGCAACAGCCAAACAAACACCGTCCAGCTTGAGGCGGAGGTTAACGTGAGCACCAGTGCGGCCGCGCGCTGTCGCAACCAGAAGCTCTTCGCGACTACGCGACGATGCCTCCAGACTGGTTTGCGCTCGGCCATCGTGGATGACTCTACGGGGATGCATCCGGACGGCTCGCCAAAAAACGCGGCTCGCTCCCATGTCGACGCTAGCGTTCGAACGAGGCGAGAATGTCCGCGTACAGCAGGTGTGTGATCGGGTCTGCCGATGCCTCGCCGACGAGCTCTTCTTGGCTGGTCCTGGGCACATCGACGATCGTGCCGAGCTGACGTCGCTAGTAGCTGTCGAAGAGCATGGGTGATTTTGCCTCTCGACTTAGGTTGGAAATCGAGAGTGGTCGGCACGCGCGCGGGTGAATACGGTGCCCGTTGTGTCAATTTCAATACTTTTCTGTAAAAAACCTATACATTTTTGTGAAAAAAACCACGGGATGCAAATATAGAGTGTCGACGCCGGCCGAGTGCCACAGCCGATATTCCGATGCGATGGGGCTCGATGCACACGATTGACCGCACCTTGCGTGGCGCGTCAGCGCTCTGCACTCAAGCATGTGCACGCTCGACGGAACAGGGTCGCTGATGCTCTGGAGGATCGCGCGCGGCGGAGTCGTGAGTTCGTGGCGCTTACTCATTTTCGTGCTCCTTGTCGCAACACTTTCGGCGACGACCGTAGCCTCTCTTGGACTTCTTGTGGTTGCCACTGAGCAGGCGGGGGTGCGGTCTGCCCTGTCTAGACTGCCGACATCGCAATCAGCGGTTGACGTCGACTTGCAGCAGCCAACCGGCTCGGTCGCGGAAACGACATCGACGGTCTCGAAAGCCATCCGGCGCGTACTTGGTTCGGGCATCGCGGCGACTTCCGGAAGCCGGTCGTTTACGATGCCGAACGCTACGAGCGTTGGTGGAGCGATCGCGGATGTCAGCTACTTTGCTGAACTCGCTGCCGTGAGATCGCACGTCACACTCCTTTCCGGAACCTGGCCGAAGCGAACCGCCCAGAGTGCATCCGCCATCATCCCCGTGATCGTTCCGTCCTCAGGGGCTGAGGCCGTTCAACTACAAATCGGCGACACGTTCAGCGTCCAGCTCGACGTCACGGGCGACCTCCGCACGGCTCGAGTCGTGGGCGCCTACACGGCCGCCGACCCCAAGGCAAAGTACTGGGGCGAGGACCCCTTGCATGGAGCCGGCGTCAACCGTGACTACCCATCCCCGGCCAACGGCGCCGACACCACGACCGAGTTCGGCCCGTTGCTGGTTGCGTCGGGGCAACTGGATGCCAGCGCCGTACCCATCGATGCCATGCAGTTGTCGTTCGCCCCGAAGTTCGACAAGCTGATGGTCGGGCAACTCGCTCCCCTCGTCAAACGGCTGAAGTCCGCGAAGAGCGAGGTACCCAGCCGGCTGCGGAATGAGGCGCAGCAGGTCACGTTTACCTCGACCCTCGGGTCGTCGCTCAGCCAGGTTGTCTCGAAGCTCATCGTCACCAGGTCGGCCGTCATCGTGATCATGCTGCTACTGCTCGTTCTGGCGATAGCAGCCCTCGGCCAGGCCGCCCGGCTCTTCAGCGACGCGCAAGCGGGCGGGCGAGCGCTGATGCTGGCGCGCGGGGCATCCCGACCACAGGTTTTCGGGCTTTCTGCGATCGAAGCGGCGGCGATCGGTCTGCTCACCGCCGTGCTGAGCCCGGTGCTGGCGCGCTTCGCCTACGGGCTGCTTGCGCTGCTGCCCTCAATGCGAGCCGCCGGCATGCCAAAGGACGCCGGGATGCCGTCCCTGTCCTGGGAGTTGGCGCTCGCCGTGGCGTTCCTGTTCGTCGTCATCCTCGTTGCGCCGCTACTCGCGCGTCCCACCACATTCGTGGACGGAGAGCAGGACAAGGTTCGGGGCGGATGGGGTTCCGGGTTGGTGCGTTCCGGTGTGGACTTCGGCGTGGTCGTGATCGCTGCCGTTCTCTACTGGCAACTCCTGTCTTACCGCACACCGGTCGGCGGCGGTGAGACCCCTGGGATAGATCCCGTGCTCGTGGCCGCTCCGGTGGCGGTGTTGCTCGCAACAGGACTCCTGAGCGTTCGACTCATCCCCGCGGTTTCGCGCCTCGCCGACCGCGGTGCGGCGCGATCGCGCGGATCGGTTTTCCCGCTGGCGGAATGGGGGGTTGGACGTCGCTCGCGTCAGTCGTCCGCAGCGGTCCTGTTGCTCACCCTCGCAGTCGCGGTTGGCGCGTTCGGGCAATCATTCCTTGCCACCTGGCAGCAGTCCCAGGTCGACCAGGCAAGCCTGGCTGTGGGGCCGCCGGTGCGAGTTCCCGCGACCGCGGCATCCATCGGCCGTCAGAGCGCGGCTCTCATGGCAGGCGCCGTCGGAAAGCCGCAGCCTGTCATTCGCCGAAGCGGATCCGTCGTGGATGCTTCGGGTCAGGACACGGACAACGTCACGACGGTTCTCGGGTTGACGGCGAGCGCGCGGAGGCTACTCGCGACCGGGCGCAACGGTGCGCTCGGGGGCGACAAGGTTGCGAAGCTGCCCGTCCACGCCGAGCCGGGGGACGCGGGTATTGCGCTTCCGGGAGACGTGAGGGGTGTGCAGGGCATCGTTCGTGTCGAAGCCCTGGGTGCACCCGTGCCGGGCATCTCGATCAACCTCGCTGCGTTGATCGAGGATGCCAATGGCCTCCTCACCACCATCCAACTGGGCTCAGTACCTGTGGATGGCGAACCCCATGCCGTGCGCGGTTTACTCAATTCGAGCGCGCGCGGTCCGGCCCCACTGAAGTTTGTTGGTTTCGAGTCTTCGGTCACCGTCGGCGATCGGTCCGCATACGGCGTCGGGAACGCGCAAGCCAACGCCAACATCCTTCTCGGCCGACTCGCCGTACTTCATCCAACCGATGAACCAGGACACTACGCGGCCGAGCCGCTCACCGTTGGTCGGCGGTTGCCCTGGTTTGCGGAGAAGATCTATGGTGCACCCCCGACAGACGACCCGAGCTCTGGCACGGCACCATCCGGCTGGCAAATGCGGCTAACCGTGGTGATCCCGGCCGAGGTTAGCCAACAGGGTGCCGCGTACCTTCTTGAAGACTGGAAGCCGATTGTCGCCGTACCCGCGGTCGTGACTTCTGCCCTCGCGAAGTCGGTTGGCGTGCGCCTTCATGACAGCATCCCGTTGGATATCTCGGGAGCATTGGTCGAAGTGAACATCGTCGGCATCGTGCAGCTGATCCCGGGTGTCGCAGATTTCGCTGCCCTCTCCGTTGCTGCCGCCAGTGGAGTAGGAGCGGCAGCGAGCGATGGTGTTGTGGTGGACCAGGCGGAGCTGCAGCGTGTTCTCGTGCAGGGGGGCGAGTCCGGAGTCATGGTCGACGAATGGTGGATCAATGTTCCGACGGGTCGCGGCGCGGCCTTTCTCACGTCTCACCCGACTGCCGCGCGCGGTGGTGTGAGTCGCGAAGTTCTTGCACAGCAGCTGCAGGGTGATCCGCTTCGGGTTGCCACGCAGGCCGCCCTTTGGCTATCGATCGTCGCGGCGGCGCTTCTCGTCGCGATGGGTTTTGCGATACACACGGCGGCAAGCATGCGTGCGCGTCGGCTCGAATTCGCGCAGCTGCGCGCGATCGGCCTGTCCCGGCGCGCCCTCGTTGGTGTCATTGGTGCTGAGTCCGTGATCCTTTGCGTGATCGGCACGGTGTTCGGAATCGTTATCGGCTTGCTGCTCAGTTGGCTGATCTCACCGCTCGTCACGCTGTCGCCGGACGGCTCACCCGCCGTCCCCGCAGTCGCGATTGTTGTGCCTATTGTCGGTGTCGCCCTGCTCATTCTTGAGGTGCTCGTCGTGCTCGCCTGCGTGGTCCTCGCAGTCGCGGTCACTCAACGCTCGACATCACCTGCGCAGATCCTACGGGGTGCAGAGGAATGACAACCCCTCGACGCAGCCCTATCGGCCGGGCCGCTCGGTCGGTGGTCGCGGCGTGGCCGCTGGTTGTGCGCAGGCGAGCGCGACGGGACGTGGTACTGCTCTTCGCGTGGACCGCATTGGTCGCTTTCGTGATTCTGCTTGCGCTGGCCGCGCCCCGGCAATTGACCGAGACGATCGATCGCGGTGCTCGACAAGCCGTTGCCGACGCTGGGCCAGCCTCGGACATCCTCATTCGAGTGCCGGTGGGCCTGCCCGGGCCGGGGCTACCTCCCGTCGAAGCACCTGGCCAAGTCGTCGGATTCGTGCAAGGTATCAAACAGAATCTGCCGCCGGCCATTCGGCAGGTGTTCGGGAGCACGACTGCTGCGGTACTCGGCACTCCCCTGTCCATCACTAGTGTCACGGGTGTGAGCGGCCTGACGAGCACGCAGGTGCAACTCGGCATGCTGACAGCTGCCAACGGCAAAGGGCTCATCGTAACGTCCGGTCGCCTGCCGCAGTCTGGCACGGTGGACTCCGCCAACTCGCCGATCGAGATCGCCCTGTCAGTGGCGGATGCTCGCGCCGCGGGACTGCACGTCGGCAGCGTCCTGAATGTGCCGAGCGCGCCTGGGCAAACGACGGCGGCTGGTCAGCCGGCTACCGCGTTGAAGGTGGTCGGCATCCTCGAGCGGGGAACCTCTGGCACCGCGAACTGGCTGGATACCCCCTCCGTGTGGACCCCAAACGAGCCACCCACCGCCGATGCCGTCCAGGCGCTAGGCATCACCGCATTGACAGGTCCCGCTGGACTGACCAGGGCGACGATCGAGTTCGGCGAACAATTCAGCGGATACATTCGAGTGCACGTCAATCCGCAACGGTTCTCTGGCGACATCGAGCCAAGAGTCGCCGATGAGCTGGCAGTGCTCACCGTGAACAGCGGCTCACTTCAAGATGAGTCGGGGGCGCCAGTTGTTGTGTCGTCGCGCCTCGGCGACGCATTGTCGGCATATCCCAGCCAGGCGCGGGCAGCACTAGCCCAAATGTCGCTCGTGCTCGCAAGTCTCCTCGGAGTCGCCATTGCCGTGCTCGTGCTCGTCTCACGCTTGGTTGTGCTTAGGCGCGGTCGCGAACTGGCTCTTGAGCGTGCTCGTGGCGCCTCGCTGCCTTCGATTGTGGCGCGGATAGTCGTTGAGTCCATCGCTGTAACCGTCATCGCTGGTGTCACCGGCATCCTCCTGGCCACCGCGATCGAGCCCGGGCCGGTTGAGAACTACGGCGTGCTGCTGCTCGCGCTGGGTGTCGGGCTGCTTGCCGCACCGGTGCAAGCCGCGTTGCTGCTGCGTGGCCAGTGGGTTGGCCGCAAGACGCCCGCGAACCTGAGGGCAAGGCTGGAGCTGCGGAAGCGGGCAAACGCCCGACGTGTTGCCGCGGAACTCACCGTGCTGGTGCTTGCGATCGCGGCATTTCTCTCGCTACTCAATCGAGGGCTGCTCGAGACCGCCACCAACGGCATCGACCCGTTGCTCGCGGCGGCGCCGCTGTTGTTCGTGGTCGTCGTGGCGCTGCTTGTCCTGCGGCTCTACCCCTGGCCGGTTCGGGCGATTGCCGCGATTGGGCGTGGCACGCGCGGCGCTCTCGGTGTGCTGGGTGCAGCTCGCGCGGAGCGAGCCATATCCGCGCTGCCGCTGCTGGCGCTTACCCTGGCGGTGTCGCTGGCCGTTGGTGGGGGTGTGTTGATCGCCAGCGTCGATGGCGGACAGGTCGCAGCTTCGTGGCAGCGTGTTGGCGCAGACGCCCGAGTGGATGCGCTCGTTAGCCCTGACGCAGTCGCATCGATTTCGGATCAGCCCGGGGTTACCGCCGTCGGCGCCGCGGAAGTTTCAGTCGGCGTGCCTGTGCTGTTCGGATCATCCACGGAGCTTCCCACGATGTTCGCCATCGACCGCAGTTTACCGGGACTGATTTCCCACCTGCCCGCCGACAGCGGCGAGAGCAACGATGTGGCCAGCCTGCGAAAGCTCGCAGCCGCGACCCCAGCGACCGCACGGTTGCCTGTGGTGCTCGACACACAGCTCGCGAGGCACCTCGCGACGAAAAACATCGCGATGGACTACGGGTCGACGAAAATCGAAATGCGAGTAATCGGTGTGACGAATGTTGAGTCGACCGGCTATGAACAAGGGCCCTTCTTCTATGTCGACCTCCACTCACTGAAGCAACGCTTGCAGAGTGCTTCCACATCCGACCCCAGCTTGAGCACGCCGAACACGGTTCTGATTATGGGTCCCGGAGCTACACACGCGGCAACGAGTCTTGGTGTGGTCAAAGCAGACATCCAGTCGCGGTCCGACTGGCTTCGGGATCAACGTCGCCTGGCGTTGGTTGAGGGGCCCCAGCAGACCATGCTTCTGGCAACAGTCGCGGTGGCGCTGCTCGCCATGATCGCGCTGGTGGCAACAGCGCTCGCCGGGGCGCGGGATCGGGGCCGATCACTGTCGCTGCTGCGCACGCTCGGCATGCGCGCCGGTCTCGGGTGGTGGCTGGCGCTCGCCGAACTGCTACCCGTCGTCGCTGCTTCCCTTATCGGAGGTGTCGTCGCGGGCGTAGGGATGATCGTTCTGCTCGAGCCATCACTAGGTCTGCGTGTTCTTTCAGGTGGCGAGTCCGACCCGCCGACCGCGATTTCCCCAGACCTGATCGTCGGGCTGGTAATCGGCGCGATCGTCGTGATGGCGGTTGCGATTGTGGCGGAGCTGCTCGTCTACCGCCGCGACCAGCTGAGTGAAGTATTGAGAGTAGGGGAGTCGGTATGAGTGTTCTGACGAGCGGCCCACGGGAGCGCGATCGCGAGTATGGCGCTGACGCGCTTATCGTGTGCGACAACGTCGTGCGGATTTACCAGGTCGACAAGATAGAAGTGCAAGCACTTCAGGGGCTGGACCTGCTGGTGAATCGCGGCGAGATGATCGCTATTGTCGGCGCGTCCGGATCGGGCAAGTCGACGTTGCTCAACGTGCTATCGGGGCTGGATGTGCCCACAGCCGGTCGCGCCCGCGTGGCCGACTGGGACTTGCAAGGGATGTCATCCCGGGACCGTCTTAACTACCGCCGGAGTGTCGTCGGGTTTGTCTGGCAGCAGACCGCGCGCAACCTGTTGCCATATTTGAGCGCCGCCGAGAATGTCACACTACCCATGGCCTTTGCCGGAGTTGGCAAGCGCGAGCGCACCGGTCGTGCCAGAGAATTGCTGGACTCGCTGGGCATGGCGGACAAGTCGAGTCGACGTCCGGCAGGGCTTTCCGGTGGCGAGCAGCAACGGGTAGCGATCGCAGTCGCGCTCGCGAACCAGCCCGATGTGTTGTTTGCCGACGAGCCAACAGGCGAGCTCGATTCCGCGACCGGCGAGGAAGTCTTCGCCGCATTGCGCTCTGCGAACGAGCGCCTCGGAACTACCGTCGTCATCGTCACCCACGACGGCGCCGTTTCGAGCCAGGTGCAGCGCACGGTCGCCATCCGCGATGGTCGAACCAGCTCCGAAGTCGTTCGTTCGACCGAGGTCGACGAGTACGGTGACTCGGCGACTATCGCCCGCGAGTACGCGGTGCTCGACCGCGCCGGCCGCATGCAGTTGCCCGCCGATTTCCGTAACTCGCTCGGCCTGAGAGATCGCGTGCGCCTTGAGCTCGAGGCCGATCACGTGGGCGTCTGGCCCGATAAGAAGGAGCGCGACGACAAGTGACCGACCCCCTCATCGTTGCGCGGGATGTCTCGCGCACCTATTCGTCAGCAGCCGGCGAGGTTCACGCCCTCAACGACGTCTCGTTCACCGTGGCTCCCGGGGCACTCGTCGCACTCATCGGGCGGTCGGGGTCGGGCAAGACCACTCTGCTCAACTGCGTCGGGGGGCTGGACCGACCGACGACCGGGTCCATCCTGATTAGCGGAACGGATGTTACGAAGCTGGACGAGCGCGCCCGCACCGCCTTGCGCCGCGACGAGCTGGCCTTCGTGTTCCAGACGTTCGGGCTGGTCCCCATCTTGTCGGCTGCCGAGAACGTAGGGCTTCCCCTTCGACTTCGCTCCGCGGATCGTGCTACACGCGAAGCACGAGTCGAGCACCTGCTCGAGCTCGTTGGTCTGGATGGCCATGCTGCCCAGCGCCCATCTGAGCTTTCCGGCGGCCAGCAGCAACGCGTCGCAATTGCGCGTGCGCTCGCGAATTCCCCGCGTCTGCTTATCGCCGATGAGCCAACGGGCCAGCTCGACGCCGACACCGGAGCCGGCATCATGGCGCTGCTGCAGGAGGTCGTGAAGACAGAAGGCATGACCGCGATCATCTCCACCCACGACCCGAGTGTGCAGGCGCTCGCTGACCAGACACTTCGGCTCGCGGACGGTGAACTGGTCTCCGGCTGAACTTTCGGTTCGGCTAGTTCGGCGGGACGCAGCGACATCGTCGCAATGACTCGTCGGGCGACAACCTCATCGCACGGGGTCCGCTCAGGGCACTGTGTCACATTTCTCTTCCGCCCGAACTCGTTCGCATGGCCACGGAGTTGTATGCGTCCGGCCAACGGAGACCTTGGCGCGACTCCAGAATCTGGTCGCAGAAGGTATGACTTATGGCGATGAGGATGTTCAGAACGCCGTGGCCGTTTCATTTGTGGAGCATCTGGGCGTGATCCCTCTCGAAACTCCAGCCTTCATCGCGCAGCTGCCGCAGCCGCTTCTGGATGAGTTGCAGCGCCAGAAGGTGTGATGTCTCAGGACATCGGTGACAGTTCTGTCTCAGGACATCGGGCCGCGCGGAACCTCGGAAAGGGCAAAAAAAGAGCCCTACTCCCATGTAGAAGCTAGGGAGTAGGACAGTGGCTCCGACGGGCGTCGATCCCGTGACCTCTCGATTTTCAGTCGAACGCTCTACCAACTGAGCTACAGAGCCGTGCAGTCGAAGGTACTCGCGTATCCCGACTACATAGAAGGCACGACTGCCTGGCGAGAGGCAATCGTGCCTTGCGACCCTGACCGGACTTGAACCGGCGACCTCCGCCGTGACAGGGCGGCGCGCTAACCAACTGCGCTACAGGGCCTTGCTATTTTGTTCTGTTCAAAAACGCTACTCGAACCGTCTTGTCGTGACCCCAACGGGATTCGAACCCGTGTTACCGCCGTGAAAGGGCGACGTCCTAGGCCACTAAACGATGGGGCCGTGGAGTTCTTCAACGCCATAGCAACCGAGGGACAAGCATACGGGGGCGTCCGCCTTAACGCCAACCGGGTGGCGCGGCCGAACAGCACCGCTTTCGCAGGACCACTGGGCAATTTCGCGTTGTGTTGTTACTGTGAAGATTGTTATCAGTGTTACTGGCGTTGTTTGAGTTTCGCCACACACGATTCGGGGACTGCATGATCGGGATACCATCCGCGCGGGGCATCGCGCGCTCGTCGCCGGCGCACACGCGCAGGCGAGTGGTTTCCGCGGGCGTGTCCTTTTCCGCCGTCGTCCTTCTTCTGGTCGGACTTGGAACCGCGCCCGCCGCGGCGACGAATCCGACGTTCCCGACCTGGGCGGATGTGCTCCGCGCCGAGCACAATGCCGCAGCCAAGAAGGCGGAGATCGCCAAGATCACCGCACTGATCAGCGGTCTGCAGGCACAGTCGGCGAGCGCGGGAAAGCTCGCGCTCGAGGCCGGCGAGGCGTACGACCAGGCCAAGGCATCGCTGGATGCGGCGACGACAACAGCTAACAGGCTGGAGTTGCAGGCATCCGCGGCTAAGAAGAGGGCGAAGAAGTCGTCGCGGATTGCCGGACAGCTCGCCGCCCAACTGGCGCGCGAGGGCTACGGCAACATCTCGCTCGACCTGTTCCTGAACGGGCGAAAGGCGAGCGACCTGCTGGACGTCCTTGGCACCATGAGCAAGCTGAGCGCGACATCCGCAGAGCTGTTTTCGCGAGCCGAGCAGGACAGCAAAACCTCATCCGCACTGGGTGCGCAGGCATCCGTTGCCAAAGCCGCCCGTTCGAAGAAAGCCGTCGCAGCTCAGGCGGCGTTCACGACGGCGAGTGACGAAGCGAAAGCCGCCGAAGGCAACGTCAACTACCAGTCCAAGCAGGAGAAGGTGCTGGTCGCACAGCTCTCATCCCTCACCGGAACGAGCGCCTCCGTTCTCGCCCAGTATTACGCCGGTGTCGCGTGGGAGAAGAAACAAGCAGCGCAGAAGACTCCGCCGAAGAACGAGAACCCGCCCGGACCGATTCCCGGCCTGCCCAGCGGCAGCGCAGTGGCCGCCGCAATCGCGTTCGCCAGAGCGCAGCTAGGCAAGCCCTATCAGCTGGGTGGATCGGGACCCGCTTCCTACGACTGCTCGGGTTTGACGAAAGCTGCGTATGCCGCGGCTGGCGTCTACATCGGGACGCATTCCGCGACCAACCAGTACAGCACCATGGCCGCGGAAAACCGGCTGGTTCCGTTCGCGGATCGGCAGCCCGGCGACCTGCTGTGGTATTCGGATGGGGGCTCACCGTCGGCGACGAAATACCACGTGACGCTCTACATTGGCAACGGCGAGATGATCGAGGCGCCGTACCCGGGCGTCACAGTGCGGATCGCCGCCGTTCGCTACGGCGATCTGGTGCCGTTCGCCGGGCGCCCGACGGGCTAGCCACATCCCTAAGGTCGGATTCTCGTGCGACACGCCGCTGCCAGACGCCGGCGGGCGCGGCTCACCAGATTCCGACTTTACGATGGGATGGTCGCAGGCCGCGTGTGCTTAGCGCTCGCGGCCGCTCGAGTTACGGCTTGTAGGCCTTGATGCCGGCCTGGATGATCTTCTCGGCCTCGGCCGCATTGCCCCACGCTTCGGTCTTGACCCACTTGCCGGGCTCGAGATCCTTATAGTGCTCGAAGAAGTGCTCGATCTCTTTGCGCGTGAACTCCGGGATGTCGTCGACGTCCTGAATCCAGGTCCAGCGCGGATCCTTAGTCTGAACGGCAATGATCTTCGCGTCTGACCCGCTCTCATCCGTCATGTTGAACACGCCGACCGGGCGCACGGACACGCCAACGCCCGGGAACAGCGGGTAATCGAGCAGCACGAGTACATCCACCGGGTCGCCGTCGAGCCCGAGCGTGTGCTCGATGAAGCCATAGTCGGATGGGTAGGTGAAGGCGGTGAACAGAACGCGATCAAGGAACACGCGCCCCGTCTTATGGTCGACCTCGTACTTGTTGTGGCTTCCCCTGGGGATTTCGATGATGGCATCGTAGGCGGCCATGGCTTGCTCCTCGCGTGGTTCTTAGTCACTGACTTTTGGCACTGAGTGATCTCGAAGTACTGCAATAACGTTACTGGATGGACCAGACTCGTCGGCCGCGACTGTCGCCCGCTATGGCTGACGTTCGCCGTGCCGTTCGCGAGGTTCTTCCCACCGCTCCTCGACTCGAGCACGTCGAGCCCGGCCCGCTCGTGCTCGTGGCGCTCAGCGGCGGCCCGGATTCGCTGGCGCTCGCCGCAGCAACCGCCTTCGAGGCACCGCGCGCCGGGCTGAGGGCTGGCGCCGTCATTGTCGACCACGGCCTCCAGAAGGGATCAGCGGATGTCGCTGCCCGGGCTGCGGAACAGGCACGCGAGTTAGGCCTGGACCCGGTCCTGGTTCGCGCGGTAATAGTAGGTACGGATGGCGGTCCGGAGGCCGCAGCCCGCGCAGCGAGATATGCGGCACTGGATGCGGCTGCCGAAGAGACCGGCGCGGAGCTCGTTCTCCTCGGCCATACGATGGACGACCAGGCCGAAACGGTGCTGCTGGGACTTGCCCGCGGAAGCGGCGCGACCAGCCTGCACGGGATGGCCCCTTCGACAAGCTCAGGCGACGGCACCAGCTCAGGCCGAGGGGTTACGTACGCGCGCCCACTGCTCGGCATCCGGCGCACGACGACGCTGCAGTTCTGCAAGGACTCCGGACTCGATCCGTGGATCGATCCACACAACGCCGATCCCGAGTTTGCCAGGGTGCGGGTGCGGGAAACCGTCCTGCCGCTTCTCGAGCGCGAGCTCGGCCCGGGCATCACCGAGGCGCTGGCTCGCACCGCCGACCAGCTGCGCGAGGACGGTGACGCTCTCGACCATTTCGCCGAAGAACTCGCCGAGGAGCTCGCCGAACTCGCCGAATCCGGGATCTCGCTACCGGTGCGGGCGCTCACGAGCAACCCGCCTGCGCTGCGGCAGCGTCTCATCCGCCTCGCCGTCGAGAGCGAGTTCCATGTCTCTCTGAGTCGCGCCCAGACGCTCGAGGTCGCCCGCCTCGTCACCCACTGGCACGGTCAAAAACCGCTCGATCTTCCCGGCGTTAGAGTTGAGCGGCAGGGCGGCCTGCTCATTTTCACGGCGAACGGATAGGTGCCAATGGAAGCCAGCGACGTGCCCGGCGATCTCACCCGCGTTCTGGTGAGCGAAGCGGACATCCGTTCCAAGCTCGCTGAGCTGGCCAGGCAGATTGAAGTCGATTACGCGGGCGACCGCCCGCTTCTGGTGGGCGTGCTCAAGGGCGCCGTCATGGTCATGGCCGACCTGGCGCGCGAGCTGCGGATGCACGTCGACATGGACTGGATGGCCGTCTCCTCGTATGGCGCCGGGACGCAGTCGAGCGGTGTGGTGCGCATCCTGAAGGACCTCGACTCCGACCTGTCGGGTCGCCGGGTTCTCATCGTCGAGGACATCATCGACTCGGGCCTCACGCTGTCGTGGCTGCAGGCAAACCTCGCGTCGCGCGGTGCAGCATCCGTTGAAATCTGCGCACTGCTGCGCAAGCCGGATGCTGCCAAGGTCGACGTACACGTCAACTACCTCGGTTTCGACATTCCGAACGACTTTGTGGTCGGTTATGGTCTCGACTACGCGCAGAGCTACAGAAACCTGCGGGATGTCGCGATTCTCGCCCCGTACGTCTACGAGGACTAGCAGTCACGACCAGCGAGCCGCGCGAACTTGTCCCACGGACTGGGGTTACGCCTAGGGCAAACATCCAGCGGGCACCAAGGGGTACCGGGGTAACCTTGCAGAACATATCTCACGGAAGGTGAAGGGCTACTCGGCGCCCGATTCATCATGGACATAAAGCGTTTCCTTCGCGGACCGATCATCTGGATTGTTCTGGCGGTCATCGGCGCGTACGTAGCGCTGACCCTGCTGACGACCGTTGGTTTCCACTCGATCACCACTGAGCAGGGTCTGCACCTGCTCAAGGGCGACACCGTGTCAAAGATTTCCACTCACGATCCTGCGCAGTACGTCAACCTGACGCTGTCAACGCCGTACAAGGGCAACAAGCTCGTTCAGTTCTATTACGTGACGCCGCGCGGGCCCGAAGTGATCGCCGCGATCAACAAGGCGGCCGCCGAGAATTCCTCCGTCACCTATGACGACCAGGTCGACCAGACCAGCATCTGGTCCACGATCTGGAGCCTCGTTCTTCCGCTCCTGTTGTTCGGTGTCGTCGTGTTCTTCCTGTTCCGCGGCATGCAGGGTGGCGGTAACCGCGTCATGCAGTTCGGCAAGTCCAAGGCGCGCCTCATCGGTAAGGATGCGGCGAAGGTCACCTTTGCGGATGTTGCCGGCGCCGACGAGGCGATCGAGGAACTCGAAGAGATCAAGGACTTCCTGAAGGATCCGGCCCGTTTCCAGGCGGTCGGAGCTCGCATCCCGAAGGGCGTGCTCCTGTACGGCCCTCCCGGAACCGGTAAGACCCTGCTCGCTCGCGCGGTCGCCGGCGAGGCGGGCGTTCCGTTCTATTCGATCTCCGGTTCCGACTTCGTCGAAATGTTTGTCGGCGTTGGCGCGAGCCGCGTCCGCGACCTGTTCACGCAGGCGAAGGAGAACTCACCGTCGATCATCTTCGTTGACGAGATCGACGCGGTTGGTCGTCACCGCGGCGCCGGTATCGGTGGCGGTAACGACGAGCGCGAGCAGACCCTGAACCAGCTCCTGGTCGAGATGGACGGATTCGACGTCAAGACCAACGTCATCCTGATCGCCGCGACCAACCGTCCGGATGTCCTCGACCCGGCCCTGCTCCGCCCTGGCCGATTCGACCGGCAGATCGGTGTTGACGCGCCGGACCTCAAGGGCCGCCAGCGCATCCTCGAGGTGCACGGGCGGGGCAAGCCGCTCGCGGCGGGCGTCAACCTCGAAGTGCTCGCGCGCAAGACTCCGGGCTTCACGGGCGCGGACCTCGCCAACGTCCTGAACGAGGCCGCCCTGTTGACCGCACGCTCGCACGCCCAGCTGATCGACAACCGCGCTCTGGATGAGGCCGTCGATCGCGTGATGGCTGGCCCGCAGCGTCGATCGCGCATCATGGCCGACAAGGAAAAGCTCATCACCGCGTACCACGAGGGCGGCCACGCGCTCGCCGCAGCCGCGATGCGCCACACCGACCCGGTCACGAAGATCACGATCCTGCCGCGCGGACGTGCTCTCGGCTACACGATGGTGCTGCCGATCCAGGACAAGTACTCGATTACGCGAAACGAGCTGCTCGACCAGCTCGCCTACGCGATGGGCGGGCGTGTCGCAGAAGAGATCGTGTTCCACGACCCGACGAGCGGGGCCTCCAACGACATCGAGAAGGCCACCGTGACGGCGCGCAAGATGGTGACCGAATACGGCATGAGCGCCGCCATCGGCTCCGTCAAGCTCGGCAATACGGCGGGCGAGCCGCTCATGGGCCGCGATTCCGGCTCGCGTGACTACTCCGAGAACATCGCCGAGGTCGTCGACGAGGAGGTGCGCCAGCTCATCGAGCAGGCTCACACCGAGGCGTGGCAGGTCCTCAACGAGAACCGCGACATCCTCGATCACCTGGCGAGCGAGTTGCTCGACAAGGAGACCCTCGACCACGAGCAGCTGGCCGCGATCTTCAAGGACGTGAAGAAGCTGCCCGAGCGCCCACAGTGGCTCTCGAGCAAGTCGCGTCCGGTGTCGAACCTGCCTGCCGTGAAGGTGCCGTCGAAGGCGCCGATCGACGAGGGTGTCGTCGATGGCGCGATCTCTTCGGATGCGCCGTCGAAGCCGAAGCGCAACCCGCAGCCGCGCAAGTCTCCCGGCATCGCCACCGCCTAGGCGCGTAGGTGGCTCCCATCGACAAGGGGCGAGTCGAGGCGGCGGTCGCCGAAATCCTTGCCGCGATCGGCGAGGATCCTTCCCGACCCGGTTTGACCACGACGCCCGCGCGGGTCGCGGAGTCGTATGCGGACTTCTTCAGCGGCATCGGCGTCGATCCGCAGATTCACCTCGCGGATGCGACCGAGCTGTCCCTGGAGCCCGGCGAGTTGAGCGAACTCGTACTGCTCCGAGACATCGACTTCCGCTCGATGTGTGAGCATCACCTTCTTCCGTTCACGGGCGTCGCACACGTCGCGTACATCCCGGGTCGCCGCATCGTGGGGCTCGGAAAGCTGCCGCGCGTCGTCGAGACGCTCGCGTCGCGCCCGCAGCTCCAGGAGCGGCTAACGGAAGAAATCGCCGAAACGCTGTACACCGGCCTTGAGGCCGTCGGCGTGCTGGTCGTTCTCGATGCGACGCACGGCTGCGTCACCGCTCGCGGGACGCGACAGACCAAAAGCACCACCCTTACTCTCGCTACTCGCGGTACGCTCAGTGATCCGGCAAGGCAAGCCGGGGTTCTTGCACTTCTGGGCGGAGCGGGGAGCACGATCAATGGCTAGCGGATTGGCGCGCATCCGTCCAACCGTGCCCGACCGCCGTCGTCCGGTCATCGTGGGCGTGCTCAATGTCACGCCAGACTCGTTCAGCGACGGCGGCAAATACACGGATGTGGATGCCGCGGTCGATCACGCGGTCGCGATGCGCACCGCAGGCGCCGACTTCGTTGATGTCGGCGGTGAATCCACCCGGCCGGGTGCGAAGCGGCTCGATCCTGCGAAGGAACAGAAGCGCGTCATCCCGGTGCTCAAGGAGCTCATCGAACTCGGCGTGCCGGTCAGCATCGACACGATGAACTCGTCCACCGCGCTCGCGGCGGTCGAGGCCGGCGTTCTCGTCGTTAATGATGTCTCCGGAGGTCTCGCCGATCCGCAGATGTATCGCACGGTGGCCGAAACGGGCGTTCATTACATCGCGTCGCACTGGCGCGGTCCCAGCGAGTCGATGGATGCCGAAGCGATCTACGACGATGTCGTGGCCGAGGTTCGGGATGCGCTGAAGGCCCGCATCGCGGAGCTCCTGGTCTGGGGCATCACACCCGACAAGATTGTGCTCGATCCCGGCCTCGGCTTCGCGAAGACCTCGCAGCACAACTGGGCGATTCTGAAGGCACTGCCCGAGCTCGAGACGCTGGGCTACCCGCTCATGATCGGTGCGTCGCGCAAGAGATTTCTGGCTCCATTCGCCGGCGAGGACGCACCAACCCAGGAGCGAGACTTCGCGACGGCCGTGATCGGCGCGCTTGCGGCGCAGGCCGGAGTCTGGGGACTGCGAGTCCACAACGTGGCGGCCACCGCGACCGCGCTCGACGTCTGGAGCGCCTGGCACACGGGCGGCGTGAGTGGCTGAGAGGCCTGCGACGCCATCCGATCGCCTCACACTCACCGGCCTGCGCGCGTTCGGCCACCACGGTGTCTTTGGGCACGAGCGAAGTGATGGCCAGGAATTCGTCATTGACCTCACCATGTGGCTGGATACCCGTCGAGCGGCATCGAGCGATGAACTCGCGAGCACGGTTGATTATGGGGAGCTCGCAGAGCGGGTGGTCGAGGCCGTCGAGACCGACCCGGTCGACCTCATCGAAACCGTGGCCGAGCGGGTAGCCGCGATTGTGCTGGACTATGAGCCGACCGAGCGAGTCGAGGTGACGATCCACAAGCCGTCCGCGCCGATCACAGTTCCCTTCGCGGATGTCTCGATCACGATCTCCCGGACCCGCCCGTGACCAGTTCCCTGCTGGCGATCCTGTCGCTCGGCAGCAACCTCGGGGATCGCGGACGCACGCTTTCGGATGCCGTCGACGAGCTCGCGGCGCTCGACGGCATCGTGCTGAACGGCCTATCGAGCGTCTACGAAACCGTGGCGCTCAAACCCGATGGAGCGGATGCGGCCGCTCCCCGCTACCTCAATCAGGTCGTCAGCCTGACCACGACAATGGAGCCGGCCGCCTTGCTCGCCGCGCTCAACCGCATCGAGCACGATCATGGCCGAACTCGTGACGTGCGTTGGGCGGATCGCACGCTCGACATCGACATGGTCACGATGGGCGACCTCGAGCTTCAGACCGAAACTCTCGTCCTGCCGCATCCTCAGGCCGCGGTTCGAGCGTTCGTGGTCGTGCCATGGCTCGAGCTCGATCCCGAAGCACAGTTGCCGGGCATCGGCAGGATCGATGCACTTCCCGCCGCCCTCGAGGATGTGCCACGCTACCGTGCGGAGGCCGATTCGTGAAACGCACCAGACCGCTCAGTCTTGTGATCTACGCGATCGCGGCTGCCATCATCGCGTGGTTCCTGCAATCCGCCCTCACGGCATCGGGTGCAGCCGCGATCATCCCACCGTTCACCCTCGCCATCCTTCTCACTCTTATCGGCCTCGTCGTCGTTGCGCTCGCGCTGCCCGTTCGTCGTGCGGTCCGTGATCGTGAGAATCACCGTGTCGATCCGTTTTACGCAACGCGGGTCGTGGTGCTCGCAAAGGCATCCAGCATTGCCGGTTCCCTCATCTTCGGTGCGACGGTGGCGATTGCCAGCTACCTGCTCACTCGCTCCGTGGTTGCCGGGGTAGGCTCGATTTTCACGTCCGGCGCAGCGGTTCTGGGGTCGGTCATCCTGCTCGCTTGCGGGCTGGTGGCGGAGAACATGTGCAGCATCCCGCCCGACGACAAGGACAAGGGCGACCGGAACGACCCGGCGGCAACGCGTCCGCGGTAGAACTCAAGAAAGCAAGGATGGGGTACGCGTGACGAACCGTCTCGAGCTGCCGGGCGTCGAGTGGCGTCGAGTTTCACGAAAGTACGTGTTCGTGGACGTCTCGGGGGTTGTGGTGCTCACCATCCTGTTCGTGGTGGTCTCGGCCATTCCGACGTTCCTGTACGCAGGCTCGCTGTGGTGGATGGCGCCATTGATCGTGCTGGTTCTAATGGGTGCGATCATCGCGTTCATCCCGCGTCGGGTTCGCGCCATCGGATACCAGCTCCGCGACGATGACCTGCTGTTTCGGCGTGGGCTGCTGTTCCAGAGATTCGTGTCGGTTCCGTACGGACGGATGCAGCTGGTCGACATCACCCGTGGCCCGCTGTCTCGGGCTCTTGGGCTCAGCGACCTGCACTTCGTTACGGCCGCGGCATCCAGCGGTGTGATCATTCCGGGACTGCCGATGGCGGAAGCCGAGGAACTGCGCGATCACCTTGTCACCGTCGCGGAGACCCGACGGGCAGGTCTGTGACGACCGAAGACGCACCGCAGGGCGATCCGGTCAAGGACCTTCTGCCCGGCAATGCGGTTCTCGCGACCCGGCTGGCGGATGGCGAATGGCACCGGCTGCACCCGGCGACCCCGCTGCTGCGAGGGGGCATCGTCATCATCGCAATCGCCGGGTATCTGGTTTCGCAGGCTCGGCAGCAGATCATCGATCTGCTTTTCGGACAGCCGCACGCGCACGACGACGGTGACCCGGTAATCTTCCTAGCCGGTCATGGCAGGCTCATTCCCGTTCTTCTCGCCGCCGCGCTCGTGCTCGCCCTGGTCGTCCTCGTCTTCTACCTTTCGTGGCGCGTTCACACCTTCCGGATTACGGATGAGGTCGTCGAGGTGCGCAGCGGACTCATCCGCCGCAGCTACCGCAAAGGCCGACTGGACCGCATCCAGGGCATCAACATCGTGCGGCCATTCTTCGCCCGCCTGGTTGGAGCGGCGCGACTCGAGATCGATGTTGCCGGTCACGACGCGAATGTGCGGCTCGACTACCTGTCGTCGTCGAATGCGGATGGTCTGCGGCTCGACATCCTCCGGCTCGCGTCGGGCAGTCGGCAGCGGGAAGCGGACGAGGCGCGACTCGCGGATCCGCGCGGATTCGTCGAACAGCGAGTCGCGGAGTTCGTGGCGCCGGAGCTCGACCCGAATCTTGCGCCCCCGGAATCGGTAGTCAAGGTTCACGTGGGGCGGCTCGTGGGTTCGATCCTGCTGCACGACACCACGTTCACGCTGCTCGTGCTCATCGCCGCGACGGCGGTGTGGGCGGCAGCGATCGGCGGCTTTGTCATCATCTACTTTCTGGTGCCGCTCGTGCTTGCGCTCGGAAGTTTCCTGTTCCGTCGCTTCACAAAGTCGCTGCGGTACTCGATCGCGTCGACCCCGGACGGCATCCGGGTCGGATTCGGCCTGCTCACCCTCAGCAACGAGACTCTGCCGCCCGGGCGGATTCACTCGGTGCAGGTCCGGCAGCCGATCCTCTGGCGACTCCCCGGCTGGTGGGAGATTCGCGTGAATCGGGCATCCAAGTCCAACGCCAAGGGGGCCGACGCCCAGCGCAACACGACCATTCTTCCGGTCGGCAATCTCGATGACGTGCTGCGCGTACTTGCGCTGCTGGTTCCGGGAGCCGGGCCCGCTGCCCCCGCGGTCTTCATTGCGGGAATCATCGGATCTCGCGAGGCGGGCGGATTTACCAACTCTCCCCGTCGCGCCCGCCTGGTGCGCCTGCTGTCCCGGCGGCGCAACGGATTCGCGCGGTTGACGGGAATCGTACTGCTGCGCGAGGGTGCGATCTGGCGGCGGCTGACGATCGTTCCCGAGGCCCGAGTGCAGAGCATCGCCATCACGCAGGGTCCGCTGTATCGGATGCTTCGCCTGGCGCGAGTTCACGTGCACACCGTCCTCGGCCCGGTGCGAGCCGAGCTTGGCGCGGTAGATCGCGCCGCCGCCGTCACATTCTTCGGTGAGGTATCCGCCGAAGTAGTGGACGCGGTTCGGTCGGATGCGACGCACCGCTGGCTGGCCGACGGCCAGGTGACCTGATGGAGCGGTCGGGTCGTCTCGGCGTCGGCGTCATCGGCGCAGGCCGGGTGGGACCCGTCTTCGGTGCCGCTCTCGGTGCCGCCGGGCACGCTCTCGTGGGCATCTCGGCGGTGTCCTCGTCCAGCCGGGATCGAGCCGAAGCAATGCTGCCGGGGGTGCCGATCCTCGAAATACCCGACATCCTGGAGCGCAGCGAACTGGTGATCCTGGCCGTTCCTGATGCCGCACTCGAGTCGCTTGTCGCCGGTCTTGCGGCGACCGGAGCCTGGCAACAGGGCCAGCTGGTCGTACACACGGCCCCGTCGTTCGGCGTGGACGTACTTGCCCCCGCGCAGGCGCTCGGTGCGATTCCGCTCGCGATACATCCGGCGATGGCGTTCACCGGCACGAGCATCGACCTCGTTCGCCTCCGCGACAGCTATTGCGCGGTCACGGCGGCGACCGTCGTGCAGCCGATCGGAATGGCGCTGGTCGTCGAAATGGGGGCAGAGCCGATCGTTGTTGCCGAAGCGGATCGGCCGGCATACGCGGAGGCGATTGCGGTTGCGGCCAACTTCTCCTCGGCGATCATCAGGCAGGCGACGGATGAACTGGCAGGCATCGGCATCGACGAACCCGGCCGCATCCTTGCGCCGCTGGTGCGCAGCGCCGTGGAGAACGCGCTGGCAAGTGCGGCTGCCGATACGATCGACCTGTCCGCGATTGCGATGGATTCTCTGGAGGCCGACTCGTGAGCACCGCTGCGGCGCGGCCGGAGGTTCTGACCACCATCGCCCAGATGCGGGAGCTGGTCCGCGGCGAACGTGCCTCCGGTCGTCGCATCTCCCTCACGCCGACCATGGGAGCCCTGCACGACGGTCACCTCTCGCACCTGGAGCGGGCCGCAGAACTCGCTGATACCCGCATCGTTTCGGTTTTCGTGAACCCGCTGCAATTCGGACCGAACGAGGATCTGGCGAAATATCCGCGGACGCTCGATGCCGATCTCGATCGACTGGGCGAGCTCGGGGTGCCATATGTGTTCGCGCCGACAGCGGATGAGATGTATCCGGATGTTGCCGCCGAAACCCATGTGAGCGCCGGCAAGGTCGGAAACCTCTATGAGGGTCGGTCTCGGCCGGGGCATTTCGACGGCGTGCTGACGGTGGTGGCGAAGCTGCTGCTGATCGTGCAGCCGGATGTGGTGACCTTCGGCCAGAAGGATGCCCAGCAGCTGTTCCTCGTGCAGCAAATGGTGCGCGACCTCAACATCCCCGTGCGCGTCGAGCCGATCGCGATCGTGCGCGAGGCGGACGGCCTCGCCCTGTCGAGCCGCAATCGTTACCTCGACGACAAGGAGCGACGTGCCGCGCGAGTGCTCTCGGCGGCGCTGGAGGCGGCAGCATCATCCGCGGACCGGGGCATCGACGCCGTAGTCGCTGCGGCGCAAAGCACGCTCATGGGCGAACCGATGATCGACCTCGACTACCTGAAGATCGTGAACCCGTCGACCTTCCTGCCCGCGGATGACGGATACCGCGGTCCCGCTCTCGTGCTGGTCGCCGCCCGTGTCGGCACCACCCGGCTGATCGACAACGAGCGAATCGTCTTGGCGTAGCGCATGGAATTCACCGTCAGGCGCGTCACCGAGGATGACTGGGAGAAGTATCGCGACATCCGGCTCGAGATGTTGGCCGATACCCCGATCGCGTATCTCGAAACGCTCGACGATGCGTTGCAGCGGGACGAGGACGGTTGGCGGGAGCGTGCGGCGACGCGCGGTGCCAACCCCAGTATCCGCATCGCGGCGATAACGTCGGACGGCACATGGATCGGGTCGATGGGCGGATTCATCGAGGAGGGTGTGCCGGTGCTCGTCGGGGTCTACGTGGCGGCGCCGTATCGTGGGGACGCCTTCGGCGTGACATCCGCCCTGATGCAGACGATCGAAGACTGGGCGGCGGAGTACTCGCCCGCGATTCGACTCGACGTGCACGAGTCGAACGCGCGAGCGAAGGCGAGTTACCTCAAGCGCGGCTACGTCGAGACGGGGCGCACGCAGCCGTATCCGCCGGATCCGGAATTCCTCGAACTCGAGATGGTCAAGCAGCTGCGGTAGGCAGGGCCCGGTCGGTGGTCTCGCCACCGGCGTTACTCGACCCGCGGACTTCCGATGGTCGAGTAGCCGTCGAAGGCGGCGTATCGAGACCCCGCTAGCATTGATTTTCATGGCCGACACCGACTCCGAACGACCCCTGACCGAAGACGAAGTCTTCGAGCAGAAGGCTGTTCGGCTGGCGAAGCGTGACCGGCTGAACGAACTTGGACTCGGCGCGTATCCCGTCGGCGTGCCGATCACCGACACCATCGGTGCGATCCGCGCACGATTCGACAACCTGTCGGCGGATGAAAAAACAGGCCAAACCGCGGGATTGGCTGGCCGCGTCGTGTCGGTGCGAAACGCGGGAAAGCTCTGTTTCGTCCAGCTCCAGGCGGGCGACGGCGACCGCATCCAGGCCATGGTGAGCGTCGGTGAAGTCGGCGAGGACTCGCTCGCGCTATTCAAAGAACTCGTTGACCTCGGCGATCACCTGTTCGTTTCCGGCGAGATCATCTCGAGCCGCACCGGCGAGCTGTCGATCTTCGTGGCCGAGTGGCGCATCACAGCGAAGGCGATCCTGCCGTTGCCGAATCTCTACACCGAACTCAACGAGGAGTCGCGCGTTCGCAGCCGCTACCTCGATCTCATCGTGCGCGAGCAGGCTCGCTACGTCGTTCGCGCACGTGCCGCAGTCAATGCCTCGCTGCGCGCAACATTCGCGAGCCACGGGTATCTCGAGGTGGAGACGCCGATGCTGCAGACGATGCACGGCGGCGCATCCGCTCGTCCTTTCACCACCCACAGCAACGCATTCGACACCGACCTCTACCTGCGGATCGCGCCGGAGCTGTTCCTGAAGCGCGCTGTCGTCGGTGGAATCGAGCGCATCTTCGAGATCAACCGCAATTTTCGCAACGAGGGTGCCGACTCCACGCACTCGCCCGAGTTCGCGATGCTCGAGGCGTATCAGGCCTACGGCGACTACGAGCAGATGGCCGATCTCACCCAGGAGATGATCCAGAACGCGGCAACCGCTGTCGCCGGGTCCACGACCGTGCTGTGGGCGGACGGCTCGGAATACGACTTCGGCGGCGACTGGGACCGGGTCGACATGTACGGGTCGCTCACCGCGGCATCCGCTGTCGAAATCACGCCGGAGACGTCCCTTGCGGAACTGTCGGCGCTCGCGAAGTCGGTCGGCATCGAGGTCGCGCTGCCCACGCACGGCAAGTTCGTCGAAGAGCTTTGGGAGCACTTCGTGAAGGGCGACCTACACCGCCCGACGTTCGTGATGAACTTCCCGGTCGACACCTCGCCGCTCGTGCGCGAACATCGGTCACGTCCTGGCGTAGTCGAGAAATGGGATCTCTACGTGCGCGGCTTCGAACTCGCGACCGCGTATTCCGAACTGGTCGACCCGGTCATCCAGCGCGAGCGATTCGTCGAACAGGCGTTGCTCGCGAGCCGCGGCGACCCGGAGGCCATGCGTCTCGACGAGGAATTCCTTCGCGCGCTCGAGTACGGGATGCCGCCGACCGGCGGAATGGGGATGGGAATCGACCGGCTGCTGATGGCACTGACCGGACTTGGGATTCGCGAGACCATCCTCTTCCCGCTAGTGAAGTAGGAAGCAGAAAGGATAGTGCGAACATGAGTGATCCAACGCCCGTCGACGCTGAGGGCACGGGTGTGCCGGAAAAGCCGGTGTTCACGAAAGAGGCCCAGCCCGATCTGCCCCTCGCACTCCGGCGCGAAAAGGCTGGATGGAACAAGAACCGCATCGCGACCTGGATCGTGGTGGGCGGCTTCGCGCTCTTCATGATCATCGAAGGACTGGTCGGAATCCTGACCAAGTCGCGATGAGTCGTCGCACGTCCCGGCTGGTGATGGCGGTGGCGCTTGTCGGCATCCTCGCAGTGATCGCGGTCATCACACTCACAGGCCACCGCTGACGCATTGCGGTTAGGCTGAACCCGTGCCAACGACCGTGTGGGGAAACATCGTTTTCTCCCTGACGCCGACGATCTGCCTCGGCTTGCTGTTCTGGTTCGTGATGCGCGCCATCCTGCGCATGGACCGCACCGAGCGCAAGGTCTACGCACGGATCGAGGCGGAAGAGCGCGCGAAGGCTGCCGCCGAACTGACCAAGCCGAACTAGTCGCGCGGCCGTAGTCGCACGTTCGGCATGACCGGCGCCGGCAGCGCCGTTCCGTCGTAGCCGGATATCGCGCCAAACGGGCCGTGCAGGTCGCCGTTCGCGATGACGTCCGCCTGCCAGCGCTCGCGATAGGCAACGATCTCCTCGTGGCTTCGTCCGATGAAGTTCCACCACATGACGATCGGTTCACCAAGCGGTTCCCCACCGATCAGGAGAAGGCGAGCGGGTTCACCCCGCGTCTCAATGACGATCGCCTCGCGGCCGGTTGCGAGGTACGCGAGCTCGGCGCTGGCTACCGCATGCCCGTCAATCAGCGGCGCGCCAGCATCCACCAGCACGCCGTGCTCGAATGCCGAATTCAGTGGCAGCGTGACCGTGTCGTCAGCTGGGATGTCCAGTTGCGCTCCGACGACGCCGGTGAATGTTCGCGCAGTTGACTGTCGGCCCAGCAGCTCGCCAAGGAACACGCGAACAGTTGCGTGCTCGAACTCAAAGGCGTCGGGAACGAAGCGTTCGAAGAACGGCTCGACATGCCGGGCAGCGTCCGGCAGCGCGATCCAGAGCTGGGCACCGTGGAGCACCGTCGTGTCCGGCAGCGAGACCTCCGAATGCTGGATTCCGCGCCCGGCCGTCATGAGGTTCAACTCCCCTGGCAGCACCACCGCGTGCGAGCCGACGCTGTCCCGATGTTCTATCTCACCCTCGAACAGCCAGCTCACGGTTTGGAGGCCCGTGTGCGGATGCGGGGGCACCGTCATCCCGCCGGTCTTTGAGACGAGGTCGGGGCCATAGTGGTCGACGAAGCACCACGCCCCGATCAGGCTGCGAGCTCGCTGGGGAAGCGTTCGACGAACCGACATTGCCCGGGCGCCGCCGAGCGGGACGTCGCGGGGTTCCAGCATTTCGACGCTCGCAGATGCGCTGGCGGTCATCGTGACGACAACCTCGGCGGGCTCCTTTTCCAGATTGCTCATGCGAGCTCTTCATACACGCAGTACAGCGTAGTTGCGCAACTGTTTGCGGATTCGGTGTCAACCTTGCGTGCGGTCTCGAACGTCGAACGAGTATGCGGAATTTTCTGTCGTGGTTGCCCTGGGTTGGGGTCGTTGTCGTCGCAGGCGTCATCGGCGGTGTGCTTGGCGTGACCGGCGTGTTGGGGCATCCCACTTCGACACGAACCGTTGTCACTTCCGATGCGAGCGTGGCTCGCACGGCAACCGCCTACGTTTGTCCGGGCGGTGCGGCAATCGACTCTCTGGATGCGGGTGATCGTGTGCTCGCCGTCGAACGAAGTGATGACTCCGCGTATCTCGCTGTGCGAAGCCCGTTCAACCTGGGCCAGCTTCTGTGGTTTCGCACCGGCGACGTGACGGTTGATTCGCCGCAGGCCGCGATTGCGACCCTTCCGGTCGGCAGCTGCCCTGATGTTTCCAGCATCCTGATGCCGCCGACCAACCAGGGCGGTGGGAGTACGCCGACCAAGCCAACCAACCCCACCAAGCCAACTAACCCGACCAAGCCAACGGCTCCGGATACGACGCCGCCGACGTTGGGCACACCCTCGTTTACTCATGGCACCTCCTCGGATCCCGTGTGTATCACCTACACCTACGATCAGAGCCGCGATTACTCGATCATCACGGTGACCGCTAGTGACAACCGGGGTGTGACCGGGATCTCGATCAGTTGGAGTGGGCCGAATGGGGCTACGGGATCCCACACGATGACCCGCAGTGGGTCGGTGTGGACGTACAAGTACGACCCGGTGTCGGAAACCAACGACGGTACCGCGACCTTCACCATCCAGGCCAGGGATGCCGCCGGTAATAAGAGCGCCATCAAGAAGTTCAACATCGTCCAGAATGTGTGCATCGACTAATGACCATCCCCAAGTGGCTTCTGCCCGCGATCTCGATCATTGCCGCCGTTGCCGTCGGCGTCACGATGGCACTCGTTGGAGTGAACTTCGCGTCAAAAACGGTGGTCGAGAAGGCCGCCGGCACCATGACCGCCCAGGTGCTCCAACCCGTCGCAACCGGTCTTACCAAGGCAGACCTGAGTTCGCCCAGTGCTAACAAAGGCGTCAGTCCGGTGACTGGGGCGGTCACCGTTTCGCGACCGGGCGGCAAGTCGATAAAGCCGCCGCTCAATCGTGAGGTCGACCTCATCGCGTCCGGCGGGAGCGCGCCGGCGACGAGTACGCCCGGCCCGACGGCAACGCCGCTTCCGGATGCGGAGTCGCTGGGTGTCACGCCGTACGTGCCCGGCCCATCCGTCATCCGCGCGAGCGATCCGTGCGCCGTCAGCGCGGTCTCGTCCTGCCCCGACGGTCTTCGGAGTGTCATCCTTGCGTTGACTGCCCCTCCGGCGCCGGATTTCTCGATCGAACCATTCGAGGCACCGTGTACACCAACAACGACCGCCGACCCGCGGTTCGAAGACCGCTCCAATGTGCAGGTCACGCTCGTGTCGACGGTTCCGATGTCCTATTCGGTGCACTTTCAAAGCGACCCCGAGCTCGGGGTGTCGGACCCGACGTTCGTACATGGAATCGTGACGGCCGCCACCGATACCGCCGCGATCTCGGAGTGGAACGCGGCTCGCGCGGCCGACGTTTCCGCCTCGTCGCTACCGCCATTGACCGGCTGCGCGCACATCCCGGAGGTTTGGAGCACCGGTGGCCTGCAGCTTGACGTCACGGGTACAGCGGCAGATGGAACCGTTCTGGTGCGTCACCTCTCGCTCAATCCGAGCGGGCCCGGAACTCCCGGACCTCTGCGCATTCAGACCTTCGGCTCTGACGCTTTCGTCGCGTACGGCGAGTTTCCGACGAACCAGTCCCTGAGAATCACCGCGTATACGATGTCACACCCGACGGACGCCACGTGTAACGACACCAGCGCACTGACGATGCTGGCGCCCGTGTACTCGCGAACCGGGGTAGCCATTGACGCCGCTACAGTAAGTGACGCGAATCTGCCCACCGACTACACCCAGCGCACGGCGGTCGGCTTCCGCGTGCTGGCGGGAGCTGTGGTGCTCATGTGCGCGGCCTGGTATCACGGCGCCGGCTCAGCGAGCTTCGACCGGCGCCTGGCGATCCGCACCAGCCAGGTTGTTGTCGAGTCCTCGCAGTGGGTCGGCTTCGTCGAATCGGGAACGGTATTTCGACACATGGAGGGCGCTGGGGTCAGCCTGGCACGCGGCGACATCGCGCGAGTGATCGTGTATGGGACACTCGACGACGGCACGAGATGTGGCGACACGTTCGACTGGCACAAAGGCCAGCTGATCCTGCTCGGGCAGCAGGTCGATCTCTGCACGGCCCCCGTGGATGAGACGCTTGATTCCGACACCGGTTTTGCGAACACTCCTGAGCGTGCCGACGCCAACATCACGATCGAGACGTATGGAACGGACGGGCACCGGGCGCACTCGGTCTTTCGGATCAACCTGGAGAAACCTGTCTGCGACGGCTGCACCGCCGAGCAAATCGAGGAGGCTAGCTACAACCACTATCGGATACCCCTTCCCGACCCGTACTTCAACCCGTTCGATGAACCGGGCGGTACGGACTTCTCGTCCGGCTGGGACCCCGCGGGCACAAGCGGCACGGACGGTTGGGTGGTCAGCCCGGCCCTGAACGCCGGGGCCGAAACCGATCCAATCGGTTCTGGGCCACAGCTGAACACCGATACTCGGCTTGTGGTCGATACGGCCCGGACAACAGCAACCGACGTGACCGCCCGACTCGACTACAGCGCAAGTAAATCGGGATCATATTCGCTGAAATTGCTCAGCGGAACCGGTGGGGCACCGTGCACGACGAACGGCGCGACATCCGTCGTCGTGGGCGGACTATATCCGACAGCCAGGGCAACAGTGCCTATCCACGTGCCACATCTCTGCCACGGTGCAACGTATCTGGCGCAGGTGGCCGCTATCGATGGGCTCGACTATCGCAACTATGAGTCTTCCGACGACGCGTACACGCTCTGGGGTTATGCCGAGGCGTCGGGGTGGTACGGCTTCCTGCTTTCGACGCCGGCGGTGCCGGTTCTGGTTGTCTACGCCGAGGTAGTCAATGTGCCCGCGGGTTCGGCACTGACGGACCTGTCGCTGCATCTGGATGGGGTGGATGTGCATCCCAGCGACGATCTCTCGTCCGGCTGTGCCTCGCAGCGCGTGGCACACATCGGTCGAGCGGCAATGTCGCTGTCGACCCACACCCAACTTCACCTGCAGTACCGATTGCGTCACATCACCTCCGCGGCGGGTGCGGCATGTACCTTCCCAACTACAGATGTCGCACCACTGATCGACGCATATCAGACGATCGATCTGAACGCGGTGATGGCTCACCCGGCGGGCATCCAGATCACGTCAGGGCCTTACACAATCAACATTCAGGTCGTGCCAGCGACCTGACCCCGTCAGGCGAATCTGGATCGGGAGTAGCCCCTACTTTGGTGTCAAAACACGTCACGCCGACGGCGAACAGAGGCATGTAAAGGATGGTCGCCTCGTTAGTCTCTTTGTAACGGCACCGCTATTCGCAAAGAGCGATGTCGAGGGAGACAGACAGAATGTTTGAGAGATTTACCGACAGAGCTCGTCGCGTAGTTGTCTTGGCTCAGGAAGAGGCCAAGATGCTCAACCACAACTACATCGGGACCGAGCACATCCTGCTCGGCCTGATCCACGAGGGCGAAGGCGTTGCTGCCAAGGCCCTCGAGTCGCTCGGCATCTCTCTCGACTCCGTCCGCGAGCAGGTACAGGACATCATCGGCCAGGGCCAGCAGCAGCCGACCGGTCACATTCCATTTACTCCTCGCGCGAAGAAGGTTCTTGAGCTGTCCCTGCGCGAGGCGCTGCAGCTCGGCCACAATTACATCGGAACCGAGCACATCCTGCTCGGCCTCATTCGCGAGGGTGAAGGCGTCGCCGCCCAGGTTCTCGTCAAGCTCGGCGCAGACCTCAACAAGGTGCGCCAGCAGGTCATCCAGCTGCTGTCCGGGTACCAGGGCAAGGAAGCGGTCGCGGTCGGCGGCAACGACGCGACGCCCGACAAGGGCTCGCAGATTCTCGACCAGTTCGGTCGCAACCTCACTCAGGCTGCGCGCGACGGCAAACTCGACCCGGTGATCGGACGCGAGAAGGAAATGGAGCGGGTCATGCAGATCCTCTCCCGCCGTTCCAAGAACAACCCCGTGCTCATCGGTGAGCCCGGCGTCGGCAAGACCGCCGTCGTCGAAGGACTCGCCCAGTCCATCGTCAAGGGCGAGGTGCCCGAGACGCTCAAGGACAAGCAGCTGTACTCGCTCGACCTCGGTTCGCTCATCGCCGGCAGCCGCTACCGCGGTGACTTCGAGGAGCGCCTGAAGAAGGTCACGAAAGAGATCCGCACTCGGGGCGACATCATCGTCTTCATCGACGAAATCCACACCCTGGTCGGAGCAGGTGCCGCTGAAGGTGCGATCGACGCGGCCAGCATCCTGAAGCCGCTGCTTGCCAGGGGCGAGCTGCAGACCATCGGTGCGACCACGCTCGACGAATACCGCAAACACTTCGAGAAGGATGCCGCGCTCGAGCGCCGCTTCCAGCCCGTGCAGGTGCACGAGCCGTCGCTGCCGCACACCATCAACATCCTCAAGGGACTGCGCGACAAGTACGAGGCCTTCCACAAGGTCTCGATCACCGATGGCGCCATCGTCGCCGCGGCGAACCTTGCCGACCGTTACGTTTCAGACCGCTTCCTGCCCGACAAGGCGATCGACCTGATCGACGAAGCCGGAGCGCGTCTGCGCCTGTCAATCCTGTCCGCGCCGCCGGAGCTCCGCGAGTTCGACGAGAAGATTGCCGTCGTCCGCGGCTCGAAGGAAGCCTCCATCGAGGACCAGGACTTCGAGAAGGCCGCGTCGCTGCGCGACGAAGAGAAGAAACTGCTTGGCGAGCGCCTCCGTCTCGAGAAGCAGTGGAAGTCGGGCGACACCGGCACGAGCGGAACCGTGGATGAGGGAATCATCGCCGAGGTTCTGGCCGCTGCCACCGGCATCCCGGTCTTCAAGCTCACCGAGGAAGAGTCCAGCCGGCTCGTCTTTATGGAGAAGGCCCTGCACGAACGGGTCATCGGTCAGGAAGAGGCCATCTCGGTTCTCGCCAAGACCATCCGCCGCACGCGCGCCGGTCTTAAGGATCCGAAGCGTCCATCCGGTTCGTTCATCTTCGCGGGCCCAACCGGCGTCGGCAAGACCGAGCTGGCCAAGGCGCTGGCGGAGTTCCTGTTCGACGACGAGAATGCCCTGATCGCACTCGACATGAGCGAGTACGGCGAGAAGCACACGGTTTCGCGCCTGTTCGGTGCCCCTCCCGGATTCGTTGGTTTCGAAGACGGCGGCCAGCTCACCGAGAAGGTGCGCCGCAAGCCGTTCTCCGTGGTGCTGTTCGACGAGATCGAGAAGGCACACCCGGACATCTTCAACTCCCTGCTCCAGATCCTGGAAGAGGGACGCCTGACGGATGGCCAGGGTCGCGTCGTTGACTTCAAGAACACGGTCATCATCATGACGACCAACCTCGGCACGAAGGACATCACCGGTGGTCCCGTCGGCTTCCAGCTCGAGGGCGACTCCGCGACGACCTACGACCGGATGCGTGGCAAGGTCGTCGAGGAACTGAAGAAGCACTTCAAGCCGGAGTTCCTGAACCGCGTCGACGAGACGATCGTGTTCCCGCAGCTCAACAAGGAAGAGCTCTTGCAGATCGTCGACCTGTTCATCGGCCGCCTCAAGGTCCGGCTCATGGACCGCGACCTCACGATCGAACTGTCGCTGGCCGCAAAGGAGAAGCTCATCGACATCGGGTTCGACCCGTCGCTCGGTGCGCGACCGCTGCGTCGCGCCGTGCAGCACGAAGTCGAAGACCGGCTGTCGGAGAAGATCCTGCACGGAGAGCTCAACGCGGGCGATCACGTGCACGTGGACTTCGTGGACAACGAGTTCGTCATCACAACCTCGCGCCAGCCCGGAGCGGCCAAGGCCGAGCCGGTGGCCGTAGAGGCGTAGCCACCGCGTATCGAGACCAGTACGCGCAATTAGACTCAACCCCGTGGCATTCACCGTGCGACCAGCTCGCACGCCGGACGTTCCCGCGATCAAGGCCCTCGTCGAACCGCTGGTTCAACGCCGCATCCTGCTCGGCAAAGAAAGCGTCGTCTTCTACGAGGCGGTGCAGGAGTTCCGTGTGGCCGAGGACGACAACGGCACCCTGATCGGATGCGGCGCCCTCCACGTCATGTGGGAAGACCTCGGTGAAGTGCGAACTCTCGCGGTCGCCGACGAGTGGTTGCGTCACGGCGTCGGCAACGCCATCCTCGAGGACATCGAGGCGACGGCCATCCGCATCGGACTCACCCGTCTGTTCTGCCTGACCTTCGAGACGGACTTCTTCGGCCACCACGGCTTCGCGCCGATCAGTGAGGATGTCGTCGCCCCCGACGTCTACTCGCAGCTGGTGCGATCACCCGATGAGGGCATCGCCGAGTTCCTCGATCTCAGCCGAGTAAAGCCAAACACCCTAGGCAATACAAGGATGCTAAAGAACTTGCCCTGCTAGCTGGTGCGCCGCCGCCTCTGCGGCGCACGATCAGCCGATTCGAACGCCGCTGTGGTGTCGCGCAATGCTGGGCATTGCGCGTACACGCCGCCGAATCGGCCGCGTTCCCAAACTAAGCCGCATACCCTAGCCACATGTCGACGAATCGGAGTCCCGTCGGCCGGCAGCCTCAGAGCGTCTACTGGCGCCGCCGTCTCGCGGTACTCGGTGGGATTGTTGTGATCATCCTGATCGTTGTGCTGATCATCGTGCGCCCGGGCTCCGGCAAACCTGCCGGTCATCCGAGCAATACGCCAACATCGAACCCGGCCACCGCTGCAGCCTGTAAGGCGGCGGATGTCGAGGTGGTCGCGAAGACGGATGGCCTCAGTTACGCGGCTGGCGTTGACCCGCAGGTATCACTGACCATCACCAACACGGGCGGGAAGCCCTGCTCATTCAAGGACGGCAGCGACGTGCAGAAGTACGTCATCACCAGCGGCACCGACACGATCTGGTCCTCGACCGACTGCCAGACCAATGCCGTCTCCCACGTCTCAATCCTCACTCCGGGCAAGGCAGTGGCGAGCGCTCCATTCGCCTGGAACCGCACGCGTTCGAATGCGGCCGACTGCTCGGCGACGAACGAGCCTCAGGTCATCGCCAAGGGAGCGAGCTATCACCTGACCGTGACCGTCGACGGCATCACGTCGTCGACGGCCAATTCGCCGCAGTTCGTGCTCAAGTAGAGCGGCACCCTCGAGCGCTACACGCCCGGGTTGCCAGTACAGCTGACGCTGAACGGCTGCGTGTCGTCGCCGCCCTTCGAATCGGTGTGCACCAGGTTGCCGCCGTATGCAAGAACGCAACCGAGGGACGCCTCGGAATGTGGGACGGTCGCCGTGAAGGTCCACAACTGCTCACCGGACGCCACGGTGCAGGGCCACGCGATGATGGTTGTGACCACCGCCGAAGTTGTGCCGGTGAGGATCGGGTTGGTGCCATCACGGTTGAATCCCATGTAGTGGAACGTCACCGAGGAGGTGGCCCCGAACTGGTAGATCGTGTAGATCGTCGGTGTTGGCGAGTAACTGAGCATGTCTGCTTTGGTACATGTTCCGGTCGGATACGTCGCTGCCGCACTCGCCGATGGTGACGGTGTAGGCGACGGTGAGAGTGATGGCGTCGACGAGGCGCTCGCTGTCGGTGCGGGCGCGCCGCTCACAGTCGCGGTCGGCGTAGGTGGGGTTGCCGGGCCGCAGGCGGTCAGAAGCAGGACCGCCCCAACCGCAGCAATCAGGGGGAGTCGTTTTATCATGCCGCAACAGTATTAGCGATGCACAGACTCGTATGTAGGTACCGAGTCTCCAGATTGCGGCTGGTTGCCGCACTCGTTATTTAGTATCGCGACGCGTGGACGAGCGCTACTGGCCGGGATTGCCCGAGCAGCTGATCGACGCCGTGGGGTCTTCCTGCCCAGCGGAATCCGTCTTTACGATGAGCCCGCCGAAGTCGAGCGCGCATCCAATCGAGCCCGGAATGCTGTGTGTAGCCGTAAGTGTCCAGATTGCGCCGCCCTGGGCATCCGTGCAGGGGTACCCGACGATATTGATAACCGGTCCGGTAGTCGTGAGTGTTACAACGGGCATCGTTCCGTCGCTGTTGAAGGCCGTGTAGTGGATGGTCACCGAATCGGTGGGCAGCGTGTTGTACACGGTGTACACGGTCGGGATCGGATACGAGGTGTTACTGGCCGCCTCTTCGGCCGGAGTGCAGGTGCCGGCACTGATCGTGTCGGACGCGGTTGACGACGGCGCGGGAGCAGGAGCAGTTGATGGTGTTGGCGCGGCGGCACCCGAGTCAGTCGCGGTCGGGCCGGGTGGTGGGGCTGGCGTGGCGGGGCCACACGCGGTCAGCAAGAGCACCGCGCCTACCGCGGCGATGAGGGGGAGTCGAGTCAACATGCAGAAAGGGTATAGGCGAATCACGGGGTTCGGCGTGGAAAGGTTTGTCCCTTCTTTGCCACGGCAGAAAACGGGCAAAACGACCCCGTGTGCGTTTGGTCAGCGGGTGCGCTTAGAAATCGGGGGCATCTACCACGTCGGGCTTTGCTGCCGCGAAGGCGAGACGCACTGCGTTCTGCAGGCTTTCGGCCTGTGAATCGAGCACCGTGGTGAAGCCGAGTCGCTTGGCTTCGGCAATCCGCTGCTTTGCCGAGGATGCTGGGCGGATCTCCCCGGCGAGACTGATTTCTCCGACGGCTGCAGTCGTCGCGGGCAGTGCTTTGCCCCTGAACGCGCTCGCGATTGCGAGGGAGATCGCGAGATCGGCACCCGGTTCAGTTAGCCGGATGCCGCCGACGGTCGAGACATACACGTCATAAGCGGAAAGCTGCATGCTCGACCGGCGTTCGAGCACCGCGAGGAGCATGGCGACGCGCGAGCTGTCGACACCGTTAACGACTCGGCGAGGCATCGGAGCGGATGACTTCACAATGAGCGCCTGCACTTCGACCGGGAGCGCACGTCTGCCTTCGACCGCGATGGTGACGCAGGTTCCGCTCACCGGTTGCCGGGTGCGCGACAGGAATAGCCCGCTCGGGTCGGCGACTTCCGCGATCCCGTCGCCGGTCATTTCGAAGCAGCCCACCTCATCCGTCGGTCCGAAGCGGTTCTTCTGCGAGCGCACGAAACGGAGGGCAGTCTGCCTATCGCCCTCGAACTGGAGCACGACATCCACGAGGTGTTCGAGCAGCCGCGGGCCGGCGATCGTGCCGTCTTTGGTGACGTGGCCAACGAGCAGCACCGGCAGGTTGCGATCCTTCGAGACACGGATCAGTGTCGAGGCGACTTCGCGAACTTGCGCTGGCCCGCCCGCGAGACCTTCGGATGTCGACGACGCGACGGTCTGTACCGAATCGACGATCACGAGCTGCGGATCGACCTGTTCGATCTGGCCGAGGATGATCGCGAGGTCGGTCTCCGCGGCGAGAAACAGGGTCGGTTGTAATGCGCCGGTGCGTGTGGCGCGCATCTTGACCTGGTTCACCGATTCCTCGGCGCTGACATAGAGCACGCGCATTCCGCGCGCGGCTGCTCGCGACGCGACCTCGAGCAGCAGCGTCGACTTGCCGACCCCCGGCTCGCCACTGAGCAGGATGGCGGCGCCCGGCACGATTCCACCGCCAAGCACGCGGTCGAATTCGCCGATGCCGCTCGGCCAATGCGTGGCCTCATCCGTCGAACCGATTTCGGTGATTGGCTTCGCGGCGCGCGCTTCGCTGATGCGGATAGGCACCACCGCTCGTGGTGGCGCCGCGTTCTCGGCATCGTCGAGGACGGTTCCCCAGGATTGGCACTCTCCGCAGCGCCCAACCCATTTGATGCTGGTCCATCCGCACTCTGTGCAGCGGAAGTTGGTTGCGGCGCGCGCCATGCGCTTTAGCCTAGGTGTGGCCGCCGTCACCTGCGGGATTGGGCCTCTGGCCTGTGTACTAAACTCGTCCCGGAACCGTGTCCGAGCGGCCGAAGGTGCAACTCTCGAAAAGTTGTGTGGGTGTTGAGCCCACCGTGGGTTCAAATCCCACCGGTTCCGCCAATGCAAACCCTCTACTTCCCAGTGATTGCAAGGGATTTAGGGGGTTTTGCCGTTCGCGGATTTCGGCAAAGTCAACAAAAAGTGCACACTTTTCTCAGATCGAGCGCGATCGAGGGCTACCGCAACCGCGTCCAAGTCGTCGTCGAAGAGCTCGGCGTACACGTCTAGCGTCATGGCCGCCGAGGCGTGACCGAGCATGCGCTGGACTGCCTTAACGTTCGCGCCGGCGCTCACAGAGAGACTCGCTGCGGTGTGCCTCAGATCGTGGCGAGTAATGGATTGGGGGAATGTCGCGTCACGTTCTCTTGCCGCGGTCAGGGCGCGCACCCACCATCCGTTCCGAACATCGGGGGGTCGCAGGAATGTGTGCCCATCGCCGAAGAGTAGATCATCCCGCGACTTCCCCTCGCAGACCTTCGCGAGTCGTTCTGACAGAAAGGCCGGGAACGGCACACTGCGCGCTTCGTGTGACTTCGGCGTGCCCTCGTGGATCGTGCCGCCAACCATGACGGCGTTGCGCGTGACGTTGACGCGTCGGCGCAGTGAGTCGAGACTGGAAACACGTAGAGCCGTAACCTCGCCCCAGCGCAGCCCCGTGTAGGCAAGAAAGAGGACTAGGGTACCGTGGTCGCCGGCATTGGTCGCGAGCAAATCGACCTGTTCGTGCGTGAGGTAGACCTTCTCTTTGCCCACCTTCCGCGGCAGCTTGACTCCGCGTGCCGGGTTGGACAGGATTCGTCGATCTCGTACTGCGACATCGAGCAGCGCAGCGAGCACGCCGTACGCCCGGATGACCGTCGACGCACTCCGCTCCGCGCTGAGTTGGGTGACCCACGCTTGGACATTTGAGAAGCGAACATCCGATATCCGCACGTTGGCCCATCGAGGCGCGACTTGTCGGCGCCACGCGATCTCCAGTGGGCGAGCTGAGGAGGGTTTCAAGTGAGATTGATTCTCGAGCCATTCGGCGGCGAGCGCGCTAAGTGTCACCCTGGCATCCGCGGGATCTACGTATTCGCCTCGGCTCTTGGACACGGTGATCGCGGCCAAGAACTCTTCGGCCGAGTGCTTTGTTTCGAATCCGGCTCGGAGCCGCTGCGCGTGCTCCGGGTCACGATAGCGAACCCGGTACCTCTTGCCGCGATCAGTCTGATAAGCCTCGATGCTCCCCATGCGTCTCCTCCGCGTTCGCAACGTCCCATCCGGCAGAGCGGAGGTATCCGATCAGATTGGCGATTTGTCGTTTGGTGTCTGCGATGCGGGCACCTGTTCCTGCAGTTTCCACACCTTCTAGTACCTGTGAAGTGATGGTGAGCCGCCGAAGTTCACGGTGGAGCGTCGCGAGCTCGCGAAGGGCTTGGAGCTCGGCTCGGTCGTTGCGTTCCGCGGCGAGGTCTGCCCGGTAGTTGGCGGTGGGGATCGCGGCGAGCCAGGAGTCGAATTCGCCGGCGGTCATGCCGGAGAAGGCGGTGCTGAGGTTGGGCAGGTCGATCGGATCGTCTGGGCGAGTGAGCGGTGCGAGCAGGTAGCTCACGGGGACCTTGAGGGTCATGGCGATGTTGAGAACCTGGCTGATGCTGAGGTCGGCTTTTCGTCCGGCCTCGATGTTCTCAAGGACGGCTTCCGTGAGTTTCCCGCTGTCGATTGCGGCTGCGAGGTCGCTCGTTGTGCGATACCCGCGTGCTCGGCGTGCCATTCGGATACGTGCTCCAATGCTGCGTTCCGATCCGTAACTCGTCATTTCGACAGAATAGCGCGTTTCGGGTTGTCAACCGGATGATGTTAGCTTACCTTGATTTCGACAACAGAGAAATACTCTGGTTGTAATAACGAGGGAGCTGTGATGAGTGAGGATTTCGTGGGCCCAAGCGCGGTGGCGGAGATGACGGGGCTATCGGTGGCGGCTCTGGCGCAGCTGCGCTACCAGGGGAAGGGTCCCCGTTTCTACAAGCCGACGGCACGAACTGTGCTGTACCGGCCATCCGAAGTCGTTGCGTGGGTGGAGGCGAGCGCTCAGACTCGCACCGGCTCAGCGGTATACGCGTGAAGGCGTGGGCCAGGACGATGGATCGTCGGAGAGCGGCTGATGGGACTGTATGCGGCCAAGAGCGCGGTGGTCGTTGCCGCGCAGCTCGGCCTGGGAAATACTGCAGCTCGTCTCTTTGTCCACATGGCGTTGGAGTGTTGGGACGACGAGGACAACCCAGGGAGGCAAGTTCCGCGTCGGTATTTCGGTCGTCGAGAGATGTCGGCGATCGCGCTTGGGTTTCTTGCACCTACCAACGGAACCGGCCAGGCATTCCGGGCGGTGAAGCGGGCGACTCGCGAACTTGTGGACAAGGGCGCGATCGTTCGGGTGAGGCGTGGCGGTAATGGGCGCCCCGCGGAGTTCGAGCTTTGTGTGGATTCCGCACGTCCTCGTCCTCGACCTGCCACGCTCGTCGCTCTGCCCAGCGCGATCGAGCAGGGGTCTAAGAAGTGGTCCCCGCAGAGGGCGCATTTCTGACCTCCTCGGGGGTCGAATTCATGGCGCGTTCAGGGGGCGGTTTTCCTGCCCCCTTAAACAGGAATGAGAGCAGAACCAACCACAAGCGCACCAGGAGGCTCCTCTCCTCCACAGGTTCGGCGATCGACTTCCGATGTACGGAACCTCCGAATATCGAACGAACGGACCTTGCGAAGTACGACACTTCCGCAGTGCCGATGTTCGCAAGTCGGGACCTTCGGAACTTCGGAAGTTGCGAAGTTACGAAACGCCACCAAGCGGCGGCCTGGCACCACATATCTGATCGCTCGGGGTACCCGAGCTCACTCTGAAAGGACACACTCATGAGAATCGTCGCAATCGCCAACCAGAAGGGTGGCGCCGGCAAGACCACCACGACCATGAACCTGGCCGCAGTCGTCGCCGAACACTCCCGGGTACTCGTCGTTGACGTCGACCCGCAGCAGTCGACCAGCTGGTGGGCCTCCACCGCAGGCGAGGCTCTGCCATTCGACTTCGCCGCGGACACGGATGTCGCCAACCTGTCGCGAATGCGGTCCCTGCCCTACGACACGGTGTTCGTTGACACCCCCGGGAATTTGACCGATAGCAAGATCCTCGCCGCCGTGCTCGATGTGGCAGACTTCGCGATCGTGCCAACCGAGCCGGAAGCTTTGTGCATCCCCCCGATGGTGCGCACCATAAAAACCCTGGTTGAACCCTCCGGCACTCCGTTCCGTGTTCTGCTGAGCAAGATCGACATGCGCATTTCGGGGCAGCTCCAGGATGCCGAGACCCTGATCGACGAACTGCATCTCCCACGTTTCCGGCAGGCGATCCGCCGCTACAAGGTGCACGCCGACGCGCCCATCGAAGGGCGGGTGGTCACCCAGTACGGGACGGCACGGAACACGGGCAATGCGGTCGACGACTACAGGGTGATCGCCCTCGAGCTGATGTCGATCTGGGCCAACCAGGCCGCCGCAGTGTGATGGCTAGGACTAACCTCGGGCAACTGCTCGGCAACCTCAATGACGCACCACCCGCGGCCCCGCGAGCCGCGCCGCCACCGGTGCCCTCGTCAATGCTGGGGCTTGAGCCGGGTCTACGAGCACATGCGCCAAGACCCACACCCCGAGAGGAGCCCGCCCGCAAGGCCACTGCGGTTCCGGGATATCTGCGGTTTGTTCGAAAGGACACCCGGCTACGCGAAGACCAACTCGCGGCCTTGACCGTGCATGCTCGACGGCTCAACCGAGCCAAACCCGATGCGGGTGCGCGGATCACCGAGAACTCACTAATCCGCATCGCCGTGGACCTGATGCTGGCGCGAATCGGCAATGCAGCAGGGGCCGATGAAGACGCGATCCGGAGATCGCTCGAATGAGAAAGTCTCAACCAATACTTGAGACGAACTCACGACACGCCCGATCTGTCTACCCCTATACAGGGGTGGACAGACTAGTTTTTCTGTGTTCACTAATTGGCAAGTGGGTGGTCGCCGGGCGCGACCAGGTAAACGACAAAAAGGAGCTGTTTCTGCCTGCATTTCCGCCCACCTCGACCAGAGGCCGCGTTCCAACCTCCCGCACCC
>DATAXD010000039.1:0-62585 GCA_036266835.1 Galbitalea sp. | reverse complement strand
TCTGCGCTGCAAGGTGCCCGCCAGTGAGGTTGGATTTCTTGGATTTCTGCTCGTGCTGCGCCAGCGTTTGTACGCCACCACCAATGAGAATCCTGACCTCAGCGACTTTCGCGTTCATCTTGGAGCTTGGGCAATATACGGCAACCGAGCCCGCGGGCAGGTCGAACTCGTCCTCGAGATCGCGCGCCAAGTCGCGCCGTGCAAGTCCACCGCGAATGCCCGCCGAAGACCTGCGGGTGCCGCGCGCAGCGCTGTCGGGTTCGCCGCTGAAGTATCGCATTCGGTTTTCCAACTCACTATCGCCCATGGAGAAGACGGCGACCTCGAGTTTGTGGATCTTACGTAGGCGTAGGTTAGTCAGCAGTGGTGACATGCACTTGAGTCGATCGTCGGTTGCTTCGGGATTTACGGCCGCGTCCCCCCGCCCGATTGCAATAATCGCCGCCTGTATCTGCCCCTCCAGGAACGTGTACAGCTCGAGGTCGTCGCAGCCCATGAGGCCGTCCACCAGAGACACTGTGTATCCAGCCGGATCCTTGTAGACGGCAGTGACCTCGGCGACCACACGCTCGAGCATGGCGCTTGCACTCAGCTTTGTTCGGTGGAACAGGGCGATTTCGGCGAGTTGATAGCGGCTTTCGAGTAGTTCTAACACAGCGGTGACGGCGTCAGTTCTGATCCTGTCGCCCGCACCGAGATTGAGTACGAGCTCTGACGGGTCGGCATCGCCAAGATCCCGAACCGGATTCACGCGGATTTCGAGATACTCGAGCAGGCGCAGGTCAGGGAACCTCAGCTTGCCAATGTGTAGCCAGTCGCGATGTAGATAGTCCAGCAGGTCTGCGCAGAAAGTGTTCCCGATCAGGTCTCGAGACACTCCCTTTCGGAAGAACTCGGTCGCCTTCGCGTTCAGCCGATCTTTGCTGATTACATCGAGGACCAGTTCACTTGCGGTGGCGCCGGGCTGAGCTGCCTCAGCGACATCGGCGTAGAGGCGGTCGACCAAGCTCCTCAGCGACTCGTGATTTGTCGCGCGCCAGTCGGTCTTGTCGAACACGTAGGCCAATCGCATGTCACCATCGTGAGGGGAAAGCAGGCTTAGCTCGTCTTCAAACGTGTGGCCATTGGCGAGATGACCGACGTCGTGGAGCAATGCCCCAAGCCTTGTGATTATGCGCTCATGAGGTCGAATCGGTTCGTCGGGTTGCCAGTCCTCACCGCTCGCGCCCGAAATTGCTTTCGCCCGCAGGAGCGCCAGATTCGCATCTATTGAGTCCATCATCATGGTCACCGTGTGCAGCGTGCCCAAAGCATGTTCGAACCTTCGATGAGTTGCACTTGGGAAAACGAGATAGGTGAGGCCAAGTTGAAGGATTTCCCGCAGCCGCTGGAATGCCGGGTGGTCTACGACCTCAGCCTCCAAGGGGGTGAGACGAACGAGCCCCCAAACAGGCACGTAGATCTCATGATCGGGGAGGGCGTCAAACGCGGACAAGGGGATTTCACCAGGGGTGGAGGCTTCTGAGATGCGAGAAAGTCGCGCAACCTCGAACAAGCCCGGCTCTTCATTCACGGGTTTCGCCATTATTGCTCCATCTGAGGTCGACCCGCTGGCGCGGCGGGTGAGGTAAGAACTGTACATCTGTTCAACAACAAATTGTCACGTTTCATGATGTGATCTGTATTGACCACTCAAAGCAAATGCCAGCCCTACCAACTCAAAGTGAATCGGCGAGCACGCGCGGGGCTCTACTCAGCAGGATTGCAGTAGCCGTCTGGCGCCCCTGCCTCGATGCGCGGATGGATCTCACGAGCGGTGGCGGGTCACCGAGCGGTGGCCTCACAGTCAGCCTCACGCAAAGCAAGCGACTACTCGCCAGTGAACTCCGCCGGCCGCCGTTCCGCGAATGCCGCGAATGCTTCGCCGAGGTCCTTGCTGGGCAGGAACGCAGCGTTCCAGGCGGCGACGAAACGCAGGCCGGCCTCGACGCGAGGCGCGCGTTCAGCGTCCAGGACGTCCTTCACGCCGCGGACGACAAGTGGCGAGTTCGCCGCGATCTCGTTCGCCAACTCCAAGGCAGCAGCGTGCAGGGCACCGGCATCCGGATACACCGTGTTGACCAGCCCGATGCGCTCGGCGCGAGCGGCGTCGATGTCGCCGCCCGTGAGCGCGAGTTCGCGCAGGTGGCCGTCGCCGATAATGCCAACCAGGCGCTGGAGGCTTCCGAGATCGGCGACGATCGCGACCTTCGTTTCGCGCACGCTCAACTTCGCGGACGACGTCGCCAGCCGGATGTCCGTCGCTGCGACCAAGTCGATGCCGCCGCCGATGCACCATCCGTCGATCGCGGAGATGATCGGAGTTCGATTGTTGATCTCATCGTCCGACTGGGAATCGAGGGCAACCGGGAGTCAGTGGATGCGCGGCGATGGGTAGATGCGGCCACGGAGGCGCGTGACAAGGCGATCGAGGTCGGCGCGGCGGGTGTCGATGTCGCCGGGCGCGTTGGGGGCGAGGCACTCAGCCGAGGCAGATCGGCGGCAGGCAAACTCTCAACCAGCATCGCCGACGAAGCGCGACGCCGGTTCGAGGGCGATGAGGACGACCGCTAAGCCCGAAGTGGGGCCGCGCCCGACCGTTGCTGCCCGATAGCCTCTCAACCGGCGGCATCCGACCACGCCACCACGAAAGGCATCACATGAAGCTCCGCAGTCCGGCAGCACCGCTACTCCTGCCACTCGTGACGCTCGGCATTTACACGCTCGTCTGGAACGTCAAGACCAAGAACGAGATGAACAAGACGATCGCGAACCGCATCCCCACCGCGTGGCTGCTCATCGTTCCGATCGCGAACATCTTCTGGCTCGTCGCGTACTCACGCGGTGCCAGGCAATTCAACGGCGCAGGCTCGACCGCGGGGACGTTCTGGCTGCTCGCCCTCCTCGGCATCATCGGCGAGGCCATCCTGCAGGCTCGCTTCAACCGCACGATCCGCAGTGGGGTTGCTTCGGTAGCCAGCGACGCCTCGTCGACGCTGAGGTGATGTGGCGTTACACCGGGTCGTGCTCACCGTCTCTGTGCCAGGAGCCTGTTCGACGCGCCACATAACGTGACGAGGTAGTTGGGCGGCCCCGCGCCACTGTGCGTGATCGCGCACTTTACAATTTGTGCGTGATCGCGCACAATGGTAGGTGTGCGTGATCGCGCACTTTGGAGGATGGCCATGCGCGTGCACACCGTGCGGGAACTCGGCGGCTTGGTCCGCGACCGTCGAGAGCGGCTCGGGCTGACCCAGCAAGAGGTCGCGGATCGGGCATCCGTGACCCGAGAGTGGCTGCTGCGCTTCGAAAACGGCAAGGCGACCGTCCCGGTCAGCAGAGTGCTCGACGTGCTGGCAGCCCTCGACCTGGTCGTGGAGGTGAGCGAGCGCGATGCCTGACAAGGAACTCGTTGTCTACATGGATGGCGTCCGCGCGGGCATCGTTCAGCAAACGCAGCAGGGGAACACGACCTTCAGCTACGACGACGCCTATCGTCGCGGGGAGGATGCGACGCCGCTTTCGCTCTCGATGCCGCTGACGCAGGAGCGTCATCCCTCGCGGGTGATCGTTCCCTTCCTGCAGGGGTTGCTGCCGGACAATGACCCGAGGCTCGCCAGGCTCGCTGCCGAATACCAGACGTCGACCAATCCATTCGCGCTACTTACCCACATTGGACGGGATGCGGCGGGCGCGATCCAGCTGCTTCCGCCGGGTGTCGACTCGGACGACGCCGCCACTGGTCGAGGCGAAGTCGAGAGGCTCTCCGACGATGACTTTTCCGACCTGGTTCGAAACATCGTCGAGAATCCGGATACGTGGGGCATCCGTTCCGGCTCGGAAGACCACTGGAGCCTGCCGGGCGCGCAACCGAAGGTCGCTCTGTTCCAATTTCCGAAGGGCGGCTGGGGTGTGCCGCACGACTCGACACCGACAACCCATATCATCAAGCCCGCGGTCTATCCGTACCTTGACCACGATGTGAACGAGCTCGTGACGATGGGCGCAGCTAAGCGACTGGGACTCGAGGTGGCGGACCACAGCATCCGCACCACCGCGGCTGGCGATCAAGTGTTCATTTCACGTCGCTACGACCGCGCGGAGGCGGGTGGGCGCTGGCACCGCATCCACCAGGAGGATTTCTGCCAGGCGCTCGCGGTGACCCCGGCGAAGAAGTACCAGTCGGATGGTGGCCCCGGCGCCGCGCAGGTCGCCGCCGTGCTGCGCGACTCGATCGTCAATCTATCCGAACGGCGGCGGGCGCAGGAGCGGTTCTTCGGTGCGCTCGTTTTCAACGTGCTTGCTGGGGGGACCGATGCGCACGCGAAAAACTATGCGCTGTTGCTCCGCGGTCGGACGGTCAGGCTCGCGCCGCTGTACGACCTCGGGACTCATGCGCCGTACCCGTCCGCGAGTCCGCTGAAGAGCGCCATGAAGATCGGCGACGAATATCGCATCTCCGCGATAGGGATAAAGGACTTCCTTGTCGTCGCGCGGCGTCTCTCGCTCGATCCCGACTGGGCGGAACATCGCTTCTACGAGATCGGCGACGGGCTGGTTGGCGCCTTTACCGAAGCCGCAGAAGGAGTCGAAGGTCAATTTGCGGCGAAACTCGTCCAGGCCGTTAGTTCGCTCGCTGCGCAGCGAGGTCTGCCGACCGGTTGACGGTTCGTCGAGATCCTTGCTTAGCCGAATCGCCGAGATTACTGCGGCTGCAGCTACGCGCCGTCGCCACCCACCGCACGCCGGATCATGCCCATCACGAGCTTGATCAGTTCGGGCAGCTCTTCGTCCTTGGCCTGCTGGGAGACGAGCCAGAGATCGATGGCCTCACCCATCCCCATCACGGCCGCGATCAGTAGGGGCGGCGGGACGTCGGTGCGCACTGCACCAACACGCAGGCCCGCTTCGAGCGCCAACATGACCCAGGGCACAGATTCCTGCTCGAGGGCCGCCTGCGCGCTCTGGAACTCGGGGCTCCTGGCCGCCGCCGCCCATCCGCGCAGCAAGGCCGCCAGCTGCGGGGCAGCGGTGAGGGCTCGCATCAACCTGAGGTAGTAGTCCTCGAGCAGTGACCAGAATGTGTCGGCGTCACCCGCGCCGAGATCCGGCAGCATCCCCACCTGTTCGATCAGGCCGGCAAGCTCGGTGCGTGCGACGTAGGCGTACAGATCCGCCTTGTCGTCGAAGTAGTAGTACATCGAGCCCTTGGAAATCCCGGCCGCATCGATGACGCGATTGAGGGAGGCGTCGTGAAAACCATGAGCCGCAAACTCGTTGAGCGCCGCCTGCAGGATGGCCTGCTGTTGTTCCGCGGGCAACTTCGCGAATTGTGGTCGAACCATTCGCTAGCGCGTTGGGGCTGTCTCCGGGAACGAGGGGAGCTCGACGGCATCGTGAAAGCTTCTGCCCATCACGATGTCGGCAACCTTGGGAAGTCCCATCACTCTCATCACCGAGTTCCTTACGAAAAGTTGGAACCGGTTCTTTGGGGCGAACGCCAGCCCCAAACCCTTCGCGGCATCCTGCTTGGAGTGTAGCAGCGGGGTCAGCAGAGCCTGATAGCGGGCGAACGCCTCCGAATGGTCGCGGTTGCTCGCGATTTCGGTGGCCAATGTGTACCCCTCGACCATCGCCAGCGCGGAACCCTGCCCGGCCAGGAACGACGGGCATGCTGCCGCATCGCCGACCAACGCGACCCGCCCCTTCGTCCACGACGGCATCCGGATCTGGCTCACCGAGTCGAAGTAGAAGTCCTTGGATTGCGGCATGAGTTCGAGCATCTCCGGGACCTCCCATCCCCTGTGCGCAAGCTTCTCGCGCACCAGCTTCTCCTGCGCCGGTCGATCGGTGGGTACCGGGCCGTCGTTCAGGAGAGAGAAGAGGAGCAGCGTGGTGTCGTCGCGGAGCGTGAGACGGAGCGCCTGGAAGCCCACTTCCGCATACATAAACGCCAGGAGTTCGTCGCGATGCGGATAGCCTTTCGCCTCGAAAGCGGCGACGACCATGCCTAGATATTCTTCGTACTGCTCATCCGGGCCGAACGCCAGGCGTCGCACGCGGGAGTGCAGACCGTCGGCACCGATCACCAGGTCGAAGTCGCGGGTCGGTCCGCTGCGAAACTTCACGCGCACGTGGTCGCCATCATCGGTGAGTTCCTGAACGGTGTCATCGAGGATCAGCTCGACCTCGCCACCGAGAGCCTCGTAAATCACCGCGGAGAGATCGGATCTGGCGATGCTGAGATATTGCTTCGTCGAGGTCACAATGGCCGCGGGATCGATTGACGCAATCTTGCGGCCGTTGCGATTGACGACGCGCGCCTCGGTGTAGTTGTAGCCGCGTTTGCGCAGTTCGGGCACGATGCCCATCCGCTCGGCAACCTCGAACCCGGCGCCCCAGAAGTCGATCAGGTAGCCGCCGCTGCGCAGTTGCGGGGCGCGTTCCGCCAGCGTCACATCATGGCCCGCCTTGTTCAGCCAGAATGCGGTTGTTGGGCCAGCGATGCCGGCTCCGACAATCAAGACCTTCATTGTGAGTCCTCTCGCGCTCGATTAGACCACCAGTCTAGACCACCGGTCTAATTTTGGGCAAGCACACGAGTGCCCGAGAATCCCTGCGTTGCGCCGGCAACGCAAACGTCGGCGGTAGTTGCTCGCAGCGTTAGGTGAGCCTGCGGAGCACCACGACGTGAACGTTGTCTCCGACATCCTTTCCGAGTTTCTTACGAAGCGCTGCGCTCACCGAGATCATCAGCTCACCAGAGCCCGTCGGCATGAGGCCGATGTTGTCGACGGGGACGTCGTCGACCATTACGTCCACTCGCACCGACCGCAGGCTGCCGAACACAGCCGCGCTTTTGGGAACCTCGATCGCGGACCACAGGCTGCCCTTGACGTCCACGCCGATCGGCGCTGAAAATTCGTAGTCGAGCAGGATGGGTTCGTCCAGTTATGGTGGCATGCGGCAACTCTAGATCGCGGTGCTAAATCGCGCCGTTACTCGCCGGTGAATTTTGGTGTGCGCTTCTCGGCGAACGCCGCGAACGCTTCGCCGAGATCCTGGCTCGGCAGGAACGCGGCGTTCCAGGCGGCGACGTAGCGCAGCCCCGCCTCGACGCGGGGGGCGCGCTCGGCGTCCAGGACATCCTTCACGCCACGCACGACCAGCGGCGAGTTGGCCGCGATCTCGTTCGCCAGCTCGAGGGCGGCGGTGTGCAGGGCATCGGCATCCCGATAGACCGAGTTGACAAGCCCGATGCGCTCGGCACGGGCCGCGTCGATGTCGCCGCCCGTGAGCGCGAGTTCGCGCAGATGACCATCGCCGATGATGCCGACCAGGCGCTGGAGGCTGCCGAGGTCGGCGACGATCGCGACCTTCGTTTCGCGCACGCTGAACTTCGCGCTCGTCGTCGCCAGCCGGATGTCCGTCGCCGCGACCACGTCGATGCCGCCGCCGATGCACCATCCGTCGATCGCGGAGATGATCGGCGTTCGACAGTTGGCTACTGCGGTGAGGGATGCTTGCCACTCGCGCACTTGCGCCAGCAGCTTCGTCCGGTCGCTCGCGCTCGCCGAACCGGTGCCGAGCGGCGCGAACAGCGGAGCCACATCCTTCAGGTCGAGGCCGAAGGAAAAGTTATCGCCGCTGCCGCCGAGCACGATCGCGCGCACGCCCGAGTCGGCATCCAGGTCGCGGAAGACCTGCGGCAGTTCGTGGAAGAACTCGCGCCCCATGGACGGCGCGAGCATCGTGACCAGGGCGATATCGCCGTCACGCTCAATGGAAAAAGCAGCCATGCGGGAACCTTACCCGGCGACCGAGGGGACCTTCGATGAACCCGGATCCCACTAATCTCGCGGCGTCGCCAGAATCCCATTGATCAGCACGTCAAGACCCCACTCGAACCGCTCCGTCGGGGCACCAGAGAGCAGCTCATCGCGAAGCTTCACCGTGCGGGGATACTTCTTCGCGCTCGCCGCCGCGATGCTCGCCGCGGCGAGGGAAAGCGCCTCGGGATCCGCATTCGGCGCACCTGCGCCGTGCTCAATGGCGGTTGCGGTGACCGACGCGAGCAGAACATCCACGGCCCAGGCGGCCGTTGCGTCCGCGACCCCGCCTTCGTGCAGCAGCTCGAGGACCGACTCCACCAGGGCAAAGTAGTTCGGGCCATCCGGATGTGCGGCGATCGTCATCCTGGCGACCTCGGGATGTTTGAGGAGCACCTTCGTGTAATTCGAAAGAGTCAGGCGAAGCCGTTCGCGCCAGTTGCCGCCGGCGGGAACCCGTGGCATCCGCCCGATCAGGGCATCGAGGATGTGTGCATACAACTCCTCGGTGTTGCGTACGTACACGTAGAGCGAGGCCGGGCCGGTGTCGAGTGTCGCCGCGATGCGACGGGTGGTGACCTTGTCGAGGCCCTCCTCATCGAGGATTCTCATGGCCGCCGCGATGATGCCCTTGCGGGTGAGGGCGGGCTTTGCCGGGCGTTCCCGCCTGCTCTGCGGCGCGCTGGCGCGGCGATCGGACATGCCGCCAGCTTAGCAGAACGCGTTCCTCACGAGCGCGCTCGTAACAATCATGCTCGTAACGAACATGTTCGTGATATCGTCAACCAATGACTTCTCACACCAACACCAACGCAGCACCCACCATCGCCATCATCGGCGCCGGCCTGAGTGGACTCGTCTGCGCGCGCATCCTGCAGCGGGCCGGTCTGGCCGTGACCGTGTATGAGGCGGATGCGGATGTCGCCGCGCGACAGCAGGGCGGCGACCTCGACATCCACAGCGACACCGGGCAGATCGCGCTTCGCCAGGCCGGCCTCTACAACGAATTCCTCAAGAACACGATCGCGGGTGCCGAAGCGGTCCGGATCATGGACAAGACCGCGCACGTATTCATCGATCATCCGGAAGCTGCGGGCGGCCACGGACGGCCGGAGATCAAGCGCACGGTGTTGCGCGAGTTGCTCGTCGATTCGCTCGAGTCGGGCAGCATCCACTGGGGCAGCAAAGTGGTCGCTGTGCGACCCGCCGAACCGGGTCACGAACTCGAGTTCGCCGATGGAACCGTCGTGCACGCCGACCTCGTGATCGGAGCGGATGGCGCGTGGTCGAAAGTTCGGCCGCTGCTGACGCCGGTGGACCCTGCGTACGTGGGCATCACGATGGTCGAGATTCGCATCTCCGATTCCGCGAACCGGCATCCGGATGCCCGCGCCCTGGTCGGGGACGGTAGCCTTTTCGCGCTATCCGACCACCGGTACATCGGTGGTCACGGCGGCGACGAAATGGCGCTCGGCCTCGGGTTCCGCGTACCCGAAGACTGGTCGACCGCAAGCGGGGTCGACTGGGCGGATGCGGCATCCGCTCGCACGGCACTGCTCGCCGAGTTCGGCGACTGGGCGACGCCCTTCACCGACCTGATCCGCAATTGCAATGACACGATCTGGCCGCGGCCCATCTATGCGTTGCCGACCGGCACCAGTTGGGAGCACGTGCCCGGAGTCACGCTCGCCGGGGATGCGGCACATGTGATGTCGCCGTTCGCGGGCGAGGGCGCGAACCTCGCGCTCATCGACGGCGCGGATCTCGCTCGCGCGATTCTTAGTGGCGGCGACCTCGATGCGTCACTTGCCGACTACGAGCGGAAGATCATCCGCCGAGGTGCGAAATCGGCGGCGGCATCCGCGAAGAGCCTCGACATGCTGTTCAACGACAAAGCGCCGAAACAGCTGGTGCGGATGTTCGGCACGATGTTCTTGCTGGGGCGGCTCGCGAGCCCGCTCACCCGGCTATTTCGGCGCACGGAGTCGGTCGATTAGAACGGGAACCGGCTTCGGTCCTCTCGCAGGTCATACCCTTGGCAGGTGCGCAGGGCGATTGGACCGACGCGTTTCACGCGAACCGACGTAGCCGTTCTCGCGAGCGCGCTTGCCACAGAGCTTGAGGTTCCCGCGGGCAATCGCCCACGAGTGAGCGTGGTGATCGCCGCGTTCAATCGGTCAAATGTTCTCAAGTACGCTCTCGAGTCCGTTCGCGCACAGACCTTCGAAGACTGGGAGGTCCTGGTTGTCGGCGACCACTGCACGGACGATTCTCAGTCGGTTGCGGACTCGTTTGGCGACCCACGCATCCGGTTCGTGAATCTTCCCCACAACATGGGGGACCAGTCCGGGCCGAACTCGGTCGGTGTGCGTCTGGGCCGAGGCGAGTTGATCAGCTTTCTCAGTCAGGATGACCTCTGGTGCCGCGATCATTTGGGCAACCTCGCGCAGACGCTCGATGCGACGGGGGCCGACATGGTGGTGTCGTCGGGTTTCATTGTGGGTTCACTCTCGGTGAACCCAGCAGGCGACCTGGCCGGTGAAGTCGAGGTCGTAACTCGGGATCCGGATGCGAGCGTCCAGCCATTCGAGAATTTCGTCGCCTCTGGGTGGATGCTGACCGCTCGCCTTGCAGAACGCATCGGGGACTGGAAAGCCGCGTCATCCGTGCGATTCCACTCTTCGCAGGAGTACCTCTATCGGTGCTGGTCGGCAGGCGCAACGATTCGGTTCAGCCCTGCGACATCGTTCGTTCGACTTCCGTCGATCGCGAGCCCGGACGCATACGCGACCGCACGAGACGCGGAGCACAGGATCGTCGCGCCGATCGTCATTCAGGACGACCTGAAATCTTTGGATGCCCTCGCGACTCGGCTACCGGCCCCATCCGCAACGGAGAGCGTGCGGGCCAGCGCCGAGTCCGACCGAAACCTGAAGGGTCTCCGATTGGGGATCGCGCGTCGGGGTGATCGGATCTTCGCGCGCACATTTGTGGCCGCAATGCGGCTCGGGTGGGCACCGTGGGAGTTCCGCGCCGCGATCGCTGGGGTACCGAGAGGCGGCGCGAACGCCGTATTGCGCAGGATTCGTGGCCTGCCGGTCGAGCCGGATAAGAACTGAGCCGCTACTGGGGCCAGTCGAAGTCGCGGATGGCCTCGGGAAGCGGAGCGAGCTGCTTGTCGACATTCGTCGCGTTGTACGGTGGCGACTTTGAGTTCAACAGCACTGCAGGATCGGTTTGTGCCCGCAGGGTGTGCCAGATGCCGGGCGGGATGAGGAGCCCCTGACCTTTCTCGGCGTAGAGAGTAACAACCGAAACCTCGCCCTCCGTAGCGCTACCCTTTCGCCCGTCGAACAGAGCAACATCGATCGTTCCGAGGACGGCGGAGTAACGGTCAACCGTGTGATCGTGAACGCCCCAGGCCCTCACCACTCCCGGGTACGTCACTATCCAGTAGAGGTGATCGATCGGATCGCTGTACAGGCCGTTCCAGCCGGAGCGATGCGGCTCCACCAGCAACGACGAGTTGTAGCTGACGACCCTCGACTGCGCGAGAAACACGCCGTCGAAGGCGTGCGGCACTAGTGCCGCGACCTGGTCCGGGTTGGAATTCACCAGTTCGACTCCGCTGTAGCGTGCGCATGTTGCGCAGTCGTGCATTGCGACTCAGACGACACACTACCCGTCTCGCGACAGGGCGCGAGCCCACCTCGACCCGCGCCCTTGAGTGGCTAGCTCGGCCTACGTAATCGGTGTTGTTCCCGCGCTCAGTTCGGTGACTCCCTTGTAGTCGGGGAGATGCCCCTCCACGGCGACCGTGATGACCCGGTGGTCCTGCGCGGACTTAAGCCCGAGTGACGAGGCAGTCGCACCCGCAATCGCGACACCGTTCGCGTACCACTTGTACGTAAACGTGATGCCGGCCGGTTGCCAGGTTCCGGTAACGGCGTAGAGGTAGTGACCGACCACGCGGTATCCCGTGATCGTCGGATGCGGCGTCGTGGTCAGTACTCCGAGGGCAGCAGGATCCGTCCGCGCGCTGACCAACACCGAAGGGGCGCCGCCAGTTGCGCGGGTCACCTGCACCCAGATGTGGTGCCCGTACGCCGAAGCCGGGACGACGAGGGTGCTGTGCGTCGCGCTGGCGATCGGATGCTCGCCCGCGAACCATTGGTATTTCGGTGTCACGGGCGCGGGCCAGTAACCGGCGTGGGCGGTTAGCGTGGCTCCGACTCGCACGCTTCCCGTAATCGTGGGCGTCGGGCTCGTCGACGGTGCACTCGCAAGCACGGCCGAAGTGGAATCGCTTGTCGATGTGTAGTTCGCGAACCCGCTGGCGGCACCTGTCACGGCCACCGAGATGGTCTTACCGAGCTGAGTCGAACCCAGGGTGAGCGACGAGTGCGTTGCGCCGGCGATCGCAGACCCGTTCGCGAGCCACCGGTAGCTCAGCGTCACGGGTGCCGGCGCCCACTCACCGGGGACCGCGGTTAGTGTCGACCCTTCGGCAGCCGCGCCCGAAATGCTCGGCACCGGGGCGAGCTGGCTGAGCACGCATCCGTTGACGACGGGCGTTGCGGAGCCGGTCAGCACGACACTGTCGCTCACGAAACCAAGGCCGGCGATGTGGTCCCAGATCGTCGTTCCGTCCACGTCTGGTCCGTTCAGATAGCAGTCGACGGTCAGGTACTGGCCGACTCCATACGACGCGAGAAGCGTCGACGCGCTCGTCGGCTGGGAGTACACGGATGCGTTCTCGAACGTCGGGAAGGGTCCGTGCAGGATACCTGCGGGGCACAGCGGCACGACCGCGCCCGCAGAACCGGTGAGCAGGTGGGCGTCGCTGATGAAACCGCCGGAGGTCACGTGGTCCCAGATGGTGGTGGATTCGATGTCCTCACCGACCACGTAGCAGTCGATCGTCAACTGGGTGCCGGTGGGCGCGTAGCGGATCGCCGATGCCAACTCCGATGAGAGGGTTCGGACGTATCCGTTCTCCCAGGTTGGATAGGTATTCGATGGACTCGAACAGGCGGAGACCACGGGATTGGCGGAGCCTGTGAGTAACAGACTGTCGCTGATGAAGCCTCCGCTGGCTAAGTGGTCCCAGATGCTCGTTCCGCTCACGGTCGTGCCGTTTTCGTAGCAGTTGATGACCAGTTCGGTGCCCTGCGCGACAGTGTTCAGGATCGACGCGGAGGTCGATGGCGCCGAACGGATGTTGGCAGTTCCGAGCGTCGGGTATGTGTTCGGCTGCGGAGGAGTTGAACTGCCGCCGCCACCACCCAGGCCGTTCGGCGTCACGAACGCGCTGATCGTCATCCCGAAGCCGGATCCGCCGGGGTGCGCGTTGCCCGCTGAAATCGTGCCCGGCACGACCTTGGATGTTTCGGCGAAGTACGCGTTCGTCGAGCTCTGGTTGCCGTTGAAGTCACCGTTCTCGAGCAGCAGGGAGCCGTCGCCGTTCACTTGCACGACGATGCCCACGTGTTCAGCCGATGATCCGCCGTTCCAGTCAAATACGGCCGCATCACCGACCTGGGGCGCGTAGGAGCCGTTGGTGTGCACGGTCGATCCGTTCGAGCCCGCGGCCGTAATGAAGGATGCCGCCCCGGCGGTAATACCCGCGACATTGACGCCGTTGTTCGCCCACACCCACTTCGCGAAGTCGGCGCACCAGAGTTCGGGAACTCCGCCCGCGCCGCTGCAACTGCTGTAGAACGAGCTGCCGCCGAGACTGTTGGCTGAGCTGTTCACCAGTGAGCAACTTCCAGCGCCCTTATTTTCGTTTGCTTTCGCGAGGGACGCGATTCCTGAAGGTGTCACCGCCTCGGCCGGAGCGGCGGTGGCGATGACCGATCCCAGGACGATCGCCAGGGCCACGGCGCTCGCCGCGAGCGCCCTGAGTGCTGGCCGGCGCATCCGACTGGAACTGGTTCTGACGATGGAATTACGCATGGGGTCACTCCTCGGTTCGGGCACCGCATTCGACGCTGTGCGTCGAGCCTGACTGGCCAGGAGTTTGTTGGCAACGTGCAACTAACTCAGCGCTGCATGGCGCCAATCGGGGTCAGCCGCCGCTGACCCCGATTGGCGGGCTATTTGCGCCAGTAGTCGAGGAACCCGCCTGTGAAGAAGTTGGCGGATCCTGCCCACAGTCGCCCGTTGTCATTCTGGTCAAAGATCTTGTTGTTGTACCAGATGGCGATGTGGCCGTCACTGCCGGTCCCCGCAGCAGCATTGGGGCCCCAGACCAGGATGTCGCCGTTTTGGAAACCGCTGGTTCCCGTGTGCCACGAGAATCCGTTGGCCGCGAGCTGAACCCCGCCAGTCCCACCCGACCGGTAGTCGATCGCGTTACCCCAGTGTCCTGGCGTGATACTCCATACCTGCCAGATGAACTGTTTGACCAGACTCACACATTGCCCGGGCAGGGTCCCGTCCGGTGCGGCCCACTCCTTGCCGTACGTGGTCGAGTAGAACTGCGCCACGCGTGCCGCGAGAGGGCTCACAGGCCCCAAATCCGACAGCCTGTACTGCTGTGAAGCGGTGTTGTTGCAGCTGTAGATCTGCAGATGGAGGCTCGATGCGGTCGAGCCTCCCGGAACATCCAGGCACTTCGACTGCGCGTGTGACGGGATGAGAGTCACGTAGCCTGCGACCGTCGCGTTGTAGACGTACCACTTCTGCTGGGCAACGTTGGCCCAGCTCCACGTCTGCACATGCGTGCCGTTGCCGGTTCCGCCGCCGGAGACGTCCCAGACCTCCGAACTCGTCAGCGCACTCTCGATGCGGTACGTGCCATCTCCGTTGCTGATGAATTTGAACTTTTGGGCGGAAGTGCCGTTGCCTGGGTACTGCTGCAGCGCCGTGCCGTTGGCGGTGCCACCGCCACGTACGTCCACGTTCTTGTTACTCACCCTCGCCGTGATGGAGTACCACTGGCTCGTGTCGACCTGGACCGCGGTTGGACCTGATGTACAGGCCGGGGTCACGGGGTTGTCGCTATTTGTATTGATGTCGACATCAGCGACGTAGTATCCGTCAGACACTTTGTACCAAAGATTGTCCCAACCACCCGGAATCCAGGGACTGTAGTAGCCCTCTACCGACTCACCCCGGGCATAGCAGACCAGCAGAGGCTGGCTCCCTTTGGCGTACCAGCCGTTCTGTGTCGAGTTGAGCGTGGGGCCAGACATCCGCTGGGTTGTGACCATTGCCGTCGCGTAAACACTCGCCGACGCGGTTGGTGCGGACACTGTCAGAACCCCGGCAATTGTGAGCAGAGTGGCGGCGCTGGCGATCGCCATTCGGACGATGCTCCGGCGTGAACGACTGGGCCGCACGGGCGCAGCCCGACTACCCCCGACCTCAGCCCCCGATGTGCGACTTCGCTTGCTGACCATGTCTGTCTCCTTGTGCTAGGTCGATTGATGACGCCGTGCGTCTGAAACAAGGGTTGCTACTGGTTGCCGTGCGGGTTGGGCGTCATAATCGTCTCTGTGAACTGAGCATGATTCGTCCCCGTATTTGATGGCAACATGCAATTAACCCGGCCGCAAAATGGATGCATTGGAGAGCCTCATTGGGCAGACCTGAGGAGCGGTTGCCGACCCCCACAACCCCGATTCAGATCCTCGGCTCGACAATTCGAGACTTTCGCCATGTCGCAGAACTCAGCGCCAAACAGGTCGCGGATACTCTCGGCTGGCACCCGAGCACGCTGTACTCGATCGAGCACGGTAAGCGGCTTCCCAGCGAAGCATTCGCGCTCGCGCTCGACACATTGCTGAACGCGGACGGGGTGATCAGTTCGCTGTACAACAACGTGCTCCACGAAAAGCGCCAGTCGCGCCTTGCAGCCAGCCGCACCGGGACGCCAGCCAGGCCCGTCCAGATTCCGGGCGACGAATCGGGATGGGTTCGCGACGTCACAGTGCCGGATGGCTCGATCTTTCGCCCGGGTGTGGCGTTTGTGAAGACGTGGCGAATTCGCAACGCTGGAACCGTGGCGTGGCACGATCGCTACCTACGTCGGATGGGTGTGCCCGCGGGCCATGGAATCATCTCCAGCCCCATCCTGAGTCCAATTCCGGATGCACTTCCCGGCGAGGAGATCGACGTCTCGGTCTCGTGCATCGCCCAGGCGCACGAGGGATCGAGCGTCGCTGTATTCAAGATGTCGGATGCCGACCGCAACCTCTACTTCCCTACCCGCTACGGCGTCGGGCTGATGCTCTCGATCACCGTCATCGGAAGTTAGCTGGCCGCGACCGACGACGACCCGAGCAAGAATCCTCGCCGGATAGAACCCACGAGCTGTCTACGGCACTACTGTAGGCAACATCACTATGGGAGCCCGAGCCACGGCCACGCTTTTCCTCGCGATGCTGCTGTGCATGTTCGGATGTTCGGCACTCATCGCGACTCGGGCGTGGGCGGGTATTGCGACGGCGCAACCGAACATAACTATCCCCGCCTCCGTGGGAACCGGACCCAACGGCGTCACCTTCAACCCCACGGGCACGAAGAGCTACATCACAATCAGCAGCACCGACAAGATCGACGTGGTGACCAAGTCGACCGGTGCTGTCACGACCGTTATCCTGACCACCTGCAGCGGTCCGATGGGCGTCGTCTTCACGCCGAACAACCTGAAGGCCTACGTCGCCTGCTACAACAGCAACTCCGTCGTCGAGTTCAGCCCGTCGAACCCGGTGACATCCGCGACAACGATCACGGTGGGAACCGCGCCGTTCTTCATTGCCATGAGTCCGGATGGCTCGGAGGCGTACGTGGCGAATAGTGGCGGCTCGTCAGGCACGGTGTCCGTCATTAACACGACGTCAGACCTGGTCACCGCGACCATCCCGGTCGGCCTTGCTCCCGTGGCAGTGGCGTTCAACCCAGCGGGAACGATAGCGTATGTCGCTGACAGCGGCAGCAACCTTGTGACCATGATCGATGTCGGGTCGTCGACGGTGCCGGCGGGCACTGTCGCGTTGCCCAATCCGATCACGGTGAAGGGCGTGCCGTACGGTCTCGCGTTCAGCGGTGACGGCAGCTCGCTGTGGGTCAGCCAGGACAACAAGCCGGGAGCCTCGGTAATCGATACGGCTACCAACACGATCGGCACCAGCTTTACCCTCGCCGGAAAACCCGAGGGCGTCACCCTCAGCCCCGACGGCAGACGCGTATACATGCCGATGCAGTCCGGCGGAATCGCGGTGTTCGACTCGGCCAGCCAGACTTTGCTGTCGTACCTCGCATCCGGAGTCGGATCTCGGCATATGGCCTTCACTCCCGACGGAACGCTTGCCTATGTGACCAACTTCGTCGACAACACGGTCTCCGTGTATTCGTTCGACTACACGCTGCCGACGATTTCCGGCACCCCGTCCGATGGGGTGGTCGGTACTGCGTACTCGTCGTTCACGCCCACGGTGACCGGCCCGGACGTGACCGTGAGTATCGAGTCGGGAACTCTGCCGCCGGGGCTGACCCTTTCGGCCGGCGTCATCAGCGGCACTCCAACATCGAACGGCAGCTATCCGGTCACTCTCGAGGCGAGCAACGACAACGGTGATGCGACCCTGGCTGTTACCTTCTCGATCACCCTTCCGTCCTATCCGGTCAGCTTTGATTCCGCAGGCGGCTCTCCAGAACCCGACGCTCAGTCGGTGGTACTCGGCGATTTGGTCGCCCAGCCGGCGGATCCCACGCTGAGCGGCTACGTGTTCGATGGCTGGTGGGATGACGCGACCCAATGGGATTTCGCGACGGACACTGTCAGCGGTCCGTTGACCCTGACCGCGGACTGGGTGCCGCTCTACGCGGTGACTTTTGACGCAGCAGGTGGCTCACCGGTGCCGGCGTCGCAGTCGGTCACCACGGGTGACCTCGCAACAGCTCCGTCCGACCCGACTCTCGCGGGCTACGTGTTCGATGGCTGGTGGGATGACGCGACCCAGTGGGATTTCGCGACGGATACGATCAGCGGGCCTCTGACGCTCACGGCGCACTGGCTGGCGCTTCCGGTCATCACCGGCGCGCCCACCGCCGACGCACCGATTGACGCATCCTTCACCTGGACCCCGACGATCACCGCGGCCGCAGGCTTCATTGTGACCAGTACCGCTCTCCCGGCGGGACTTGCCCTCGATGAGAGCACCGGTGTCATCAGCGGGACACCGAGCGGCGCGCTCGGCGATACCCCGATTACGCTCACGGTCACCGACTCCGTCGGCTCGGCGACTTTCGATGTCACCGTTACCACCACGCACGGCTCCGCGCAGCTGCTGACGGTAACCGCGTCGACCACTACACCGGACCAGGGCGGCACGATCACCCTCACCGTCGTCGCGAGCGATGCTGACGCGAATATGTGGGACGTGACCAACTCCGCCGTGATCACCAGCGATTTCGCGAGCGATGTCATCGTCGGCAACCAGGTGACGTTCCCGCACGCTTCACCGCATCTGCTGACAGCGACATTCGATGGCGCGACGGGAACCGTGCTCATCAATGTCATCCCGGCGGCGTCGCCCGCGATCGTACTTGGGACGACCGGCGGCACACTTGCGCTGTGGCTCCTTCCGTGGAGCCTCGGTGCGTTTATGGCCGGCGTTGGATTGCTCGTTGCCCGACTGCGGCGCGCGAATCGCCGCCGTGACGGTCAGCCGGGATCGGCATAGTCTCGAAAACACTGGCTCGGGGATGCGCTAACGCGTGTTGGCGGGTTATGGCGCTTCGTCGAGGCTCGCCAATAGCGATGCGGAGGGCGCGAAGTACGTGCCGCCGGTCTGCGCGGTCGAGAAGTCCAGCAGCCGATCGTGCAGGCCCGGAGGGTCGCCGACGAACATCCGCTCAAGCATCCGTTCGATGACCCACAGGCGTCGGCTATAGCCGATGAAGTAGGTGCCGAACTCTGCCTGGCCCGGGCGAGCGAAGGGCATGTTGTCGCGCAGGATGTCATGCTCGCCGAGCTCGTCAGTAATGGTCGCGAGCGTCTTGTGCGACTTCTGGCCCGCCTGCGCATCCTCGAGCTCAACGTTGTCGGCTTTTCGTCGTCCGATGATCGACTCCTGCTGCTCGGTCGTCAGCGCATTCCATGAGTCCAACGGATGCACGTACTTCTGCACGACCACGTAGCTGCCGCCCGCGAACATCGGATCCTCATCGGCGACGAGTGTGCTCGCGGGCAGGTCTGGCCCAACCGGGTTCGCCGTGCCATCTACGAATCCGAGCAGATCGCGGGCATCGAAGTAGCGGAATCCTGAGACCTCATCGATGGTGTTGACCGCCGTGCCGAACGCCTCGAGCAAAAGGCGCTCGAACTCGAAACAGAGATCCTGCCGTTCGGCACGAATGTGGAACAGCAGGTCGCCGGGCGTCGAGACAGCGGTGTGCGCTGCGCCGACGACTTCGCGAAACGGATGAAGCTCGGCCGGCGGTTGCCGTCCGGTCACGCCTCTCCAGACGCGACTTCCGATGCCCACCGTGCAGGCCAGCCGCGCTTCGAGATCCCGGAACCCAACGGTCTTGACCAGGTCTTCGAGGCCGGCCAGCACCCCGCGAACCGTAGCCGTCGCATCCTTGCCGTCGGCGACACCGAGAACCAGGAAGACCGCACTTCGAGTGAGCGGCGCATCGATGCTCTGTGGGGCGATCGGCACGCGGCCTATTGCTCCGTGCCGGTCCAAAGTGCTCATCGGAGGGTCTCGTTGATCTGGTAGCCAGGGCCGCAGCTGCAACCTTTCTCGGACACAGTCGAAGATTACCAGCGCTCGATCTCACCCGAACCGGGTCACGGATGTCGCCTTCCGGGTGCACACTTGCTGCATGAGACTCTTCCGTTACCGGCGCCCATCCCTGAATAACATCCTGGGCATCACGGCGGCGAAGCGACGCATCCGACGTGGCTTAGGAATCTCGCAGGTCGAGGCGTATACGAAGCCGAGCCGCGTGAAGCAGAAGCTGAAGCGCGAGGTCGGCCTCTACTCACCTGAGGCCAGGGCCATCCGCCAGACGGCTCGCGGACGCTTTCCGAGTTTTCTCGGGCTAAGGCGACGCAAGTAGGACGGGTTAGCAGTCAGCGCGAGCCCTCTGTAACCTCGACGCCCAGCCACTGGGCGAGCTCGGAGAGTTCGGCTCGGATCATCTCGTGTTCTTCGGGTTCGAGCGGAAAGAACTCGTGCACCGCCTGGACGCGCAGTGCGTTGTCGTCGCGGTCGAGTTCCGCCTCAAGCATCCCGACGAAGCGATCGCCCATCAGGATCGGATACGAGAAGAATCCGTAGACGCGCTGCGGCTTCGGTTTGAACTGCTCGAGCACGTACTTGAAGTCGAAGATTTCGAACAACCGCGGCCGATCGAAGAGGATGCCGTCGTACGGATTGAGAAACGCGACGCGACCGCCTGGGTCGTCCTCGAGGTTTGCCACGGCATCCGGGTCGACGCGAAACTTCCAGTCGGACCCCTCGATGGTCGCAGCCTCACCCGCCACTCCAACGCGCGTCCATCCCGACTTCTGCCGCGCGATTCCCGCCGCCGTGAGCACACGAGCACTGAGCTGCGCGGCCGCGTCCTCGTCGCTGAGCTCCGGTTGGTCGGTTGGATAGACCCGCTCGGCGAGGTCCCAGCGGCGATGCCTGCCTTCCCGGCTCGAGACGGCGACCTTTCCCTGCCGGCTCAGGAAGTCGAGCATCGTGGGGACCTGGTTCGACCCGAACCAGCCGTCGGGGGCGCGAGCCACATCCGCAGTATCAGGGATGTCGGTGGCGAACAGCGGGCCGTCCGCGCGGAGGCGGGCGAGGACATCCTTCGAGAACCGGACGTTCGCGTCCATCCACTGGCGGTTGCTCTCGCGCTGCGGCCACCGCCTCATGATCGGACGAAGCATTGGCAGGAGGTCCACGGGCCGGAAAGCACCGTCGAATTCGAACAGCTGGCGATCGCGTTCGACCGCCTTCTTGAGCTGGTACGGCTCGTACTCATAACCGATCCGCGACCACAGCACCGAGTGCTCGCAGGGCGCGATCACCGCGGTTGGATCGATCTTGATCGCACCGAGCTGCTGGGCCGCCTCGACGACATCGCCCGGACGATTGGCGTCGAGCAGTTGGGCACGCACCGCAATTCGACGCGCCTCATCGCGCGTCAATCGAATGGGAGTCGCCATGCCCGCCTCGGGCTACCGGCGCTCGAGAACGCCGCGGATGAATGCGGCCTGACCGGCGTGCTGGAGGCCGTCGCTGATGACGCTGACGAGACGAACTCCGAGGGTTACGGCGGGCGTGAATCGCTCGTCGACAATGCGGTCGAGGTCGGAAGCGGTGAGGCCGCCGACATACGTCGCGGTGCGGTCGCTGACGGCGTCGAGATAGTCGACCAGCAACTCGCTGCGGATGCCGCGAACCTGGCCGACCTCGTCGGCGGAGTGCGAATAGCCGGTCGAATCCTCGGGCAGCGGGAGCGAGAACTTCTTCGACCATCCGGCCGTCTTCCAGAGTTGATCCGAGTCCATGACGACCGCGACCTGAGCATCCTGGCTTCTCGCCAGGTGCCAGACCAGCCACGCGATGGAATTCGAGGCCGGGTCCAACCGCACCTCGAGGAGATCCGGACCCAGGTCGCGCGCGGCCGACCTCGACGTTTGGCGGACGCGCTCGAACGCATCGGCGAGGATTTCTGCACTGGAAGCCATCATTCGAAGCTACTCTCACCGTATGAGTTCAGAACGCAGGAGTTCAGAACCGCCGATCCTGAGGCGAATTCGCGAGTCCGTCATCGGCGACGACCAGGTGATGTACGGCCCGTTCGGTGCCCGCCGAGTGACGTATGCGGACTACACCGCAAGCGGTCGCGCGCTCGATTTCATCGAGGAGTTCGTGCGGCACGAGGTGCTGCCGCGCTATGCGAACACGCATTCCGAATCCAGCGGCACCGGACTGCAGACGACGCGGCTGCGCGAGGATGCGCGATCGATCATCCACGACGCCGTGCACGGAACAGATGACACCGTCGTCATCTTCACGGGCAACGGCTCGACCGGCGCAATCAACAAGCTGGTCGGCATCCTGGGGCTGCGGATTCCCGCTGATCTCGACCGCGAGTACGCGCTGACTGCGTCGATCCCGCCCGAGAAGCGGCCGGTCGTCTTCATCGGTCCCTACGAGCACCACAGCAACGAGCTCCCGTGGCGCGAATCGATCGCGGATGTCGTGACGATTCCCGAAGACGCCGAAGGCCACATCGATGTCGAGCGGCTCCTCACCGAGCTTGACAAGTACGCGGATCGGCCAATGAAGATCGGCTCGTTCAGCGCGGCAAGCAACGTCACCGGCATCCTCACCGACACCGCGACGATCACCGGAATGCTGCACGACCACGGCGCGCTCGCGTTCTGGGACTACGCGGCCGCGGCGCCGTACGTCGACATCGACGCGTCGAACGAGGACGCCGTCTTCATCTCTCCGCACAAGTTCATCGGCGGTCCGGGCACTCCGGGAGTGCTGGTCGTCAATCGCAAGCTGCTGACCAACTCGGTTCCGGATGCCGTCGGCGGCGGCACGGTCGCCTACGTCAATCCGCTCGAGCACCTCTACATCAGCAATCCGGCGCATCGGGAAGAAGCCGGAACGCCCGCCATCGTCGAGTCGATCCGCGCCGGGCTCGTCTTTGCGCTGAAGGACGCGGTGGGAGTGGAGACGATCCACGAGCTCGAACGCGGATTCCTGGAGCGCGCGATCACAACCTGGGACGAGCATCCGTCGATCCAGATCCTCGGCAATCCGAAGGCGGATCGGCTGTCGATCGTGTCGTTCGTGGTGAAGCGTCCGGGCGGGCGGTACCTGCACCACAATGTCGTGGTCGCCATCTTGAACGACCTGTTCGGCATCCAGTCCCGGGGCGGATGTTCGTGCGCCGGACCTTACGGACACCGGCTTCTCGGCATCGACCTCGAGCACTCTCATGCGTTCGAGCGCGAGATTGCCAGCGGATGCGAGGGCATCAAGCCCGGCTGGGTGCGGGTGAGCTTCAACTACTTCATCAGCGATGAGGTGTTCCAGTACATCGTGGATGCGGTTTCGATGGTCGCCGACCACGGGTACAAACTCGTGCCGCACTATCGGTTTTCGCCCGACACCGCGCTGTGGAGGCACGAGTCGGGGCTGGTTGAGCCGCCTCTGCGGCTGGACCAGCTGACCTACACGGATGCCGGCGAGCTCAGCTATCCGCGCCGCGACGACCGGGCGGCGGAGTCAGCGCTGGCGGGGTACCTCGAAGAGGCGCGGGCGTTGTTCGACTCGTTGCCGGATCCGTATGCCAATGGGGATGCGCCGCACGTCGCCGACGAGCGGCTCAGCGAGGACTTCGAGCACCTTCGCTGGTTCGATCTCCCGTCGGCGTCCCTCGAGCACTGACAACCCGCTGGTCGAGAAGCGCTCCCCTTCGCGATGGTCGAGTAGCGCTCTGCGAAGCGGACCGCGTATCGAGACCTGACGCGTGGTGGGGTCTCGATACGCGTGCCTTCGGCGCGCTACTCGACCGTCGGCTATTTCACCCGGATGTGAGCAGTTTGCGCGCCTTCACTCGCATCCGCGGGAGGATCGCCCGATGGCGTGGGTATACATCCTTGAGTGCTCTGATGGAACCTTCTATGTCGGAAGTACCGTCTATCTCGAGGCGAGGCTGTGGCAGCACCAGAGTGGGCTTGGCGCGGAGTACACCAAGCGGCGGCTGCCGGTGAAGCTCGTGTTCAGTGAGCAGTTCGAGCGAATTGATCAGGCGTTTGCGCTGGAGAAGCAGATCCAGAACTGGAGCCACGCGAAACGCCCCGCGCTCATCGAAGGGCGTTTCGACGACCTGCGCGAGTTGTCGCGAAAGCGGCGGGTTCGGAGCGAGTGATGCGTGGGGTGGTCTCGATACGCGTCGCTTCGCGGCGCTTCTCGACCATCGGGAAAAGTTCGCCGGTCGAGTAGCGCGCTCCGCAGGAGCCCGCGTATCGAGACCACCCTCGCAAGTTGGTCTCGATATGCGTGCCTTCGGCGCGCTACTCGACCAGCGGGGGACCGGCCAGTTAAACAACTTGGGCGCGGGCCGCTTTCGCGACCCACGCCCTTGTTGTTCGGGTTTTCTAGTGGCCGGAGGCCAGGTGTCCTGCCAGTGCGCTGAGGTTCGGGATACCGAGGCCAGTGGCCTCGTTGTATACCGTCCCGGGCGTTCCGGTGAAGAACAGGTTGTCATTGCTGGTGCCACTCGTGCTGAGCGGAGCCAGCGGGGAGTTGGAGCCTGTCGCCGCGGCGTACATCGCCGGGTTCCAGAATCCAACGCGGTGACCGAGGTAGGAGTCGATCACTGCCGCCGAGCCGTTGAGCTGCGGAGCCACAAAGCTCGTGCCACCCCAACCACCCTGCAGTGTCGGCTGGTCAACCGTGGCCCACGAGGGCTCGTACAGCAGGTATCCGCTGTACGGGTCGGCGTCAGCCGAGACATCCGGAACCGCGCGACCGACGGCCACACCGTGCGAGACGGATGGCGTCGGGTTGAAGCTCCAGTCCGTCGGCTCGATGAGACTACCGACGATGTTCTGGTAGTCCGTCGGGGTCAGATACTGAACGGCGCTGTAGAAGTGCGTGCCGGAAACTCCCTGCTGGTAAGACGGGGTGCCCTCGACGACGCTGAATCCACCACCGCTGCCGGCTACCTGCGACTCAGCCGCATCGCTCAGTGAGATGCCATCGAGAGTCGCGACTGCCTGCCAGAGGTAGTCCCAGCCCCACGCGCGCTCCTTGTTCACCGAGATTGTCGCGGTCCCGTTCGGGCTCGTGAACGTGTCGGACAGCGGAAGCGTCGTGCCACCGGCAGCCGTGATGTACGGGCTGTCAGCAGACACATCAACCGCGAGGTTGGTCGTGCCGAGGTCCGCGGATGCGTCGTAGGCGGCCTGGTCACCGGACGAGAGGAATCCCGACTGGCCCTGAGCGGCGAACTCCTCGAACGCCTCGTCGAATGCTGCCTCGTACGCCGGAGTCTCCTCGCCGGCCTGAACAGCTGCCGTCACGATCGTCTCCGACTCACCCCAGCTGGCCGAGACCGAGCTCGCGGTGTTCTGGCTGGCGGCGGTGAAGAACGCGTCAGCGAATCCGCTGTCCGTGTTCGGCGCCTGGTAGACGATGATGTTCGCCCGTGGAGCGATCGACCCCGACTGCTCTACATCGAGGTCGGTCTCGCCGGTCCCGGCCGCGTCGCTCGGATCGCCGGGCCCGCCGTCAATGTTCTGAACGGTCAGCGTGCGGCTCGATGCCGGGATGTTGGCGATGTTCTGCCAGAAATACTGCGGGCCGCCCGGGTCCACCGCGGCGAGCGTCACGATCGCGGCGGTTTGACCCTGACCCGAAGCACCGTGAGAGTACAGCGAGTTCAGTCCGTAGTTCTTGGTGTAATCGGACGGCAGGTTGCAGGCGCTGGTCAGCCCGGTCAGTGCGAGGCAGGCATCCGTGTTTCCCGACTTCGGCTGCGTTATCGCCGTGTCGATGTGGGCCGTGTGAGTCGTAAACGGCGAGTAGTTGGTGAGACCGAGAACGGCAAGCACTGCGCCAGAGAGCCGGAACGGAAGTTCAGGCGAACGCGTGTTGGCGTGGACCGTCTGCGCCGGAATCGATCTGGCGCCGTTGTGACCGGCGATGCGCGGAACCTTGTACTGCGACTGGCTGGTCGACAGGGCGGTATCGAACTGTCCTGCAGTGCCCTTGGCGACGATGTCGATGTTGTCGGCGTAAACGGATGTGGTGATTCCGAATCCGTGCAGATAGCTGGTCAGCGCGCTGATCACCGATGGGCTCGCCCCGTAGGTGTGCGCGAACTGGCTCACCGAGTCGAAGCTGTGCTGGGCATGTGTTGCCACCGATGCCAGCTGCGCCGCGCTGTTGACCTTCATGATGAACGACACCGTTTCCGGAGTGTCGGATGGCGTGCTGCCGAACACGGTTGCGTGCGGAAGCGCGCTCGCGTTGACACCGCCGGGTACCGGCGTCCACGCGTTGGGACTGGGTGACGAAGCGCCGGCCCCGGATGCGGTTGCCAGGGGCAGCGCGACCGCTGCAGCGCCGGCAAGCGCCATAAAGAGTTTCGATTTGATGGAACGACCCGATTTCATGATGACCACCTGTACATGTCGATGGAACTTGCAAACAACGGGGGATGTGCGGACCCAACCGACAGAACCGCACCTGGGAATGCAGTGGCGCGCGGACTGTCGGGTCAGCCGCGCGAGAGCGACATTACGCCGAACGTCGTTGCATTTCAGTACCTGAAAACGCGGGTTTCTTGCGCATTTCGGGGGTTAATTGCTTGTGATTCGGCATCCGAATGATTATCGTGCGCGGCCATCGGGTTGGAGCCTGTTCAGCCCGAGCTGAGGCGATCACGGTCGCCCCTCCGGCTGCACTTTCACTCGTTTCCCTACCGTTCGCGGGCGGATTGGGCAAGGGCTGGCTCCGCCCGCGGGTCATGGCGTTCAGTGAGAGAAGGTCGTAATTCGGCGACTTCTGGAAGATCAACGGCGGTAGACAAATGGCGGGGTTCATTCGCGAGGTTCGGCAGAGCACCAATGGGCTCCTGATTCGGGCCGCGATCATCGCGGCGATCGGCGGGCTCCTCTTCGGATACGACACCGGCGTGATCTCCGGGGCACTGCTGTTCCTGAAGGGTGACTTGCACGCTGATGCGACCGACCAGGAGTGGATTGTGTCGGTGCTCCTGCTCGGCGCGATCGTCGGGGCGTTCTTCTCGGCGTACTCCGCCGACCTGTTCAGCCGCAAGTGGACCAAGGTGATCTCTGGCTCGATCTACGTGATCGGTGCACTCGGTTGCGCGTTCTCCGAGTCGGTCCCGATGCTCATCGCGTTCCGGTTTGTGCTTGGTCTGTCGGTGGGAACGGCATCCTTTGTTTCGCCGCTCTACATATCGGAGGTTGCGCCACCACGGGTACGCGGTGGCCTGGTGTCGTTCAATCAGTTGGCGATCACATCCGGAATTCTGATTTCCTACCTGGTCGACTTCGCCTTCCAGGACGTGCCCGGCACGTGGCGGTGGATGCTCGGAATCGCCGCGATCCCGGGCGCTGCCCTGGCAATCGGGATGCTCACGGTGCCGCACACTCCGCGCTGGCTCGTGCAGCAGAACCGAGACAAGGAAGCGACTGGCGTGCTGGAACGACTTCGCGACGGCGATGCGCACGCCGACGTCAAAAAGGAACTCGCCGACATCCGCACGGCGAACGACAAGGAGAAGGCGAGCAAGTTCCGCGACCTGGTGAAACCGGCCATCCGTCCGCTCCTGTTTCTCGGGCTCGGGCTGGCGATTCTCCAGCAGTTCGTCGGAGTCAACACCGTCATCTACTACGCTCCGACGATCCTGAAGGCGACGGGTCTGACGAACAGCGGATCGGTCGCCCAGACCGTCTTCGTCGGGGTCACGAACGTCGTATTCACGATCGTGGCGGTGATGTTGCTCGATCGCGTCGGGCGCCGCGCCCTCCTGCTGATCGGCACCATCGGTCTCACCCTGGCGCTTGCGATCCTCGGCATTTACTTTTCGGTGCCCGCGATCCAGCACGGAGCAAGCTACCTGGCTCTCGTCGGGCTACTCCTCTATATAGCGTCGTTTGCGATCGGGCTGGGGCCGGTGTTCTGGCTGATGATCTCCGAGATCTTCCCGACGGGCGTGCGCAGCAAGGCGATGGCGGTTTCGAGCATGGCCAACTGGGCGGCGAATTTCCTGGTCGCGGGTTCGTTCCTGACCCTGATTGGATGGGTCAGTCGCGAAGGCACGTTCTTCATCTATACGGGCATCGGCGTGATCGCGTTCCTCTTCTTCATGTGGAGGGTGCCCGAGACGAAGGGCCGCACGCTCGAGGCCGTTCAGGCAGAACTCGTCAAGGAGCCGTCGGGGCCGTCGCGTTCGAAGGCGACGAAGTCGAGCTAGCTGTTTCGGATGCGATCGACGAGCTGGGACTTGCGCAGACCGGAATAGCCCTGGAGGCCGAGTTCCCTGGCGCGGCGACGGAGGTCCTCCATCGTCCAGTCGTCGTACGAACCGGATCGACCGCCCTTGCTGCTGACGGCGTGCTGGCCGCGTGCGGCGACAGCGTTGGAGATGCGGGCGGACTTCTCCTTCGAATTGCCGTCGCGGCGCAGATCCTCGTAGAGCTTCGGGTCCTTGAGTGAGTTCGTCCTGTTTCCTGGCATGACTTCAGTCAAACTCGGCGCGAAGTTGCGGGTCTAGGGGTTGCGCGCTGGAGCATCCGCTGATCCAGCGGATGCTCCACGCCCGGCGTGATGCGCGGTATCCAGCGAGTGATCGCGCAGGTCGTGGAGCTGCAGCGGGGTTTGTCGTGCGACGAAGAGCATGTCGAATCCCTCCTCGTGCAGGAGCGGTACGAGCTCGCCCCGATCGTTGTCGAGGATCTGGCGTGCCCGGCGCATGAAGACGGTCGCGAGCTCGAACGAGACGCGGAAGCATCGACCGCTGTGGTGGATGCAGATGGCGACCGCGTCGTCCGGCGGTTGCATCGGAATTGGCCCGGTCAGTGCCGAGACCGGGTCTGCGCTCGGATCCATGGCTCAAGTGTGGATCCGGGCCTCAGGAAAAATTAGGGCTTGACGAGCGCGAGTTTCCGGTCAATCGAGTACCGAGATGGTGCCGACTTCGCGGCCCGCGTCGTTGCGCACGGATGCCCGCGGCAGGGCCTCGACCTCGGCATCCGACAGCGCGCCGGACTTCGCGAGCAGGTGCAGCAGGGACTCCTCGGCGGCGATGCGCGATCCGTCGATCGCCTTGGTCGCGACCACGATCCCGACGTCTTCGACCATGGCGATGTGGAGGCCGTCCGCGCCGACCTTGCTGATCACGCGACCGCTCGTAGTCTCGACCATTGCGGTATCGAATCGCCCGGAACCAGCAAGGTTCCACGGGTTCGCGGCGATGGCCTCACGGATGCGGGCGCCGGATGATCCTTTCGGGCCGGCGAGCAGTGTCGCCCACCCGCGGGCGAGGGCGTCGAGAGTCAGACAGGGACACGGGGCACCGCACCCGTCTCCCACGATGTCGTCTTCGCCGAGCTGCATCGCGCAGCGCTCGGCGACGATCGCCAGGGCGAGGCTTTGCGCCGCGCCGCGAGGGTTCAGGTACTCGCCGGGATCAGCGCCGAGGTGAGCGCCGAGGGTGAGAAAACCAGCGTGCTTGCCCGAGCAATTGTGTCGAAGACGAGCCGGATGTCCGCCGGCCGCCACATATTCGTCGGCGATCGACCGCAGGTAGGGCAGCGCCTCGCCGCATTGCAACGTCGACTCTTCGAGCCCGACGCGATCGAGCCACGCGCTGATCGCTGAGACGTGGCCAGTCTCGCCATTGTGGCTCGCGCACGCGAGCGTGAGTTCGGGCGGGGTCACGGCGAGCGCATCCGCCGCACCCGACTCGACGAGGGCGAGCGCCTGCAGCGGTTTGGCGGTCGATCGCACCGGAATCCGAGGCCGGATGTCGCCGAACGAGTCGACGAGCGGCCCGTCCTTATCGACGATGGCCGCGACGACACGGGACTCGAGTTCGGTGACCCCTCCGCGCGTCGTGCGCACTGTCAAGGCCTCCCGCGTCATGCCTCAAGTCTGTCATGGCGGCCGTTGGGGCGAAGTCGAGTTGCTACCGGTCATGCAGAGCGTGACAATTATTCATACACGTAATTGCCAGACTTCGGACTTACCGTCGAATAGATGAGTGGTGGTTCATCGATCTTCCATCCGCAGGCGCGGAGCCTGAGCGGGGATTCTGTCTTCGCTCCGTTCGATGAGCCACCGCGGTACGCGAACGTCGACGATGAACGAAGGGCCGGCAGTCCGCTGGCATCCATTCTGGGGTTCATCGCCTTCAGCGTGATCGCGGGGATGATCATCGCTCTCGGTATCGCCCCCGGGGTCGCTGTGCTTCAGATGACGACCGCGACTTCGGAATCGATCTTCACCAGCCTGCCGTCATATATCGACGTTGGGAGGTTGCCGTCGCGCAACCGGATCTTCGCGAACGGCCCAACCGGCCCGGTGCAGATCGCAACCGTGTACGACCAGAATCGCGAAGAAGCGACCTGGTCCGAGGTCTCGCCGTACTTGAAAACCGCCGCGGTCGATGGCGAGGACAAAGACTTCTACCAGCACGGTGGTGTGGACGTCGGATCGCTCGTGCGCGCCGCGGTCAGCAACGCGAACGCGGGGTCGATCCAGAGCGGCGCATCCACGATTGCGATGCAGGTGGTGCGCAACGTCGAGGTTCAGCGGGCCCTTCAGGAGAAGACGCAAGCCGAGCAGCAGGCGGCGTACAAGGCTGCGACCTCCGACACGGTCGCGCGCAAACTTCGCGAAATGAAGCTCGCAATCGGTCTCGAGAAGACCTACACGAAGAAGGACATCCTGCTCGCTTACCTGAACATCGCGAACTTCGGGCACGCCAATTACGGCGTAGAGGCAGCGGCCCAGGCCTACTTTTCTAAGACGGCGGCGGAGTTGACACCTGCCGAGGCAGCGAGCCTGATCGCGATCGTTCAGTCGCCATCCGCCCGGAACCTGGGAACCGCGAGCGACTACAAGGCGAACGAATCGCGGCGCAACTTCATCCTGCGGCAGATGTATGACGACGACGACCTGACGAGTTCGCAGCTCGCCACCGCGCTGAAAACCAAGGTAAACGCGGCGTATGTGCATCCGTCTGTGGTGTCTGACAGCTGCCTTCAGGCGTCCGTCGCCTATCGCTGGATGTGCGACTACGTTGTGCAGGACGTTCCGAACCTGACCATGCTCGGGTCCACGCGCGCCAAGCGCCTCGCCAACTGGAAACTGGGCGGGTACGACGTCTACACGACAATGAACATCCGGATGCAGGTTGTTGCCACGAGTACGTTGCACACCTATGTGCCCAACACTGAAACCGCCTTCCAGCTCGGCGGCGCGGTTTCGACGGTGCAGCCGGGAACCGGGCACATCCTTGTGATGGCCGAGAACAAAGACTTCAACGACACCCTGAAGGGCGGTGGTCGCACGACGACCGCCGTCAACTTCAATGCGGACGAGGATCACGGCGGCGCAATCGGATTCCAGCCCGGATCGTCCTACAAGCTCTTCACCCTGGTGGACTGGCTGGAGCACGGCAAAGGACTGAACTCGGTCTTCAATGCCAGCGTGCGGTCGATTGCCATGACGAAGTACACGGGATGCAATGGCAGGCTCGGGGGACCCCCCTACACGTTCATGAATGACGAGAACGAACAGGGTCCAACGACCGTCATGCACGCCACGGCGAGGTCGATCAACTCTGTCTTCCTGCAGATGGGAGCGTCGCTCAACCTGTGCGACATCACGAAGGTTGCGGTTTCACTCGGGGTGCACAATGCTGACGGTTCGCCGCTGAGTGCCTTGCCCTCGTGCGTGATCGGCGGATGTAACAACACGATCGCTCCACTGACTATGGCTGCCGCATATGCCGCGATCGCCGACAAGGGGATGTACTGCTCGCCGGTGGCCGTTGCGAAGGTGATCTCGCATTCCGGAGCCGACCTCGGCGGTGAGAACGCGAACTGTCATCAGGCTATTCCTGCGAACATCGCGAACACGGCAGCGCTGGCCCTCCAGGGTGTGATGACCGGCGGCGGAACCGGAGTCGCGGCGAACCCCGAGGACGGAACGCCGTTCATGGGCAAAACCGGTACCACCAACAACTCCCTGCAGACCTGGACCGTCGCATCCTCGACCAAGGCAGCGACGGCGGTCTGGATCGGCAACATTGCCGGCACGCAGCAGCTCCGCCGAATTTCGGTAGCCGGCATCCAGGCGGCCCTGCTTCGACACGTCGTCTTCCGCACTATTGCGGCGTACGAGGACTCCCTGCTCGGTCGAGGAGCCGCGTTCCCACCCGCGGATCCGGCACTGCTGGGTGCAAGTCCGACGGGGTACTTCGCGCCACCACCATCGCCGACCAAACCGAAGGGGCCGGGGCCGAGCCCGACACCGACGCCGGGTCCGGTAGTTCCCTAGCGTGCGGCGAGTTCGGGGTGCCGCCGCTGCCCATGCACGCGGGATGATGGGAACGTGGATCCGGTCGAGGCGCTCAACGAGATTGCGTACCTGCTTGAGCGCGAGCGGGCATCCGAATTCAAGACGAAGGCTTTTCGGGGAGCGGCTCTCGTTCTCGCCGGGATTCCGGCGAGCGAGTGGCAGGCCCGGGTCGACAGCGGCGAGCTGAAGAAGACGAAGGGCATCGGCGGCACGACGTATGAGGTCGTCGTCGAAGCGCTCGCGGGTGAGGTACCCGCATATCTGGTGTCCGCTCGGGAGCGCGGCGCCGCACCGCTCACGACCGGCGGAGAACACATCCTGCCGAAGCTCAAGGGCGACCTGCATACGCACAGCGACTGGTCGGATGGCACAACATCCATCGAGCTCATGGTTTCGACCGCGCGCTGGCTCGGCCGGGAATACCTGGCCCTCACGGACCACTCGCCGCGACTGCGAATCGCCAACGGCTTGACCTCGGAGCGGCTGCGCAAACAGCTGGATGTCGTGGCCGCGATCAACAAGTCCTCCGATGGATTCCGGCTCCTGTCGGGAATCGAGGTCGACATCCTCGACGACGGTGCCCTCGACCAGACCGACACGATGCTCGACAAGCTCGACATCGTCGTTGCGAGCGTGCACTCGAAGCTCGCGATGGATGCGGATGCGATGACCGAACGGATGCTCGCCGCGATCGCCGATCCGCACACCAACATCCTCGGCCACTGCACCGGACGGTTGGTCGACGGGGGACGCGGCCAGCGCCCGGAGTCGAGTTTCGACGCGAAGGCGGTATTCGCGGCGTGCGCTCGCGAAGATGTCGCGGTCGAGATCAACTCGCGGCCGGAGCGGCGCGATCCGCCCGGCCCGCTCATCGACCTCGCGTTGGCGGCCGGATGCCACTTCAGCATCGACAGCGACTCGCACGCCCCCGGGCACCTCGGCCTGCTGGACTTCGGGGCTGCGCGCGCGGAGGCGCACGGCATCCCGCCGGAGCGGATCGTCACAACCTGGCCGGTTGAGCGCCTCCTCGACTGGGCCCGCGGCTAACCGAGGATTGTCCACCCCTAGATCGGAAATCGGGGGGTGACTAGCTTGAAGGGATCGAGCGCCCCGAACCGGATGGAGTACACCGTGCCGAAATCCACGCAGCCCGCAATGCCTTCAGACGTCGACTCACACGTCGGCTGGTTCGACAAGTTCGCCAGTGGCGCTTCGAAGGTTGTCAGTCGAGCGTGGTTCTTCGCGTTCTGCGTCGCACTGGTGATCATCTGGGCGCCGTCGATCGCGATCATCCACAGCATCAGCACGTGGCAGCTGATCATCAACACGATGACGACGATCATCACGTTCCTGCTCGTTGCGCTGCTTCAGAACACCCAGGAGCGCGCGAACAACGCGGTGCAGGTCAAGCTCAACGCGATCGCCGATGCGCTCAGCGACATGATGACCGCCGAAGGGTACGAGAAGGATGCCGCCGAGTTGCGCGACGCCGTCGGACTCGAGGATCGGGAGTCGAGCGACGGCAAGTGAGTTGGCGTGCGAGTGGTCTCGATACGCGTTCGGCTCCGCCGAGCGCTACTCGACCAGCGGGCGAACGATGGTTTAGTAGCGCGCCCCGAAGGGGCTCGCGCATCGAGACCGACGCCACCGCTCAATGATGACCGGCGCGCTTCGCCTGCTTTTCGAGAGCACGAAGGTTGATGTTGTAAAGCGCCCGGATGCGAGCATCCTTGTCGTCCTCGTAGAACTTGTCGATCGGCCTCGGCAGTGATTCGATCAGCCGGCTCTCGATCGCACTGCCGACCTCGGCCCACGCCTGCACACGAGCACGCTCGGCCAGTTCGGCCACGAGCTCGGAATCCTCGCTCAGCCGCTCGAGCTCCTCGGCGAGCAGCACGTGGATGATCCCGCGCCTGGTGAGCGTTGGATGATCGTCCGTCTGGTATCCCTCGCCGTTGTCGGGCGCACCACGGGGCGTCTGCACCTGCACGGCAAGATCCTGGAGCCGTTTCGCGTTGTCCTCGTTTTCGGTAGCGAGACGAAGGAGCTCGAGCTGGACGTTCGCGCAAACCTCCGCGACGTCGAATGGAGCTCCGTCACGGATGGCGCCGACGATGATCCGGTTCTTGGCGTCCATGGTCACTGCGGCCTGCGCAATGAGTACTCCCTCATCGACGGATCGCTCGATCGACATCGACTTGCGGCGCGCCGTCGACGACTTCGGCAGACGGATGCCCTGCGCAGCATCCGCGGGTTCGCTCATGGCTAGAAACTTTAGCTTGAGGCTTGGTGCAGGCTCGCCCACACTCCGTAGACGGTGAGTGCACACGACACGACGGCGAGGATCCAGGCGAGCCAGACGTGTCTGCCGAACTTCCTGATGAAGAACGGATACACGGCGAAGACGATGAACTGGCTGAGCCACAGCGCGACCAACGAGACCTTGAGCAGCGAGTCGTAGAAGACATCCGGATTGATCAGGCTGATCGGCGCGGCCGCCACGATGATGACGCCGATCGTGATCGTGACCGTTCGTCGGCGTAGTGGTGTCACGACCGGGACGAGCCGGGTCAGTGCGAGATATTCGACGAGCATCACGCCGCAAATGGAAACGACCACTCCGATTCCCAGGATCCGCGCCGCCGGGGTACCCGCGAACTGCTGCATGGCCGAGACACCGGGGATGTCCGCGTGGGCGAGCGCGTGGTTGTTCGCGAGGGGGAACACGGCGGCGCCCACGACGACGACGGTCGCGATGTAGGCGCCGACGATTCCGCGTCTCACCAGTCGCACGGGCGTCTCACCGCCGAGAAAGAGCGGGAGACTGCCGCAGATATAGAGGAGCGTTGTGCTCGCGGCGGCGCTGGCCAGAGTCCCGGAGGGGGCGCCGACGCCGAAGCTGGATAGCGGTGCTCCGAGATGCGCAACGGTCTCGCCGCCGAGCGCGGCAGCGAGCGCGAGTTGTCCGAATCCGATGACCCCGGTAACGATCAGGGTGACTCGCCGGCCGGCGAGCATTACTCCAGCGAGCGCCAGCGGAATCAGGATCTCGAGCACGGTCTGGTAGGGCCGCACGCCCGGCAGCACGGCCGGCAGGGTGTCGAAGACGACCTGCGCGGTCGTGTAGAGCACATAGAGCAGGTAGCTGAGGATCCAGATGCCGGCCTGCACGAGCGCGATCCGTCGACCCACCGCGGCTTCGACAAACGCGAACAGCCCTCCGGCGGAGTTGATCTGGCGCGCGTACCGCATCCAGATTCCGAGCGGAATCAGGAACACGACCGCGGCGGCGACGAGTTCGAGTCCGCCGGAGTCGGAAGAGTCGCCGGCGATGTTCGGTGCGTAGAGCGCGGCGAGCGCAAGCGGCCCGCCGAACGCGGTCAGAGCGACTCCGATGAACGCCCACGCGCCGATCGGCCGCCCCACCGAAGTGGACTGCCGATCGGATGTAACCGTGGATGCGGGTGATGCCGGTCGCGTCACCGTTGTGGGCCTAGGACCAGCCGCCGCCGGAGCCGGAGCTGCCGGACGAGGAGCCCGATGTTGGCGCCTTGGTCACCTGCTTCCCCGCGGGCGTGACTACGTACCAGGTGTTGCCCATGCCCTGGCCGGCCACATCTCCCGCCGCCGAATCTCCCGCATAGGTGTAGAGCGGCATCCCGTCGAGGGTGACCTGCTTGGTTCCGTCTGTGCGGGTGATCTCCCCGACGGTGCCAGTGACACCCTTGACATCCGGGGCTGACGAAGTCGTCGTGACCGCCGGCCAGCTTGACGCGCACGCGTCGTAGCAGGTGCTCTTGCCCGAGTTGGCCGTATCGCTGGTGAACACGTACACCGTGTCGCCCTTGCCGTCGACGACGATGGTGCCGAGCGACGTCTTACCCGTGGCGAGTGTCGCACCCGTCGCCGCGGGAGCAGAGCCGCCCGAAGGCCCGGATGCTGCGGATGAGCATCCGGCCAGCGCCAGAGCGGCGATTCCGATGGCGGCAACCGAAAGAATGATGCGCTTGTTCATGAAAATCCCGATCTTTTCAGTGTGACTCCGGCGCTCGGACCGCATCGGCCGCGCCTATGAGATACGACGAACCGAGGGCAAGGATGGTTCATCCGGGCGCCGTATCGCGGCAAATTCCCAGCGATCGGGCGTCGGGCGCGGATGTTAGCCTCGTCGCATGACCGAGGAGGAGCTGGCGAATCTGGCGCATCTGCGACGCGCCCGCGATCTCATCGATCGCGAGTACGCGCGTCCGCTGGATGTTCCGACGATGGCCCAGCGCGCCATCATGTCGCCCGCCCACTTCTCGCGGCAGTTTCGCGCCGCGTACGGAGAGACGCCCTACAGCTACCTGATGACCAGGCGGATCGAGCGCGCGATGTCGCTGCTGCGCGGCGGCGTGAGCGTGACGGATGCGTGCATGACGGTCGGCTGTACGTCGCTCGGCTCGTTCAGCAGCAGGTTTACGGAGATGGTCGGTGAGACGCCGAGCGTGTATCGCAGTCGGGATCATGAGGAGCTCGAGGTCGTCCCCGCCTGCATCGCGATGGTGATGACCCGACCGAGCAGGAATCGAGAAGCCTCGGTGGTCGTCCCCGCGTAGCGTTGAGCGCATGACGATTTCACTGCAGTTCTTCAACATCACCGTCAACGACACCGCCGAGGCCGTCGCGTTCTACCGCGATGCACTCGGATTCGACGTGCGCAATGACGTGGAAAACGGCGGATTCCACTGGGTCACCATGGGCGGCTCCGACGATGGTGGGGCTCAGATCGTGCTGTCCGAACCGCACGCCGGTCGCTCGAAGGCCGACGGGGACTCGCTGCAGGAGCTGGTGACGAAGGGTGCGTTCCAGATCGTGTTCAGCTCGGATGATCTCGACGCCGCGTTCGAGAAGGCTCGCGCCACCGGCGCCGAGGTGTTGCAGGAGCCGATCGAGCAGTTCTGGGGCGCTAAGGACTGCGCCCTGCGAGATCCGTCCGGCAATATGGTGCGGATCTCGCAGGAGCAGTAGCAGCGCAGGAGTCGCGCGCTACCTCGTTACCACTCGACCCAGGAGCCGCCCGCCGGCTTCCAGGTGCTGGTGGCCGGCGCCCCCGTGAAGACCGGCCCGAGGTGGTCGTAGGTCGCGCCCGCGTACCACTGGTTCATCTGCTTCTCGTCCAGCCAGTAATCGACGCCGAGCACCTCGGTCGCCGGTGTCGGCCCGCCCATCGGCACCGGAACCCACAGCTGGTGGGCGATCTGGCCGAGCTGGCGGCTCGCGTTGGCCTTCTCGGCGGAGTCCGCGTGGAAGGCATCCGCGGCGGCTTCGTAGGAGCTGACCGGGGCACGCATCAGCCCGACGGCCGCAACCGACTTGCCCGACGGCACGGGCAGCGAGTAGCTGCCGAATCCCGCCGCGGGCATCCACAGCACCGCCTCACGGTCGGCGAACAGCGCGTTGCCGCCCTGCTGTACCTGCTCGTCGGAGAAGAACTGGCCGAGACCGGTTGGCGAGTTCCAGGTGTCCATGAAGAGGAGTCGCTTGTCGTCCTTGCCGAGAGGCAGGAACACGTTGTGACTGAGGTCGCCCAGCGACTTCGCCGCGGCGACTCCGCCGGGGTTTCCCGCGGTCTGGTTGTGCAGGTCTTTTGCACCCGCGGGGCTTGAGGAGTTCGGCGTGCCGAGCACGGTGAGGAGGTAGGTTTCCGCGCCAGCATCCGCCGGGTAGTTTTGCTTGCTCACGATCATTCCTTTCGTCGTTCACGTGACGTGCCGTACTGGCCGTCAGGATCGCGACGAACGGCGCCGGCGTATTTCGACGCGGCGCCTCAAATTGCGCTCAGGGGCGGACGACGAAGTCGATGAGGCTCGCGAGCGAGCTGGGAATGTTTTCGGGATTGAGACGGCCTGCGAGGATTCGGCCGTAGCGCTCCTTGCGTCCCGATGTCGTGCCGAAGAACCGGTGCAGCTGCCGATCGATCGGCTCATCGCGCTTAGCGGGCTGCCGTTGAAACGTGCGGAACCGTTCGAGGTCTCCGTTTCGATCCAGGATGTCGAGCACCCGATCTGTTCCGAGGGCGCGGATGAGTTCGTCCTCCAGATCGCGCGAGCAAACGAAGAACCCCATCCGCGCCATCGACTCCCGGTCGTCGGGTCGCCCCAAGCCGGCAGCTTCCAGCGCGCGAACCAGGTGGCGCTCTTCTGGCGCATCGCAGAGTCCGGCGAGCCGCATCCGCCGACCTCGAGGTCCGAGGTCAACGAGGAACTTGCGGAAGTTGGTCACGCCGCCTGCCTGAACGACGTGCACTCGTTCGGCCTCCAGGTCGAGGCCGAGAACCAGCGCGGTGGAGCGCACCGCAGCAGCGTCGCTCACGCCCTCCACGAGCACCACAGTCGCCGCGTTGTCGACGCGTTCGAGGTCACGCGGAAGCATTCGACCAGTGTGCCAGCGCTTGCGGCGGACGCGTAAGCTAGCGAAGCTGGCTGGCAGTGCAGCATCCACAATGAAGTAGGAGCGAATCGGATGAACTGGTTTTACTGGTTCCTCAAGTTCGTCGTGGTCGGCCCGGCCCTCCATCTGTTCTTCGGCATCAAGGTGCGCGGCCTTCAGAACCTGCCGAAGCGCGGGCCGGTAATTGTCGCAAGCAATCACCTGTCCGCGATCGATTCCTTCTTTATCCCGATCGCGTTACCGCGAAAACTGACGTTCCTGGCGAAGGCGGCGTATTTCCAGGGCCGCGGACCGATCGGCCGCTTCGTAGCCTGGTTCTTGCTGGCAGTCGGCCAGATCCCGCTGGACCGCTCCGGGGGCGCCGCATCCAGCGACTCCCTCAATACTGGGCTGCAGGCCTTGTCCGAGGGCAAAGCGCTTGGCATTTACCCCGAGGGCACGCGCAGCCCCACCGGCAATCTCTATCGCGGCAAGACCGGAATCGCACGCATGGTGCTGGCCTCCGGTGTGCCGGTCGTCCCGATATCAGTCAGCGGTACGAACGAGATCATGCCGAAGGGCGCCAGGTTGCCGCGCTTCCGTCGGGTGACCGTCACCGTCGGCGACCCGCTCGATTTCTCGCGGTTTCACGGGCTCGATAACGACCGTTTCATCCTGCGCGCCGTCACCGACGAGGTCATGCTCAACATCCTCGCCCTCGGCAAGCAGGACTACGTCGACGTCTACGCGTCGACCATCAAGCAGAACGACGAGTTCGACCCGCAGCGCGCCGAAGTCACGGCGGCTGCCGGATAAGACGGCAGCGGGCTAAGCGACGCTGTCTGGAGCCGTCGGATGCTCGCCAGTTGCGCGCCGCTGCTCCCGACGCGAGTCGAGTTGTGCCTCGACGAGCGCCGCGAGATCTTCCAGGTTGACGATGTCGACCTCGCTGACCGTGTGCGGTTTCGTGTCGAGAACACTCAACGTGCCAATGACGTCGCGACCGTCGCGGTGAAGCGGAACACCCGCAAAAAATCGGATTCCGACCGGCCCGACCACGCGCGGATTGTCAACCGTCTGCGAGTTGGCGAGAGTGTCCTCAATCACGATGGTCTGCTGTGGCAGCGGCCCGGGGGTCGTCAGGTCGAGCCCCTGAAGAATCTGCTCGACCTCGCTCCCGACATGCGACTTGAGCCAGATCCGGTCGCTGTCGAGCACGCTGACGACGGCTATGGGTGCCCCGAGCAGCCGCGATGCGAGCGCGGTGACTCGATCCAGCGCCGCATCCGGAAAGGTGTCCATGTAGGCGGAGCGGATGGCGTCATCCGTGGCGATATCGGTCGCGGGCAAGAGCGCGGTGCTCACATCCTTGTGGCGAGCGCTCTCCGCCATGACGATTTGCCGCAGGGATGCGACGAGCTCACGTGGTTGCGGTCGATTGCCGGGTTTGCGCGCCGTCATCGCTCCGAGCAGCGCCCGCCAGTTATCGGGCAGGCTTGGCGGGATCACCGGGTTGCGGGAGACGCGAGCGACTGCCGACTCGATGACGCCGCCCGGATACTCGACCTTGCGCGTGAAGCACTCCAGGATGACGAGGCCGAGCGCGTACACGTCGCTTGCTGCGGTTACCCTGGCTCCGGCGACCTGCTCGGGGCTCAGGTACGCGGCGGTTCCGGTTGTCGAGCCCTCTCGCGTCAGCCGCTCGGAGTCTTCGCCAAGGGCGATGCCGAAGTCGCTGAGCTTGGCGCGTGCCCGCGGAGCGCCGTTGCCATAGTCGACGAGCAGGATGTTCGACGGCTTGACATCGCGATGGATCACCCCGTTCGCGTGCACGTACTCGAGTGCTTCGGCAATGTCGAAGGCGATCTCGGCGATGTGGCGAGGCGAGATCGCGCCCAGCTTCATCCGGGTCGACAGATCCATGCCGCGAACGAATTCCATTACCAGGTATCGTCGCGTTTGCCCCGGAACCGGTTCGTCGAGCCCAGCGTCGAACAGGTTCACGAGTCCGTGGTGATTCAGTGAGCCGAGCACTCCAATCTCGGTTTCCTGCCTGCCGGCGTTGCCGATCCCGGCCGAGTTGAAGAGCTTGACCGCGACCTGGCGGCCCAGCAGTTGATCGCGCGCGAGGTAGACGGTCGCCATCCCGCCCTCGCCGAGCACCGACTCGAGGGCGTATCGATCACCGAGCACACGATCGAGCACGCTCTCGCTGGACACGGCCAATTCCCTTCAATTCTGCGGTCAGTCTATGGATGTGATCCCTGCGCAAACCATGAGTACGGGCAGGGGTTGACAAATGCCCAAGACATGCTGGTCGCGACCACAATTGGGGGGCTTTTTCCGTTACCAATTCGTTGCTTAAAGGTGACAGATCAAAATGCCTCGGGTAGCCTCGATTGGAGTTGGTTCGCTTCCGCGTGGGAAATTGCCCGCAATCGGCCAGCTGTATTCTGCCGGAGGTACACACCAGTGTCCGATGAGCCCAAGTCCGATGGCCTAGTGCCTGACCCCTTGAGGGAACTCTTCGAGAACCACAGTCCGGTCAACCCCAACGCGAATTTTTCGGCTCCTTTGCCGCCCGTTGGCCAGCAGTTCTCGTCGCGCCGCGAGGCGCGGGATGCCGCCGACGCTTCCCGCCGGCCGGCTGGTCGCGCCGGATCGAAGGCTCCGAAGTCGCGTAAGCCGAAGCTCTCACGCCGCGACGCTGCAGCCGTGAGGCGCCTCGCTGCGACGCCGGTCATCGCGCCTGCGCAAACGCCGCCGAAGCAGAAGAAGCAGAACCCCATCAAGGTATTCTTCGTGCTCCTGGTCATCGCCGGTTTCGTCGGCGGTGTCGCCTTGCCGGCCGCCGCATCCGGTAATGCGCTCAGCAACGCGACCGGCGTCCAGACCGCGTTCAAGAACGCGCAGTCAGTCAAGGTCAATGCCAGCATCAAGACCTCGAAGATCAGCCGCGACTCCGTGGGCGCAACCTCCGAGTCCGAGCTGAAGATCGAGCGGCTCAATGCCAGCCTGCTTGCGGGTGCGCCCGGTCCGCGGCAGCCGGGGGATGACTATCCGTGGCGAACGGCCGGCTACGGGCTGTCGCCGCTCAACTATTACTACCGCCAGTGCGTTGACTTCGTTGCCTGGCGCCTCAACCGTGATGCCGGTGTCATTTCCGCGCCGTGGAAGTGGACCTGGACGACGCTGACGCCGTGGGGCGGCGACGCCTCGCAGTGGAAAGAGGCCTGGATCAAGCACAAGTGGACGGTGAGCCGCACACCCATCGTTGGGGCGGTCGCCTGGTTCGTCGGCAACCACGTCGCCTATGTCCACGCCGTCAACGGCGCAAACGTCACCATCGAGGAGTACAACGGCGAATCGAGCCGTGCGTATGCGATTCGCACCGTGCCGACTTCGTCGGTGGGTGACTTCCTCTACCCGCCTCCGTAATCGACCCGACGGCCGAATTCGGCAGCGTGCTAAGTGGGGCGAAACCCCGCTCGCGTCCCAGAACTTGGCGGGATACGGCCTTAAAGTGGCCTCGTGTGGCGTGCCGGAAATCGTGAGGACGAAGACCTCGGTGATGACGAGACGCCGCGCGCCCCGCTCCAGATCACACAGCCACACGGGATCAACATCGGGGATCCGACCATGAGGGCGGTGAACGTGGCAGAGCCAACCTGGACGGCCTGGCGCACCGAGCTTGCGGCCGTCGGGGGAGAGTCGCCGCTGCTGCATTTCTCGGATACGCCGGCGACGCGCATCGAACTCAGCGCGACGCATCCGGGCGGGCTCGCCCAATTCATCACCGGCAAGACGACCCTTCTCTCGAGCCTGATTCGGGATGAAGTAGCGCTGCGCGCAGCCAAGGTCGCTGCGGGCGCCATCGCATCCAAGGGGCTCGAACTGTCGACCGCGCGCGGCATCGAGGGCATCCACCTCGGTATCGGGGTGGTCGAGTGGCAACGAGACGGGGTCGACTACCGGGCACCGCTCCTGCTACGTCCACTGGCCATCCGTCGTGCGGGGCGGGACTTCGAGCTGAAGCTGCGCGGCGACGCCGTGCTGAATCCTCAGCTGCACCGGGCTTTGCTGGAACAGTTCCAGCTCGATCTGGACGAGCGCGCCTTCGTCGCGCTGACGGATGAAAACGGCAGCTTCAAGCCGAACGCGGTCATTGACCGGCTGCGGGGGCTCACCGGCCATCTCGAGGGATTCGCGGTCAGTCCGCGACTGGTCGTGTCGTCGTTTGTTGAGGTCGCGACCGCAATGGTCGCGGATGCCGCAAGCTTCGATCATCCGGTGTTGGATGCGCTCGCCGGCAACCCGACCGCAAAATGGCAGGTCGAAGAGGCCTATTCGCCCGTTGCAGCGATGAGCTCGGATACCCGGCCGCCGCAGTCCGACACCCTCCTGCTCGAGGCGGATGCCGAGCAGGAAAACGTGGTCGCGCAGATCGCGGCTGGCAACTCGCTCATCGTGAAGACCCTCCCCGGCACGGGCGGTACGCAGACGATCGTGAACGCCGTCGGAAATCTCGTCGCACAGAACAAACGCGTTCTGGTTGTGAGCGCCCGGCGATCCTCACTGCACGGCATCAACCAGCGCCTCAGCGATGTCGGCCTGACCGGGCTCGCGGTTTCGCCTGCGACTCTTCGTCGCGACCTGGTTCGTTCCATCTCGCGAATCGAGAAGGCAAAGAAGCCGATCGTCGGCGAGGTCGATGACGCGCTCGTTCGCCTGCGCAAGGTCATGCTCGACTACCGCGGGGCGCTCACCCGTCCCGATGAGGTGCTCGGGGTCACCGTTCTCGACTGCGTGGAGGAGCTCAGTCGCCTGTCGCTGCTGCCGGTTCCGCCGCGCACGACCGCAAGGCTGAGCCGCCAGACGGTCGAGGCGCTGAGCGTGGACAGGCACCGCGCATCCGAAACCATGGTCACGGCCGCGGCGCTCGGCGAGTTCCGGTACGGACCGGCGGATTCGCCGTGGTACGGCGCGCAATTCGCGAACGGTGAGGCCGCGACGAGAGCTCACGCCGTTGCCCAAAACCTGCACGAGACGACGCTGCCGAGACTTCTCGGCGGTGCCCAGGAACTCATCCGTTCGACGTACATGCGACCGTTCGAGAACGTCGCAGAGCTCGGTGCCTACCTGTCCCTGCTCGTCGACCTTCGGGACACGCTGGATCGCTTTGTTCCTGACGTGTTCGACCGGTCACTGACTGAACTCATCATTGCAACCGCGTCACGCCGTGATAACGACATGACGAATTCGAACCGTCGCCGACTCAAGAAGCTCGCAAAGGAATACGTTCGCCCCGGCGTGCACGTCGGTGACCTGCACGAGTCGCTCGTGAAGATCCAGCAGCAGCGCATCCTGTGGCAGCGATTCGTGGCCGAGGGTGTTCCGCCGGAGGTGCCAGTCGGAATCGCCGATGTGCAGGTCGCGTTCGGCGAGGTCGCTCGCGATCTCGCACAGCTCAACCCGCCTCTCGGCCTCGTCGTGCGCGAGAACCAGCTCGAGTACATCCCCATTGGATCTCTCGTCGAACTGGTCGAGCGGCTGTCGGCCGAGTCGGATGTGCTGAACAACCTGCAGGAGCGGTCGGCGCTGATGGCAACACTGCGTGACCTGCAGATCGACCCGCTGCTGGCCGACCTCGCCGAGCGGCACGTCGCCGACACCGAGGTCGAGGCGGAACTCGAGCAGGCGTGGTGGCAGTCGGCGCTCGAGTCGCTCCTGGCGAACGAGCGTGCGCTCCTCGGAGCGAACACCAGCGTTCTCGATCGGCTCGAGGCAGACTTCCGACTCGTGGATGAGGCGCACGCGGCCGGCAGCGCCCAACTGCTCTCGTGGCAGCTGGCGGAGAACTGGAAGATCGGACTCGTCGACTGGCCGGATGAGGCGGCGCTGCTCAAGAAGATGCTGCGCCGTCATTCGGTGACTTCGTTTGACCTGCAGACGACCTCGCCGCACCTGTCACGGACGATCGCGCCGGTCTGGCTGGCCTCGCCATACGAAGTTCCGGCAATCGTGGAGAGCTGTGTCTTCGACACCGTCATCCTTGTCGATGCCGGCGCGACGACGATCGCGGAGAACGCCGCAGCGATTCGTCGAGCCAAGCAGGTGGTCGCTTTCGGTGACCCGGTCACCCAGAGTCCGGCGCCGTTCGACACGGGCATCCGGGACCCCGAGACGACGGAGCGCACGGTCTTCACCACCGAGCAGTCGGATGACTGGCACGCCGACTCGGCGCTGGCTCGACTCGGCGGCATCCTGACCGGCCTTTCGCTGACGCGCAGCTACCGCGCCGGCGGCGAGGATCTCGCGGAGCTCGTGAATCGGCGCTTCTACGGCGGCAAGATCCAGTCGCTGCCGTGGGCTGGCAGTTTCCTCGGGCACCGCAGCATCGCGCTCGACTTCGTCGAAGACGGCGTCGGGATGCCCGACGGCGACACCGGTGCGGTCGAAAGCGTCGATGCCGAGGTGGAGCGCGTCGTCGAACTCGTCATCGAGCACGCCGCTCAGCGCCCGCGAGAGTCGCTCATGGTGATCACCGCGAGCCAACGCCACGCAGTCCGGGTTCAGCAGGCAGTGCTGGCGGCGCTCGCATCCAGCTCCGACCTGAGTGAATTCATCGTGAGTGATCGGGCCGAGCCGTTCATGGTCTCGACGATCGAGCAGGCAGTTGCCGAGAGCCGGGATCGGGTGATCTTCTCGATCGGCTTCGGCCGCACCCCGCACGGACGAGTGCTGTCGGACTTCGGTGCGCTCGGCGAACCCGGCGGCGAGCGGCTGCTCGCCGTCGCCATGACGCGCGCTCGCCGCTCGATGGTCATCGTCAGCTGCTTCGAGCCGGAAGACATCGACGACTCGCGGATGCAGCACGGCGCGGTCGCGCTCGCCGAGATCCTCGATGAGATCGGCGCGCGGGCGGCGGAGATTCCGCTTCCCGACGATTCAGACCCGATGCTTGTCGACCTCGCCAGGCGACTGGAGGCACGCGGCCTGAACGTCGCACTCGGACACCGCGGCAAGCTGGGACTGGTCGCCTCTCACGGCGGCATGTGCGTGGCGATTGAGACCGATACGTTGCTACTGCGATCGAGCCTCCGCGAATCACTTCGGGTTCGACCCGAGCTGCTTCGACGCCTCGGCTGGCACTACCTTCGCATTCACGTATTCGAGTTGTTCAGCGACCCGGATGCCGTGGCCGCCAAGGTCGTCATGCTGCTGGGAGTCGAGTCGGTGGCGACGGCCGCGCTGCCGATCGACCCGGCAGCAGCATCCGGTGCCTGAGGCGCCGAATTCGACCGCTGGAGCATCGGATGCTCGGAAGCCGCGGCGTCGGCGAGTGACCACGCCGCCGCCTCCTGGCACTGATCCGACGCCGACTCCCGAGCCCGAGCGTCACGAGTCAACCGAAAACGACGAGCGACTGCGCGCCGACAAGCCGCCCCACTACTAGCTCTCGCTTTTCAGGAGGTGGTGTGACTGGAGGTACGGATGTGGCTGAATTCGGTCACATAGGTAGCCTGCAGCCACCCCAGTCACACACCCTCCTGAAAAAGGAGAGGAGAGTGGTTGGGCTACTTCGAAACGGGCTCGGCACCGTTCGCGAGCAGGTCGCGGATGTCGGTGAGCAGATCCAGTTCGGTGATCGGTGCGTCGGCCGGCGGCATCCCTTTGGCTTTCCGCTCGGCGGCGCGGTTCTTCACGTAGTTGATCGGGACGACCAGCGCGAAGTACACGAGGACGGCGACCAGCACGAACTGGATGATCGCGCCGATCAGCGCGCCAAAATAGATGGTCGCCGGGATACCACCGTGCAGGATCGGCGGCACGGTCACCGGGAGCGACTTCGCCAGCGACGCCGTGCTGAACAGCGCGCCGATCGCCGGATTCAGGATGCCCATGACGATCGTGTTCACGATATTGGTGAACGCAGTTCCGATGACGACCGCGACAGCGAGGTCGATCACGTTGCCGCGCAGGATGAATTCTTTGAAACCCTTGATCATTTCAACCTCCGTGGGGGCGCTTAGCGCGCCGGTTAGCCAGCGGCTTTGGTAGGGGATGCCGCTGGAGCCTTGGAGCCGGATGAGTCCGAAGTCGACTTCGGCGAGGACTCGCCCGTCTTCGCCGCGTCGGACTTCTTTGCCGGGGCCTTCGCGTCATCTGACTTCTTGGACGCGGCCGCAGCTTCGGCCTTCGAGTCTGTGCGGTAGAACCCGGACCCGTTGAAGGTCACACCGATCGCCGAGAACACCTTCCGCAGCTTGCCGCCACAGTTCGGGCAGACGGTGAGCGAGTCATCCGTAAATGCCTGCTGGATGTCGAACGCGGTTCCGCATTCTGTGCATTTGTATGAATAGGTGGGCAACTACTGATCCTTGCGTGGAAATCGGTACCGGCTAAGAGAACCGCACGACCCCGCCCGGCGTCACAACGCCGTTGACGCGCTTGTCGTGAACCTCGCTCGGAACGGAGTCGACGAGTTCATCGTCGAAGATCACAGCGTATACGGGCGGGCACTTCTCCATGCTCCCGAGGGTCTTGTCGAAGTATCCCTGGCCCCATCCCATCCGCATCCCGGTGCGATCGACGGTCGCCGCGGGAACCAGGATCAGGCCGACGTCATTGATCGCCATCGGGCTCAGCGTCTCGGTCGCCGGTGCGGGCATTCCGGCGGCATCCTCGATCTCGTCGTTCGCGTCGTATGGCGCCCAGTCGAGTAGTCCGTCGTCGCGGGAGACCGGCAGGATGACGCGGATGCCGCGCTTGCAGGCCCAGTTCAGGAAGTCCCGCGTGGATGGTTCGTTGGGAGTCGAGAGGTAGGCCGCGAGGTAGTTGACGCCGAGTGATTCGGTGAGGGATTCGAGCTGGCCGGTCAGGGCGGTCGCATCGTCGTCGCGCTCGGTGGTCGTTCTGGTGCGACGTCGCTCACGCAGTTCGGCACGCAACGCGCGCTTTCGGTGGCTCACCTCGTCGGTCACGTAGGCAATTCTAGGAGCCGTTGCCAGATACCCTGTTGGTATGCAGGCGAAGATCACCAAGGCGGTAATTCCCGCCGCGGGACTTGGGACTCGATTCCTGCCAGCGACGAAGGCCATGCCCAAGGAGATGCTGCCCGTCGTCGACAAGCCGGCCATCCAGTATGTGGTGGAGGAGGCTGTCGCTGCCGGGCTCACCGACGTCCTCATGATCACCGGCCGCAACAAAACCGCGCTCGAGAACCATTTCGACCGCGTCGGCGAACTCGAGGCGAGACTCGAGGCGAAGGGCGACAAGGCACGTCTTCAGAAGGTCAACTATTCGACCGATCTTGCGGATGTTCACTACGTGCGGCAGGGCGATCCGCTCGGACTCGGGCACGCGGTGCTGCGCGCCCAGAATCACGTCGGTAATCAACCGTTCGCGGTGCTCCTGGGTGACGACATCATCGATTCGCGGGATGTGCTGCTCTCGCGAATGATCGAGGTGCAGGGCGAGCGCAATTGCTCCGTTGTTGCGCTGCTGGAGGTCGATCCCTCGCTGGTCGACATGTACGGTATCGCGACGGTCGAGGCGACAGATGTCACGGATCTCGTGCGCATCACCGGAATGGTCGAGAAGCCCGCAGTCGGAAAAGCGCCGTCCAACTACGCGATCATCGGTCGCTACGTGCTTCGCCCGGAAGTGTTTGGTGTACTCGCCAAGACCAAGCCGGGTAAGGGCGGCGAGATCCAGTTGACGGATGCGCTGCAGGCGCTCGCCAGGGATGAGTCGATCGCCGGGGGCGTTTATGGCGTCGTGTTCCGAGGCCGCCGCTACGACACCGGTGACAGGCTCGACTACATCAAGGCGATCATCCAGTTGGCGGTCGACCGGGAGGACTTGCGTCCGGCCCTGCTGCCGTGGCTGCGCGACTTCGTGGCGACGCTGGACTAACCGTGACCGCGATCCCGACGCTGACACACGGTGACATTACGATCCGCCCGATTCGGGCTCGGGATGCCCGGGCGCTCGAGCGTGAGCTGATCGAGAACCGCGGCTGGCTTCGCCAATGGGAGGCGACCAATCCGCACGGGCCGCTGTCGTTCGACGTGCGGTCCAACATCCGCAGTCTGCAGGCGAATGCGCGAGCGGGTCTCGGGCTGCCATTCGCGATGGACTACCAGGGTCGTTTCGCTGGCCAGCTGAACGTCTCGGGAATCACCTACGGGTCGCTGAGTTCGGCGACGATCGGCTATTGGGTCGCGGAACGATTCGCCGGACACAACGTGACGCCGATCTCGGTGGCGCTCGCTACTGACCATTGCTACTTTGCGCTCGGGCTGCATCGGATGGAGATCTGCATTCGTCCTGAGAACGAGCCGTCGCTGCGCGTCGTGCAGAAGCTCGGATTTCGATACGAGGGACTGCGGCGACGCTACATCCACATCAACGGCGACTGGCGCGACCATTTCTGCTTCGGGCTGACCGTCGAGGAGGTGCCGCAGGGGGTTCTTCGCCGCTGGCTCGACGGGCTGGCGCCCGAGTCGGATGCGGCGATCCCCGCCGTCGATCGCGCGCAGGCCGCGATTCCGTTGCGAGTCGCACCCCGGCGCTAGCCTGTTGCGATGGAACTGATCGCGCGCTTCACCGTCACCGAATTCGAGCCGACGAGCCTGCAGGGCATCGACGACGATTGGGTGGGCGCGGTGACGATGCGCAAGGACTTCACGGAGGGCATCGTCGGGACGAGCATCGCGCACTTCGTGTCGTCCGGCGAGGAGGGCAGTCGCGGATACCTGGCCGTCGAGCGCATCACCGGCGAGCTGGCGGATGGTCGAGGCGGCGCATTCACCGTGCACCACGGTGCCGTCGAACATCCGACGGATGATTCATCGTTCGGCTACATCATCCCGGGGACGGGCACCGGCGACTTCGAGGACTTCGCGGGTTCGGCAACTATCCGTCACGACGCCGAAGGCCCCTACTTCACTTTCGACCTGCCCTAACGCTGCGGGCCCGCTGGTTGAGTAGCGCGCCGCGAAGCGGCTCGCCCTCCCGTTGGTCGAGTAGCGCGCCCGAAGGGCACGCGTATCGAGACCACCCCCGCGAGTCTGACCCCCATCCGAATCATCGGCTCGTACCGTAGCCCTATGGGATTCACGGGCATCGACGGCGGCATCATGGTGGCCCTGGCGGCGGGCCTGTGGCTGGTGTACCTCATGCCGACGTTGTTCAAGAAGCGCGAATACGCAGCTCTCGAGAAGACCGAGCTTCGCCGCCAACAGGCGATGCGGGTTCTCGAGGAGACCGCGCCGATCCCGGTCCGCGAGCGGATCGAGGCGATCGTGACGCCATCCGGCCAGGTTGCCGATCGCGACAAATTGGCGGATGCAATCAAGCGTTCCCGGGATGCCCAGGCCGCCCGGGTCGCCAACCGGCAACTCGCCGAGGCGACGACCGCGCCCGCTCAGGCGGCATCCGCGAAGCTGCGGATCGCGCGACGTCTCCGTCGCACGCGAGGTTTTGTGACGCTATTTCTGATCGCCGCGCTCGCGACGATCGTCGTGCAGTTCGGCCTCATGATCACGGGTGGCATCGCCGCGGGCGCGTGGACGGTGCTCGGATTCGCGGGCGTTGTTGGCATCGTTTCCTTCGCCGCTCTCGGTCGCCTCGCCAGCATCGCTCGCCGACGTCAAACCCTCGTCGCGCCGCCCGCCGCTCGACCCATGCGCACCCGGATCGCCGAGGATCGTGAGGCGGCGCGTCCGCCGGTCGCGACCTGGACGCCGGTTGCGCTACCCAAGCCGCTTTATTTGTCTCGCTCGGAAGCCCAGCCAGTCGAGTCGACGGTCGACCCGATCGAGCATCTTCGTGCCGCTGCCCTCGAATCGGACCGAGCTCTTCGTGAAGCCCAGGAGTCGCCCGAGGTTTCGCCGATCACCACTCCCGAGCGCGCGGCTGCGTCGGCGAGCAAGTACGCCACGATGGGCGTTCTCGGATCAACGGATGTCGCCGGCACCGATCTCGACGAGGTCCTACGTCGTCGTCGTTCCGCCTAGCTGGGCCCGGTCTCGATACGCGTTCGGCTGCGCCGAGCGCTACTCGACCATCAAACTATTCCGCTGGTCGAGTAGCGCCGCGCGGAGGCGACGCGTATCGAGACCACCCCACGCCGTACCCCGTTTCAACCCGCACTCACCAAGCTGATAACGTAGCTACGCAGTAAATGGGCCCTTGGCGCAGTTGGTAGCGCGCCTCGTTCGCATCGAGGAGGTCAGGAGTTCGAATCTCCTAGGGTCCACCATAGAAGGCTTACTAGAATCGGCGTCCGCGTCGATGCCGGTGAGTAGGTCTTCTAACGTAACCGCACGAGAGCCACCCTTCGGGGTGGCTCTCGTCGTTGGTGCTGAGTGCCGGAACAGTTCTCCCAGCGCCTGGTCGAATGAGTTGTTCTTGTCGAGTCCCGCCATTTGCGCGCGGAGGCCGTGTTGAACGGCGAGGAGTTCAACCAGCGGGCTGTTGATCTCATCTCCGACGACTTCTTCGTTCGCGACGAAGATGTGTTTGAAGATGGCCTGGTTGAGCTTGCGCCGAATTTCGTCGCTCGCGCCGATGTAGAGCGCGTGGGGGTCTTCGAGCAGTTTCAGGTTGGCTTGTAGGAACGCGACCCCGTCGCTGAGGTCATCGGTGACGGTGGTGAGTTCGGTTCGGAGTTTGTCGCGTTGCCGTCCGATGTCTGCGAGGCGGGCACGGATCTTGCCTTGGGGCAGGGTGCCGTCTGCGGCGAGGTCGAGGAGGTTTTCCTCTTTTGTATCGAGGTTTATCAACAGATCTTCCAGTTGCTTGCGAAGAAGCCTCTGCGCCTCCTCGGTGTCGGAGAGTGCAGACTCCATTCCGGCACGCATAGCCGCGATGAAGGATGGACTGAATCGGATGGTCTTGTAATGATCCTCGATCGCCTCTTCGACTCGGTCGACGTTGGAGTATGGGGCGTCGCAACTGTGATCCTGCGCTCCGATGCAGAAGAAGTAGAAGTATTCGTTGCCTTGACGACCGACTGCTCGCTGAAGGATAAGCCGTTTGACCGCTTGGTCTTCAAGCCTGCACCGACCGCAGTAGACAGTGCCTTTGAGATAGTGGGAATGTACCCGACGGCGTTCGCCCGAGATCGCACGTGTTTCGAGGAGGGATTGGACACGGTCGAAGAGTTCTTGGTCGATGAGAGCGGGGTGGCGTCCGTCGTATTCCTCGCCCTTGAATGCGACTTTGCCTAGGTAGTAGCGGTCGCGGAGCATTTGGGCGACTTTATTGATGGACACTGGGCCGGGTGCTCGGCGCACGTTTCCTCGCGTGATCAGGCCCCGGTCGGTCAGTTCTGACGCGATGTCATCGAGGGTGTGGTCGCCGCACGCGTACAGCTCGAAGGCCAGCTTGACGAACGGTGCGCGTTCCTCGTCGATGCTGACTGACCTCACTTCGCGGCCTTCGAAGCGTTCGATGGTATTGAGGTAGCCGATCGGTGCTCGCCCGAGAGTTCCGCCGTTCTTGGCCTTCTGCCCCATCTTGTAGGCAATGTCGGCGCCGTCCTCGCGGGAGCGATACTCGTTGAACGCGGCGAGGATGCCGTGCATGAGTTGACCCACCGGGGTCTCATCGATCGACTCGGTGGCACTGATCAGTCCGACGCCGCGCTTTGTGAGGTCGGCCATGACGATGGCGTCGTCGTTACGGTTGCGGGCGAAGCGGGAGAGCTTGTAGACGATGATGTAGTCGATGTCCTTCTCGCGCCGGACTCGCGCCAGCATCTCTTGGAAGGCGATGCGCTTGGTCATCTCGGTTGCGGATCGGCCCGGCTCGATGTACTCGTGGATGATCGTCAAGCCCAGTTGGTCGGCCTTCTTTTCGCACGAGACGCGTTGGGCCGGGATTGAGATTCCTTCGGGGTCGTAGTCGGTGTTGACCTGCCCCTTGGACGAGACGCGTAGATATATGACGGCACGGGTTCCCGGTGCCGCGTCGGCTGGCCGCGCTCCGCCGCTGACGTCGATCACCTCTTCGTCGACTTCGATGGGAGCGATGTGTCGACGCTGCGCAGTGAGATCGTGCGGGACGAACGCCTCGATCGCGGTCTGGTCGGTTTCGGCGATGCTCATGCTGAACTCCACAGGTGACGGTTCCAGGGCACAGTTGCCCTCAGCGGCGAGATGCTTCCAGGCGCAACGAATTGCGCGAACTGGGAGCGAGAGGGTTGGGGTTGCGCCCCGCTGTGTGAGCGGCTCGGGCGCGGAGCCGGGGCTTGAGTAGCCATAGGCGCGGGTCTCCGTTTACCCCTTAATTTTACCTCGTGAGGCCCGGAATTCCGCGGGTGTTGACCATTTCGCAACACCTTTTGTCTGCCCACGGAGAACACCCCTGTCGCCGTGCTCTGTCGTGCCACGTCGTGCTTGCCGAGTGGGCCTGTTTCGATTGGCAGATCAGTCATGATGGTCGACACTCGCTTCGTTCACGAAGTCGGTGAAGGCCTCACGCCATGTCTGCGGAAGCTCCGTGGACGGGACTGCTCCCAACTCCGCCAGTGCCGCCTTCTCCTTTAGGACGCCGGTTGCGGCGAAGGTGCAGAGCGCAGTGCCATACCCGCCGTGCACGCTGGCGGCAATGATTCGTGCGGTTGCGGTGTCGATCAACTCGACGCCGGGTTCGGCAATCGCAGCGTTGATGCGCTGTCGTGCTCGAATCGACTGGTCCGGCGCTGTACGCGCCGCTCTGGTGATTCGTGTTTGGTTGTTCATGGGTGATTCCTCCTTCCGGTTACTGGTTGTTCGTCTCTCGGCGTCAGCATGGCTACGGCGTTCAGTGCGCTGGTGACCCGGAATAGGGTGTCGGTCAGAAGAGGGTCGTCGCGGATGCTGGTGCGGAGCTTGGTGGCTCTTTGCTCGCTCGGCACGACCCAGACGACGGCCGGGAAGATGCCCTGCCGGTGCTGCTCGTTGCCGGACTGGAAGTAGCGCTGGTAGACGGCGCATTTGCGCAGGATCGCAGGCATGTGCTCGGTGCCCCGATCGACCTCGACAAAGGCGTGTTCCTCGACTGCCGTGTTCGCGGTGACCACATACAGGTCGGGTTTCAGCCACAGCGGTCCGCCGTGGCTGGCGGTGAACTCGCGCCAGCACTCGGGCTCGGCGTCGAGCTCCAGCAGGTCGAAGCGCCCGTCGCGTGCTGTTTCACGCAACCGTACGGCTAAGTCTGCGACCTCGAGGGTGTGATCGGTGAACGGTGCAGCGGGTTCGACGAACCGCCGCCGGGCACCGTCCCCTCGTAATGCCCGCAGCAGTCTCTCGCCGGTTGCGGAGAGTTGCCAGACGTTGCCTGATGAGCCGTGCTTGATGCCGCCGATACGACGTTCCAGCCGGATGAGGAAGCCGCGATCTTCGAGGCGTCCGAGTACTCGGACGGTGCCGCGCGTTGCGGCTGAGATGGTTGCGTGCCCGATACCAAAGTGCAGACGTTGGATCTGTCGGGTGCTCAGCAGCCGGAACCGCTCGACGTCTTGCAGCAGTGCCAGATCTCGATCAGTCAGCAGTTGAAGGAGCATCTCGGTCTTGTAGGGAGTCCACGAGCTATTCATGACAGCCTCCAGACCAGCTGGGGCGGGCAGCCGCACGGATGAGAAAGTGATCCCTGGAAACAGGGAGAGTCCCATCCCAGTTCGAGCCTCGAGCCGCACAGCTTCGCCCCTGTTCGACGGTGTTCATCGTCGTGAGCGGAACAGCGACCGGACAGGCGACCGGACACATCGCGACAGAGGTCAGGCTTGCGTTTCGGGCAATGACGACATTCATGATCGCCGCGCCTTCTGGCTCACCACGGAAGCGGTCTGGCCGAGCACATCGCCCGATTCGGGCACGGACAGTGGTTCAGCCTTGCTCACTTGGCCCCACTGCTCGCGGCTCCTCTGACGCACAATGTGTCCATCGTGTAGAGGGGCTGTCGGGGCGAGGGTGCGGGCGGAGAACCAACCTGCTGGTGCGCCATTATCCACGACGTTCGCGTAGACGTCGTAGGGCATGAGCGCCATGAAGTCCTCGGCCACCAATCCGGGTGCCATCCTCGCGAGGTCGCGGGCATCGTCCGGCCCGAGGCCGAACACGACCTTGTTCCGCGCGTTGGCATCGAACGCGGCGCGCATCTGCGCGGGCAGTTGGTCACGGAACTGGTGTGCCAGATTCCAGCTCACCCCGTAAGAGCGTGAGGTGGCCAGCGCGTCCGCGATGGAAGTCGGCAGGTGCAGGAACTGCTGCACCTCGTCGATGTAGATCGCTGCGGGGCGATCCAGCGGTCTGTTCTCCGCCGCCCGTTCCAGTGTGGCCATCCACAGTTCTGCCACGACCAGACTGCCGAGAAGCTGCGCGGCACCGGGACCGAGCAGCGCGTCGTTCAAGGGGACGAGCACGGCCTTGCCGTCGCGGAAGACATCCCGCAACCGAAAGCGAGGACGCGCCTGTCCGAGGATTGCCGCAAGGTTCTTGCGGAGCACGAACTTGCGCAGCTTGTTCATCGGCGCAGCGATGATCTGCGCTCGTGCTCCGGGCGAGAGCTCCTCGAAGCCAGCCCAGAACGAAGCCAACGTCTGATCACCGGCTATTGCCCCGATCACCGAACGGCGGAAGGGGCCGTCGGTGAGCAGCCGAGGCAGATCCAGCAGTGTGTAGGACTCGCCTCTTGCTTCGCCTGCCGAGGCCAGCGACAGCAGTCCCGCGTGCAATAGGTCTTCGGTGCGTGGTCCCCAGCCGTCTTCGAAGACCGCCTTGAAGGCGCTAAGAATGCCATCGACGACAACGTCCTTATTGCGTCCGACAGCGTCGAGCGGATTGAAGCCGACAGGGTTCTCATCCGCAGCGTCGATGATCACGACACGGTCGGCCAACTCGGGCGGTACCCGTTCGGAAATAAAGTCCACGAGCTGACGTTTCGGGTCAACCAACACGAGCGGTCGCCCCGCCGCGATGTCCTGCGCAATCAGGGAGGCGAACACCATCGACTTGCCGGAACCGGTAGGCCCGGTAACGACGAGGTGTTGCATTCGCCCGGATGTCCTGATACCTACGAGGCGGGTGTCGCCCGGTGCGTTCGCGGTCGCGAAGACATTCTCCGTGATTGACAGGGAGGCCGGTGTGGGCACGAGGCGCGGGTGGTGGGCAGGAAGCCCGGGAAGTTCCTGGTCGCCGAGAGGCCACGCGATCAGGGGAAGAAGTTCTGCAACGGATACACGCATCGGCCAGCGTGATGGGATGACCACGGTGTTGAGACGCTGGATGTCTTCGCGCACAAGCTGCAGTCGGACCCCCGGGCTTTGCGCGGTCGCGATCGCCCCGACAAGCTCAATGACGAGCCGTTTGCGTCTTTCGGGTGTCGGCGCGCTTGCGCCGATCCGGATGATCACATCGAGGTTTGCCTGTTCCGCGGTTGCCTTGATTCGGGAGCGCATGTCGGCAGGCGCGAATTGCCGTCCGTGGCTCAGTGACGCCCAGAGCGACGCGCTCGGGTCGGTGATCTTCGTCGGCAGTGCGCGTGGCGGATGACCCAGTCCGACGATGACCTGGACGACAAGCGTTTCGCCTTGGCGGCGAGCGCCGAACGCCGAGTAGATCGCGCGGACAGTTGCCTCGCAATTATCGACACGGATCGGCAGCCCCGGCGGATGACTGCTGGTGTGACCACCTGCCTCCATCGGTGCCCGATCGCTTGGCTGAGTCGCCATGCTGCGGATGCCGGGCACCAGATCCCCCAGAAGGCGCGCGAGGTGCTCAGCGGCGAAGGGATGAACGCCGACAAGGTAGGCGATTCCGTCGTCGGTGGCTCGTGTTTCAAGAATGAGCGGGATTGGCGCGTCGGGCTGGGCAAGACGGGCCAGGAGCTCGCCAACGTTGTCGACGTCCAACGGTGAGGGCAAGTGCAGCCGCAGAAACGTCGGTGGGATCTTCGAGTTACGAGGAGGCGTCATGCTCGACCTCCTCCCCGCTCGGATCGGCGAGCCGGTGCTCTTGACGTGCTTCGATCTCCAACTGCGCTTGCTCCAGCGAGTGCTGAATCAGCGCGTCATTGAGCAGGTGTTGATCGGGGCTCTCGCGCAGCTCGCTGAAGACCCACACCTTGCGACCTTCACGCTTCCTGTAGCGGCGATTAGTTCGACTCATAGCTGTCCAACCTCCTTTCGGATTTGCTCCTCGCGAAGTTCCTTTCGCTCGGTCGGGAGTGGTCGCACTGACGCCCCTGTATGGGGAAGGCCGTTTATGAACTGATTGGAATGAAATGTCAAGCGTTGTTGTCGATTCCGCAACGTTTCGACACGGGTGAACATGCTCATGCTCTTCACCACCGATTCCGTCTGGCCCGCAGGATCGCGACCAGTGCCCAGATCGCGGCGACGAGCACCGCTACGAGGACGATCCAGCCCCAGAATTGAGACAAAAACTGCAGCGCAACCCAGAGCGCGATGATTCCTCCGAGTAGCAGCACGCAGAGGTCGAAGAAGCGTTGTGCGAGGTTCTTCGGGGTGGGTTCCTTGTCGGCCATGGGTCATCGCTCCTGTTCTCCGGTAAGGGTGTAGTCACTGGGCACGGGGTAGCCGGGGATGACGATGTCGGATTCGATCTCGTTGCCCCAGACGCTCCAGTCGCGGTGGCTGTTCGGGCGTTGCCGTGCGAACAGCTCCAGGTAGGGGCCGTCAAGGACGCGTTCGATGAGGGGGATCATCTCCTCGGGTTTGCGGGAGTGCTCCTGCCTTGGGAACTGCAGTGTCGAGCGTTGCCCGCGGAACTTGAACGGTGCCTTCCCTCGGGTGCCGTGGAGGAGCAGTTCGTGGGAGCCGCGAAAGTAGAGGCCGAGTCCCATGTAGTACTTGTCCCATGCGGCGTTGGTCTTGTACTCGAAGCCCCACGCCTTCATCACCTCAAGGCCAGCGGGCAGTGCTCCGTTGGTAACCCAGAGCAGCAGTGTCGCGTTCTCGTCCGCAAGATCAGCCACGGGCATGTCCTTGATGCGGTCGAGGGTCATCAGGTCGTAATGCTGGGCGGCTCCACGGGCACCCTTCTGCTGGATGTCCCAGGGCGGGTCGGCATAGACGACCTTGAATTTCTTGCTCGGCTCCGTCGTCTCGGTGAGCGTCTCGTTGGTGTTCATCGTGTGGTTCCTCCTTTCGTTTCCGTACCTCTGGCAGCGCGGAGTGCGTGCCCTCGGGGTGGACGTATGGTTATGGGCTCTCGATGGGGTTCGCGCAATGTTCCGATCGCTCCGGCTCTGAAGCGACGCGACAGGTGACCGGAATACCGGCCAACAGAGGTGACGGCGTCGAGATCGCCAAGGTCGGTGGCGGCGATCCTCGATGTTGTGGAATTGGCAACGATGTTCACGCTGTTACCTCCTCGGTAGCGGGCTTCCTGGTGTGGCGACGTCCGCGACGACCAACTGTCAGCTCACCGAACAACGCATGAGCGACGGCGCCTGGTGGGTCGTCGTGACCGACCCGCAGACCGACGATGTTCTCGTCGTCAGCTGCGATGGGAGGGTCCGTGTTCAGCCCTACGGCGAGCACTGCTCCTGGGAAGCTGTGCAGCGGGTCGAGCACGTTGTCGGTGTCGAACAGTTGCCAGTCCGTCAGCACGACAAGTCGAACCTCGTGCTTCGGGAAGCTCGCCGCGATCTCCTCCGCTCGGGTGAGGCTGGGACCGAGGACGCTTGAACCAGCCGCGAAGCGTGGCACGCGCAGGCCTCGCGTGAGGTGCTGCTGGAACGTGGGGCTGCGCAGCTTGCCCGGGTCGACATCCCCTCGGGGAGTGTCGAAATGCAGCACCCCGCCCAGGCACTTCCCGCAGGTGCACCATTCCTGGAGAGCTTCGAACGCGAGCTGCGCTTCCTCGTAACGGTTGCCGACAGGGTCGCCTCCGCCGGGCAGGGATACAGACCCGGAGTCATCGAAGATGGGCAGCACCAGCCGGGGCTGCCGGGGGCAGAACCCCGGCCAGCCAAGGTCTATCGCCGCCTCCTTCCGGGGCTTGACCGGTCGGGGCATCTCGCCGACGAGGGCACTCGGCTGCAGGTGCGGTGCGAGGCTCATGCTCCGCTCCCGTCTTCGCGGGCGCGGCGTCCGACAAGCGGCTCGGGGTCGGCGGCGGGACTGTGGCCGGCGACACCCGGGTTGCGGCGCAGCACGCGGTACTTGAGTCCTTCGTATGTGAGCAGTGCCGCGTCTCCGCGTACCTCGTGCTCGCTGCGGATTGACTCGTCCTCAGCGATCTTCTCCAGAGCAGCCTTCAGCGGCGCGCTCGCCGCGAGAATTGTCTGGCGCTTGATCGTGCGTTCGTAATCTTTCTCGGCGGTGTCGATCGCGTCCGCGATCTCATCGGTGACGACGTAGCTGGAGATGAAACTGGCGGCGGCGATGCCCGCCGCGAGCGCACCGTAGACAAGACCGGAGAGCGGGCCGTCGATAGTCGAGCGCAGTGCGAAGATCCCAGTCGAGATCAGCACACCCACGGTGACGGCGGTGCCGACAAGGGCGCGCACGATGTGCTTGCCCTCATCGGTGCCGTCAAACAGGTGCGCGAAGGGCTCCTGCTGTTTAGTGAGGTCGGCGCGCGGGATCTTCCGCTTAGCAGCCATGCGCAGGTCTTTGATCTCACCTCCGACCAGCCCTGCGGTAACAACAGCGACACCCGCGGCCAGTGCCTGGACGAGAGCCAGCTCGGGGATCTCGCCGTAGTAGATCTGCGCCCCGGCCTGCCCCGCGACATCCCCGAGGAGGAGCAGGCTGGTGCGAACCATGTACCAGCTCTTCTGGCCTTCCTTGCGGCGAACGAACGGGCTCAGCGCCGCGACCGTGCGCTCCAGTCGGCGCTGGGCGCGTTTGACCAGTCGGCGGTGCCGACGACTGAGGTGCTCCGCCGTCTCGGCCTGCACCTTCAATCCCGAGTGCGAGATCAGCGCTGGACGGGACTGCACGATGCCCTCTGCCTTCCACAGCGGTTCCTGCTCGCGTCCGAAGGCATCAAGCTCGTTCTCGACATGAAGGGCGGGTCCGGTGATGCCGTCGATGCGGTGTGCTTCGTCGACCTGCTGGAGGCTGAGGTTGCTGTACTCCTCGACGCGGTCGCCGGTCGGGTCGTAAGAGCCGTTGGGCTTCTTGGCGGTTGCCATGACGGTCACCGTCCGGCCGTGTAGTCGGTCACGGACACGCAGGTCTTCGCGCCGGTCTTGACACACAGCGCGTTGTAGAACGCCACCAGTCCTTCGACCAGAGCGGAGGGTGCCGGGTCGCCGTTGATACGGCCGAGGCCCGCCACGGTTATGGACGAGCCAGGCAGCGCTGGAACGTTGACCGTCGAGGCGAGGTTGGTGGCCCGCTCGGGGGTGAGCACCTGCGTTGTGAGGTCGGTGCCGATGTTGTTCAGGCCGTCCGTCAGCACATACAGGTGCAGCTGGTACCCGTCACCAAGCTGAGCGGCATATTCGCCGGCCAGCCGGTAGACGGAGGTGATGTCCGAGCCGCTGTCTGGCAGCGCGGCGATGGCGTCGCCGTACTTGGCGGTGATCTCAGCCATGACCTTCTCGACCAGCGCGTCAACTCGGCGCAGGCGCGCGTTGTCGGTCGCACCTGGCAACGACAGGTCGCCGTCGTAGATGGTGACCGTCGCGCCGCTGGAGGCGGAGAAGGCGCGAACCAGAAGGTGGCCGCCGCAGATTGCGGTGCGGCGCACCACGTCGGCGGTGATCGCCAACCGCTCGGTCGCGATGGCGTCCCCGGAGCTAGAGCCGCTGCCATCGATCTCAACATCGGCAGCAACCTGCTTGTCGGCCGTGCAAGCGGCGAGGATTGCCTGGTCGGGGGTGGTGTTGGCGTTCAGGGATGAGCATGCGGTGAGCACGAGCGCTGCGCTAAGGGCGCAGACAGCCGCGCCGGTGCGCAGTACGGTGAAGGCGGTCAATGGGTTCTCTCTTTCGTTCTTTCACAGGGACAGGGATGGGGATTGATTCGATCAGGGAGCGATGCAATTGACGTTGCATCGCTCCCGCTTCGCTCGCCTTTTGATGAGAGTTGCGTTTCACGCGTCCAGCGAGCGATAGTCGCCTCAATCGCTGAAGCCACTGCGGCCTCGCGTTCGGGAAATAAGGCTGGAAGATCTCGTGGAATTGGGACTATCGACGGCTCAGACAAGGTTCCTCCTTCGGTGTGCGCATCCGGCGGATTGCTTTCACATAACTTGCCTGTCTTGCCGTGAGCGAGTGGCCACAAGACGAAAGACGTTCAAACGAGATTGGGAGCGTCGGAAAAGGAAATGCCCACCCCGGCGTGGGGTGGGCAGGTGTTGGCCCGAAATGGATACTCGGTATTGCAGAACGCGGGTTGCCGCCTTTGTCACGCTGCGTCGCGTGATCGCAGAGCTTTCTGTTGGCGCTGCAGGTGGTGCGCGACAGCGGCGTCGTAGACGTCGCGCCGCAGTACCCGGTGACTGAAGCCTTCCTCGTCGGAGCGGTCGGCAGAGTCGTCGACGCTCCGGTGAAGGTCGGCTCCTTGACCCCAGGACATCAAGTCCCAGGTATCAAGGCGCTTGTCCGGCACGCCGTAGTCGTCGCCCTGACCGGTGAGGATGTTCTCCCAGCCCGGAATGACCGTACCTGCGCGGTAGCGGTGGGTTTCGTCGGCGAAGGCGATCAGGAAGATCAACCAACTCTCGAACGTCGGGCACCAATTCGCGCCTTGCCCCTCGACCAGCCATACATAGGCGAGGTCAAATAGGCACGCGACCTTCCGACCTGATTGGTAGAACACCGATTCGGTGAAGCACAGCCCCTCATAAAGCGGGGAGTCACGGTGATCATTCTGCGAATAGCTGTACACCCAGAATTGGAGGAGCGCTTCGCGGATTGGATCCTCGTATGTTCCGTCGTCTCCGAGGTGCTCGAATCGATTCAGCTGATGTGCATTGTTACGGGCCATGTTGGCCTCCCTTCGGTGGGGGCCAACCCAGCAGGAACTATAGCAGAAAACTGAGTTTTTGTCAATAATCTCTCTGAGGAAATAGAATCTATCTGTGCCAATCCGAAGTGTCGACCCTGCAGACGGGTCAGCGTGGGCACTTATCGCCGAGGAATTGCAAAGGCTCGTGCTCAACCTCGGTAAAGATGAGGAAGGCTTCAAACCGAATATCAACGACCAGATCGCGAAGGTTTCCCTTTGCACGGAGTTGAGCGGACTCGCGAGGATGAAAGCGCAGCAGGCAAAGCCCGGGCTTGATTGGGACCACACTTCGACATGGCGGCTCATTGAAGCCGTCCTCGCACGTGTAGACGACGAGAGGCCGGCCGATCAGCCCCATCTCTTTGCAGCCAAAGTTCTGCTTGGACTGGCGGGAAGCGACAGGGACGACGTCATGGTTCCCGGGCGTGACAATATGACACTGGGGCAACTGCGGGCAAGCGACAGGCGGCTCGTACGGCTTGTCCTTGAGACCAGCATCGAGCTCCGCAAGGCGTTCGTCGTCCGACTCTTCCCCAACCTGACCGAGCACACCGCACTCAGATACAACGCACCAGACCTGAGAACCATCGGCACGCGCTTGGCGCGTGCGATCGAAGACGAGCTGGCATCTGCAGTCCTAACTCGGTACGCAGCTCCACCTCCATTAGCCGACGTCCAGCCCGCCGCCCTATCCCCCCAGTTGGCAAAGCTGATGCAGCAACTGCACGAGAAGCTCGATCAACCCTCGAATCCCTACTACCCAGCACGACTCACGTCACGAAACCTCGTCGAAGGCATGGAGATACAGCGGGGAAAGGATCCTCATCAGATAGAGATAGCCGATGAGGAAACGCGACCCGTCTACAAGCCGTCCTTGCTGACACCCTCCTTCCGCGTCGAGGGCCGCATGTTCCTCAGCGGCGGTCCCGGGGCGGGAAAGTCGACCATCGCGTCCGCCCTCTTGGCTTGGCACATCGATAAGGGGCTGGTCGGCGTGTTCGTGCGTGCCGACCGACTGGCTGAAGTGGCAGCGAACAAGAACGGGTCATTGACTATGACGACCCAGCTCATCGACGCCTTCGAGGATTGGCTGGCGACGCCTCTCACCAACTCGGTTCGGGCCGATCTGCGAGACGCGCTGCAAAACAGCTCGGCCCTCGTCGTGATCGATGGCCTCGATGAAGTAGCCACTCCCGTCGCGGATGCGGCGATTCGTGGTGCCCTCGG
>DATAXD010000014.1:0-20148 GCA_036266835.1 Galbitalea sp. | reverse complement strand
TTGTTCGGCGGTGACCGCCGAGTTGGGGACACCCAGGCCGCGGGCGATCGACTGCGACGCCGAAACCGACACCGAGCCCGCCGCGACCGCCACCGCCACCGGACGCAACCACGGCTGCGAGACAACACTGACCCCACCGGTCACAGTATCAACCATGCCCTCATCCGCGAGCTCCACCAGCAGGGTCCCCGCGGCCACCACGGTGACCACCTGCTCCCTGGTGGCACCGGTAGTGGTTTGCAGCAGATTCTCCACCGTCCGGTGGCCGGTACGCCTGGCCAGACCCTCCCCACCCAACTCCGGACGCGACCGATACGCCAACTCCCCAGCAATCGCCGCACCAGCCGACCCCCATACGCGAGCGCCCGCGGTGTGCAACTGGTTCACCTCCAGCAGGTCAGCCTCGGAAAGGGCCCGCAGCTCACCGGTGTCAACCCGGGCATCCGCCAACCCACCCACCATCGAGCGGTAATGCTCAAGAACCGGGACGGCTGCCGACATACCCCAAGTTTAGAACACCAGTTCACCCCGAAACCCAGAAAGTCAACACCTGTGGACAACTAATTTCGGCGACGCACCAAGCGGACCCAGCCGGCGCCGCCCTAGTGGTGTCGGAAATGCTCCGGGGCAAGATCCCACGGGTCCTTGCCAAGCAACTCCGCGACCGCCCGGAATACGCAACTCTCGATCATCATCCGCCGGTGCAGCTCGTCATAGCGGTGCAGGCGCGACATCCGCTCGATCGGCAGTCGATAGAGGATGATGCGCCGCTCGCGCTTGATGACGCGCCAGCGATCGAGCCCGGTCGCACCGACCGGCGCGGACGGCAGCACCGCGACTTCGAAGCGCGCGTCGACAAGCTCATCCGGCCAGAGATCCTTCAGATACTCCGCGGTGGATGCGACCGTGAGGTCGAAAAGGTCGGCACGCGACCTCAGAAGCGGAAGATGCGGGCCGGTCACCGAGGCACGAATTCCCCGGCCATGACGATCTCGCCAACCCGGTCTCGCCGAGACCGGCGCTGTGCGCCGACGTGGTGTCGCCATGTGCCAATGCTAGACCGGCGTGCCCGCGACTGCCCGGTGCTCTCCCTCACGTATGGTGAGTGCGTGATGACCGGTCGGCCGTGCAGCAAGGTCGCGTGTGGCGAGGATGCCACCTCGACCCTCACTTACGTCTACGCCGATTCGATGGCCGTGCTTGGCCCCCTCAGCCAGACCGCGGAGCCGCACAGCTACGACCTCTGCGAGCGGCACGCGGAGCGTCTCTCGGTTCCGCAGGGCTGGCAGGTAGTGCGCCTCGCGCACCTCAGTTGAGTAGGCCGACACCCGGACCGCGACCGGTACGATTGTGCGGTGCCTGACGCCCTCGATCATGTGATGACGAGCGACGTCGATCTTCTAGCGTTCGATCTGGACGACACGCTCGCGCCATCCAAGTCCCCTCTCGACCCGCGGATGGCGCGGTTGCTCGCCAATCTGCTCGGCGTTGTCGAGGTCTGCGTCATTTCCGGCGGCCAGTTCGGCCAGTTCGAGTCGCAGCTCATCGCGAGCCTTCCGTCCGATTCGACGCACCTGTTCGGTCGTCTCCACCTACTGCCCACCTGCGGCACACAGTACTACCGGTTTGAGGAGGCCACTGCCAGCTGGCGTCAGCAGTACGCGGAGAACCTGTCGCGTGAGCAGACGGCGGCTGCGTTCGCGGCCGTCGAGAAGTCCGCGAAGCAGCTTGGGCTGTGGGAGCAGAAGACCTGGGGTCCCATCCTCGAGGATCGGGGTTCCCAGGTAACGTTCTCCGCGCTCGGACAAAATGCTCCCGTCGATGCCAAACGGGCCTGGGACCCGACCGGGTCGAAGAAGGAATCCCTGCGCGCGGCGACCGCGCCGCTGCTTCCTGGGCTCGAGGTCCGATCGGGCGGCTCGACCTCGATCGACATCACGCGCGAGGGCATCGACAAGGCCTACGGGATGCGCAAGCTCGCCGAACTCACCGGCATCCCGTTGGAGCGAATGCTGTTCATCGGTGACCGGCTCGACGAGGGCGGTAACGACTACCCGGTGAAGGCGATGGGAGTGCGAACCTTCGCCGTGGACGGATGGCAGGACACCGCCGAGTTCGTTGCGGGCTTCATCCGGAGCGTCGGGTCGAGGTAGCAAACCGGCGCAGCGCGCCCCAGCCTGCGAGAATATTCAGATGCCAGCAAAGACTTCACTTCCGTTTCGCGTCGCGAACCTCGAGCTCGCCGCGGCCGGACGACACCAGCTCCGGCTCGCCGAGCAGGAAATGCCTGGCCTGATGGCGCTTCGCCGGGAGTTTGCCGCGTCGCAGCCCCTGTCCGGAGCGCGGATCGCGGGCTCCTTGCACATGACCGTGCAGACCGCCGTTCTCATCGAGACTCTCGTGGCACTGGGTGCGCAGGTGCGGTGGGCGAGCTGCAATATCTTTTCGACGCAGGATGAGGCTGCCGCAGCCGTCGCCGTCGGCCCCACCGGGACGCCGGATTCACCCGCGGGTGTCCCCGTGTTCGCCTGGAAGGGCGAGAGCCTCGAAGAATACTGGTGGTGCACCGAGCAGATCTTCGACTGGAGTGCCGAAGCCAAAGCGGATGGGCACGGTTCCGGGCCCAACCTGATCCTGGATGATGGCGGCGACGCGACCATGCTCGTGCACAAGGGCGCCGAGTTCGAGGCAGCCGGCGCGGTTCCGGAACCTCCAACGGATGCCAGCCACGAGTGGACGGTGATTCTCGACGTGCTGCGTCGATCGTTGGAGCACAGCTCCGATCGCTGGACGAGCATCGCCGCGGGAATCCAGGGCGTGACCGAAGAGACCACCACCGGCGTTCACCGCCTCTATGAACTGGCCAGGGCCGGCGAGCTGCTGTTCCCCGCGATCAACGTGAACGACTCGGTGACCAAGTCGAAGTTCGACAACCGCTACGGCATCCGTCATTCGCTTCCCGACGGACTCAACCGCGCCACGGATGTGCTCATCGGCGGCAAGGTCGTGTTCGTCGCGGGCTACGGCGATGTCGGGAAGGGTGCCGCCGAGGCGCTCCGCGGTCAGGGCGCTCGCGTTATCGTGAGCGAAGTCGACCCGATCTGCGCGCTCCAGGCGGCAATGGACGGCTTCCAGGTTGCGACCATCGAGAGCGTGCTCGGCGAGGCCGACATCTTCATCACGGGCACGGGCAACGAGAATGTCATCACACTCGAGCACATGCTCGGGATGAAGCACCTCGCGATCGTCGGGAATGTCGGGCACTTCGACAACGAGATCGACATGGCCGGCCTTGCCAGGCTCGACGGCGCGGAGCGAGTCGAGATCAAACCGCAGGTGCACGAGTGGCGGCTGCCGACCGGTCGCAGCATCCTGGTGCTGTCCGAGGGGCGCCTGATGAACCTCGGCAATGCGACCGGACATCCGTCCTTCGTCATGAGCAACTCATTCACCAACCAGGTGCTGGCGCAGCTCGAGCTATTTACCAACCCGGGCGAGTATCCGATCGGCGTCTACGTTCTGCCGAAGCGGCTCGACGAGAAGGTCGCGCGCCTCCACCTGGATGCGCTCGGCGTCGAACTGACCAGGCTGACGCCCGCGCAGGCGGCGTACATCGGAGTCCCGGTGGATGGTCCATACAAGGTGGAGCACTACCGCTACTAACGCTTGGGAAAGTTGTGCGGGAGCGACTCGAGGGTGGCCGCGAGCGGCTTCAGGCGCTCGGCTTCCAGTTGATGCGCGCGCAGTTCCCGTTCGCGTCGAAGTGCTATCACCGCAGCTACAAAGGCTTCCGGCGAGGTGGTCGGAATCGGCGAGACCCAGACGGAGAGCTCGGATGCCAGCTGGCCGGCCACCGAGGTGCGGGTCGTTGGCGTGAGCTGGCCCGCCTGGCGCAGGAATCTGGCCGCGCGAAACGCCAGCCGATTCGGGATGCGGGCAACGTCCGCGGTGGATGCCCAGGATTGCAGCTCGACAGGAATACCGAAGACCGGCTCGGAGATCACGGGCACTCGCTCGTATTGGCTGTACGTGCCGGCGAGCATATCTCCGAGTCGCTGTGACTTTTCGTTTGTGAGGCCGACGATCGCAGCGAGGCCGCCGAAGGTCGCGTAGAAGTCGAAGATTGCGACGAGGCTCCGGATGAAAGCATGCCGGAAACCGATCGGACCTCCGTCGTCGCGCACGATTCGCGCACCGACCGCAAGTCGGCCGAGGGACTTGCCCTGGCTCAGCAGTTCGACCGCGGTGGGAATCACCACGAGGATGAGCACGATGCTGACCGAGACGAACGCGGACACGGTGGCCGAGTCGTCCCCGAGCGTGCTGCCGGACAGCGGAATGAGGATCGCGAAGGTGACCAGGAGGGTACCGCCGACGAAGTAGACGAGCCAGTCGATCAGCGCTCCGGCGGCGGCCAGTGGATACGGCGTCGGACGAAGCTCCAGCGCGACGGCCTCCCCGGTCATCACCGAGTCTTCGATGTCGTCGACCGGAATTGCGTTGCTCGCGCCAGCGGCTGCCATGCGATCATTTAAGCAGATGGACCTCGATGCCTTAGCCGCCGCGCGACGCGAAGACTGGGAGCGGCTTGCCCGGTTGTCGAAGGCTGGCAGACTGTCGGGCCCGGAATCCGACGAACTCATCAATCTGTACCAGGCCGGTGCGAGCGACCTGTCGACGATGCGCACGACCATCGGTCCGTCCGGGCAGGGCGAGCAGCTGTCGTTGTCGCTCAGCCGTGCGCGGCGAACATTCACAGGGGCGCGTCGGAACGTTCTCGAACAGCTCGCGGAGTTTTTTGTTGCGTCCCTGCCCGCAGCGCTCTATCGCATCCGCTGGGTGACCGTGGGCGTCACGGTGGCGACGGCCCTTATTGCAGTGGTTGCCGGGCTGTGGATCAATGCGAACCCGAGCCTGCTGCTGCACCTCGGATCGCCCGCCTACCTCAAGTCCATTGCCGACAGCAAGTTCGTCGGGTACTACTCAGCGCATCCGGCCGCCGCGTTCGCGGGGCAGGTCTGGACCCACAACGCGACGATCACCGCACTGACGCTCGTGTTCGGAATTACCGGCATTGTTCCTGCCTACTTCATGATTTCCAACGCGATCAACGTCGGTGAGGCCGGCGCCCTCGTCAACCAGTACGGTCACGTTTCCGACTTTTGGCTATACATCGCTCCGCACGGCCAGCTCGAGCTGTACAGCGTCTTCACTTCGGGCGCCGCGGGCTTCATGTTGTTCTGGGCCCTGGTCGCGCCCGGCCGTCGCACTCGTGCGCAGGCGCTCGCCGAGGATGGTCGCGCCTTCTTCACGATCGTGATCGGGCTCATCATCTCGCTGGCGATGTCCGGCGCGATCGAGGGATTCGTCACGTATCAGCCGTGGCCGTGGCCGATCAAGATCGGGATCGGCACGATTGCGCTGCTGATTTTCCTCTCCTACCAGTGGATTCTTGGTCGCAGGGCATATCGAGCCGGTCGTAGCGGGGACCTCGACGAGTTCGAGGCCGGCGCCCGGCAACTCACCGCCGGCTGATTCCCTAGCTCGCCGCGCGGCGCTGTGCGCGCGAGAGCTCGGGATGCTCGACGAAGAACAGCGAAATCGGGTCGCCGTCGACATCCGCGGGCCTGTCCTTGTACTCCTCGAACAGCTGCTGGAAGCGATCGAGGAGTTCGTCACGATTCGCGGCGTTGAGCTTGAGTCCCAGACGAACCGTGTGCAACCGGTCGGGTGGCAGGCCTTCGATCTCCTGCAGGAAGGTTTCGATGAGTGTCAGCGAGATGTCGTCGCCGCCCGACCTCCAGCTTCGACGGGTTGCGAGATAGGGGACTTCGCGGGCACCGCGCGGCCCGCGTCGGGGATCGCCGGGCGCGAGAAATCCGGTGTCGACGAGAGTTCGGATGTGGTGAAGCAGTGTTCCGGGGTTCACTCCGAGCTCATCGGCGAGCTCCTTGTTGGTGCGGGCCTCGTGCAGGCACAGCCTCAGGATGCGCATGCGTAGCGGTGAGGCGAGAGCCCGCGCGCGACGCGCCTGCTCGGCATCATCGGCGTCTTCCCACGCTCCCATACTGGACAAGCATAGGTGGGTTCGGCGCGCGATTGACTTATCCCAATGGGATGCAATGATGAAGCCATGACAACCGTCGAATCCGTTCGCCGAAATCGCGGTTTCCTGTGGCTCTGGGGTGGTCAGGGCATCAGCATCTTCGGCGAGCAGTTCACCGGTCTCGCGATCCCCGTGCTGGCCGTCTCGCTACTGAACGCGGCCGCCTGGCAGTTGGGCGTTCTCAACGCAGCATCGACTGCGGCCTTCCTGATGGTCGGCCTGCCCGCCGGAGCCTGGGTCGATCGCTGGCTGAAGCGGCGAGTGATGATCATGGCGGATGTCGTACGAACCGTCGCGCTCGCGGTGATCCCGATCCTGTGGTTTATGGGCCTGCTCAACATTTGGGAGCTGATCGTCATAGTGGCCGTCGTCGGTGTCGCAAGTGTCTTCTTCGATGTGGGTTACCAGAGCTACATTCCGCTGCTGGTCAAGCCGGAGCAGGTCGGCCCCGCAAACTCGACCCTCGAGGCGACGGCGCAGGTCGGGCGCATCGGTGGCCCGGCGATTGCCGGCGTTCTGCTGACGATCATCAGCGCGCCCGGACTGATCATCGTGGACTCGGCGTCCTACATCGTCTCGTTCCTGAGCTTGTCCCGGATCCGGGACAAGGAGCTCCCAGCCGATCGTGCGCTACGTCAGCCCCTGCACAAGGAGATCGCCGAGGGCGTGCGCTTCGTGGCGAAGCAGCCGCTCATCCGCAGCATCTCCGGTACAACGGCGACCTCCAATTTCTTTTCCACTTTCGCGTTTACCGTCTACCCGATCTTCGCCTTGCGGGTGCTGGACATCGGTTCGCTGGGCTTTGGCATCACCCTTTCGGCTGGCGCCATCGGCGGGTTGCTGGGCGCGACGCTCACTCCTCGAGTGGCGAAGTGGATCGGCGAGGGGCGGGTCATCGTCGTCGCGGCGTTCGTGAGCGGGCTCGCGTTCCTTCCTGTGCCGCTGGCCGGCTTCCTGCACGGCGTCGACGCCGTGCCGGTGCTCGCCGTCGGGGAGTTCCTCAACGGATTCTGTGTGCTGGTGTACAACATCACCCAAGTCACGCTGCGCCAGCGGCTGTGTCCGCCGCGGTTGCTGGGGCGGATGAACGCATCCATTCGCTGCCTGGTCTGGGGGGTCATGCCGATCGGGGCGCTGATCGGCGGCTGGTTCGGAGGCTGGTTCGGCATCCTTCCGACGATTTGGATCGGATTCGCCGGTGGGATGCTCGCGGGCCTCTGGGTGTTGTTCTCACCGCTGCCGCGCATGGCCACCCTGCCGACGTCGCTGCTCCCGGCATCCGAAACCGAGGATGCCGTCGGCGAAACGACCCCGCGGGCAGAGTAGCTAATCCGCCGGCGGGGACGCCTCGAACCTACTTCGTGAGGGAGTTCGTGCGCGCGCCGAGGAGGGCGCGACCGAACAGGAACTTCCACGTGTAACCGGCCAGTAGTCCACCGGCCACGGGAATCAGGATGAACACCCACAGCTGTGCCCTGGTCCAGTCGGCGCCGTAGATCGCGCTCGCGATCGAGCGAGCCGGGTTGACCGAGGTCCCCGACACCGGAATCGAGATGAGGTGGATGACCGTCAACGTGAGTCCGATCGCCAGCGGCGCGAAGCCGGGCGTGGTCGTTCCGGGCGCCGTCACCGAGAGGATGACGTACAGGAAGATCGCGGTGAGCACCAGTTCGATGATGATCACCGAGGCCAGGTCGAAGTTGCCGGGGGAGTGGTCGCCATAACCGTTCGACGCGAATCCGTTCTTCACGGAGGACTTGAAGAAAGTCTTCGGAGCTCCCGCATCGATTGCGAACATCATCGACGACGCGACGATCGCGCCGACGAGTTGCGCGGCGATGTAGGGAAGAACGTCTCGCCAGAGCATCCGTCCCGCGGCGGCGACGCCGAGGGTGACCGCCGGGTTGAAGTGGGCGCCCGAAATCGACCCGAAGGCGTAGGCCGAAACCAGAACGGCGAGACCGGCTGCGAGAGCGATGCCGAGGTACCTGATGTCCGTTGACGCGAAGAGCGCAGAACCGAGGATCGCGGCAACGAGGATGAATGTTCCGAAGCCTTCCGCGATGAGGCGAGTGAGTATGGGCGCGGGGGTAGTTTCCGCCATGAAAGTGGACCTTCCTTGATTTTTGTCGAATCGGGTTCTTCGTTCAGCAGGCTATCGCTCGGCGCGGGGCACGTGCCACCCGCCGGCACCCAAGGCGCTCCGCTATAGACGACCCGCTGCCTTGAGCGCGATATAACGGTCGGCGAGCGCCGGGGGAAGGTCGGCGGGCGCGCCGGTCACGACTTCGCCACCGAGCTGCCGGATGGCCGCGGAGACCCGCGAAATATCGAGGAGGGTGCGTTCGGCCGCCGCAGCTCGGAAGATCTCGCTGCGGTTGTCGCGCTCGGATGCCGCCGCCAGAACATCGGGGTCGGTCACCGAGGCGACGACAACCGTGTGCCGACGGGTCAGCTGGGGAAGTACAGCAAGCAGCCCACGCGCCGAACCCGGCGAATCGATTGACGTGGCGAGCACCACGAGCGAATGCTGCGAGGTCACCGAACGCACGAGCGCTGGCACCGCACTCCAGTCGGTCTCGATGAGCTCGGGGTCGATTGTCGCCATCGTGTCGACAAGTCGCGCGAGCAGGTCGGCGCCCGTCGCACCCTGCACCCGGCCACGGACCCGTTGGTCGAAGATCACCACATCCACTCGGTCGCCCGCTCGGCTGGCCAGCGCCGACAGCAGCAGCGTCGACTCGAACGCGGTGTCGATGCGGGGTTCCCGGTCGATCCGTGCTGCCGAGGTCCGACCGCTATCGACGATGATCACCACTCGACGATCCCGCTCGGGCCGCCAGGTGCGTACCACCAGGCTCGGGCCACCCTGCACCGGATCTGTGCGGCGCGCGGTTGCCCGCCAGTCAATGGAACGCACATCGTCGCCGCGCACATATTCGCGGAGGCTGTCGAACTCGGTGCCTTGCCCGCGCACCATCACGCTCGTTCGCCCGTCCAGCTCTCGTAGCCGGGCCAGCCGGGATGGCAGGTGCTTGCGGGCGTTGAACGGCGGCAGGACGCGGATGGCGCCCGCGACGCTCAGCGTCGCCTGTCGAGCCGCGATCCCCAGCGGGCCCATCGATCGGATGGTCACACCTGCGGATCGGCGCTCGCCCCGCCGGAAGGGGGTAAGCATGGTCGACACCATCCGGCGTTCGCCCGCCGGCACCGTGAGCGGATGCCGAGTCAGTTCGGCGCCGGCGGACGGCTGCCAGGCGTCGCGGACGATCCCGTGAATGGTTCGCGAGCCGCGATTGGTGATGAGGAGGTCGCCACGTACGGTCTCTCCCAGACGCACTCTCGCCGGCAGATCGCGGGAGATCCGTACCTTGCGCGGCGACGCGGCCAGGGTCAGATCAACTTCCGCGACCGCGATCACCAGCGCGATCCACGCCAGCAGTACCCACGGCTGCCCGAGCAGGACGATGGGCACCACTCCCAGAGCGAGTAGTGCGACGAATCGTCCAGTGAGTGCCACGGCTGCCGACCTAGATCGGAACCTGTACCTGCTGAAGCACCGACCGAAGGATCGTGTCGGCAGACACGCCTTCCAACTCGGCCTCAGGACGTAGCTGGATGCGATGGCGCAGGACCGGAAGCGCCATCGCCTGCACGTGGTCAGGCGTGATTGCGTCGAATCCGTTCAGCCACGCCCACGCCTTCGACGCCGCCAGCAGCGCGGTGGTACCGCGTGGGCTCACACCGAGCTTGACCGAGGGGCTCTGCCTCGTTCCGCGCGCCAGATCGACGGCGTATCCGATGACGTCGTCGCTGGCTCCGACCGTGCCGACGGCAGCCTGCGCCTTGCCGAGCTGGGTGGCGGTGAGCACTGCCTTCACGCCGGCGGCGGCGAGGTCACGCGGGTTGAATCCGTCCGCATGGCGCCTGAGCACTTCCACCTCGTCGCTGCGCTCGGGCAGGTCGAGGATGAGTTTCATCAGGAAGCGATCGAGCTGCGCCTCGGGAAGCGAGTACGTGCCCTCGTATTCCACCGGGTTCATTGTGGCCGCGACCAGGAACGGCGCCGGCAGGGGCCTGGTCTCGCCGTCGACCGACACCTGTCGCTCCTCCATCGCCTCGAGGAGCGAGGACTGAGTCTTGGGCGGGGTGCGGTTGATCTCGTCGGCGAGCAGGATGTTGGTGAACACGGGTCCCGCCCGGAACGAGAATTCGCCGCGCTTCGCGTCGTACACCAGCGAGCCGGTGACATCGCCAGGCATGAGGTCCGGAGTGAACTGAACCCGCTTGGTTTCGAGCGACAGCGCCTTGCTCAACGCGCGGATGAGCAGCGTCTTCGCGACGCCCGGCACCCCTTCGAGCAATACGTGCCCGCTCGCGAGCAACGCGATGATCAGGCCGGTGACAGCCGCATCCTGGCCCACGACGGCTTTGCCGACCTCGGCTCGAACGTGCGAGAACGACTCGCGAAGGTCAGTGTCAGGCATGGTGTCCCCTCTTGTTATTGGCACATTCTTTCAGGTGGATCCTTCGGGCTCCGAACCGCGCGCCCGTCATCGTGGGGCCACCTTCGTGGTGACCTCGTCTTCGAGGAGGCGGAGGTCGTCTGACAGTCGGACGAGCTGGGCGTCGCTGGTGGGCACCTCGTCGAGGAGTAGCCCTCGCAGTGCTGGCGCGGTGCGCCCGGTGACGGCTGCGACCGCACCGATCACCGCGTCCACGGTCGCGACCGTCGGCAGGCCGCACAGCACACCGAGCCGGGAGATCGAACCGATACGGAGCATGTCCAGTGCGTGCGTGCCCGCCGACGCTCGCTGGTACAGGCGCGCCCGTCCGTCAAGGGTTTCGCTGGATCGGACGGTGACCGGCATCCGCTCGACGACGATGGGACCGAGGCGGCGCCCGCGCCAGACGGCGGCAGCGATCACGACCAGTGCGGTAAGGATGGCAGTGAGCACCACCCAGGGTGGGGCAGGCAACACGCCATCGGCGACGACGCCCGCGTGATCCGCGAACGATGGTCGGTACCAGACCAGTCTCTTGGCGGAGCCGAACACACCGAGCGCGAGGGCGGCATTGCCATCGTTCGTGATCGACTGGTTCGTGAGGGCGGTCGTGGTGCCCAGAACCGTCACTGTTTGATTCGCGTAGACCGACCGCACGAGCGAATAGACCCCGTTCGAGCCGAGGCAGCGCTGCACCGTCCCGCCGGATGCTGCGCGATAGCCAACCGCTAGCCCCGAAACAGTGCCAGCCGCGCGAACCGGCCGGTAGCCGCAATCCGCGGCGGCCGTGCCGAACACCGGGCCCACGCGGGTGACGCCGGGAGCCAGGGCGCTCAACTCGCCCTTGGACGGTTCGATGAGCACGAGATTCGGGGCGATCTGGCCCAGCGTGCCCAACTGGTAGGCGCTGAGGATCGAGGTCGGATCGTAGATGACGACCGTCGTCGAGGAAACATCGACCGAGGCATCCTTGATCGCCGTTCCGAGCGTTCGCGGCGCCGTGATGGTTACGCCATCCTCACGCAGCACGCTGATGAGCGCCTGGGCGCCGGTGGGTTTCGGGTTGGTGGCCGACAGTCGTGCCCCGTTTGTAGTCACGCCGACGGAAGCCAGCGAGACCAGCGCGAACAGGATGAGGATGGCGGCGATCACAACCCAGAAGATCGAACGTCGTGCGGTTCGTCGCAGCGTCGGCGAAGCCACCTCGCTCTCGGAGAACTGGATGCGGGCTTCCTCGGTCGTGGTCATGCGTCGACCGGGTCGAGCGCGGGTCGCGCAGAGCGAAGTTCGACTTCGAGCGTCTTGATCCCAATCCACTGTGCCTCGGTGCCTGTCGCGCCGAGATAGCGGACCGCGTCAAACGAATCGGCGGCCAGCCGGAGGTCTGCGCCGAATTCCGGAAATGGCCGTTCTGCCTCACGGGCAAACCCGTGAGCGGTGGTTCCCGGAAAGGTGGTGACGACGGTTCGCTCGGCCAGACCTCGCGCAATTGATCGGAAGAGTTCCTCGATGGCCGTCGTGAAGTCTCCGGCAGCGGCCGCTCGGAGTGCCGCCTCGCGGAGCGCGCCCGAATTCCGGTCGTCGTCGTCGCCGAACAGGCTTCCGGTAATCGAAGTGCGACGGTTGATTCTGGGCAGACCGAAGACGAGGAAACCGATGACGGCCGCTGCGATGACCGCTACTGCAATCACAACCACGATCAGGCTCGAACCGCCGGCGGGGGTGCCAATGTGGTCGAACAGCGAATTGAAGAGGCCTCCGACCCAGTTCACGACGTCGTCAATCCACGTCGGTTTCGCCTCCTGGTAGCCGAGCTTCGCGAGTTCGTGCAGCAGCTGCAGCCGTGCCTGTTCGGCCGTCGGATCCAGTGGCGGCGAGTTCGGCGAACCCTGCCCACTGTGGACCGCACCCTGGAACGCAATCGTCATTCGGTGCTATTGGTAGGCCGTGTGACGAGCGAGTCGGCCGTCAGGTACGGGTCCGGAACATCGGTCGAGCCCGCCGCGCGTGCATCCACGAATTTCATGAGCTCGAGGTCGAGCCCTTCCTTGCGCATTCGCAGATCGATGTAGATGAGCGCTGTGGTGGCGGTTGAGATGATCGCCGTGACCGTTTCCACCAGTGCGCTCACCGTGGTCGTTACAACGAAGCTGACGCTGAACGCCGTACCAGTGGTCGCGACCGATGCCGCAACACCCGTCGGATTCGCGGTAAGCGCCGCGATCTGAACGATGAGAGTGACGGGAAATTCGATGACGCTCGCCGCCACCGCAACCATTATGGCGACCAGAACCTCGATTCCGAACGTCCGCCAGAAGTAACCGGCGACGAGGCTCCAGGATCGACGTACGGCGCCGCGGATTGTGAGCCGCTCGATGATTATCGCGCTCGGCACGAGGCTGAGCTTGATCGTCAGCCAGAAAACAATTACGACTCCGCCGAGGACGAAAACAAACGCCAGTATGCCACCGACGATGGCCCCCGCGGTCCCTCCGAACGCAATGAGCGCGGCGAGTCCGGCTGTGACGACACCAAACACGAGGAACGTCACCAGGATCACCAGCCCGGCCCATCCGAGCAGTGCCCCGATTCGCCCCCGCGCGCGCCCCCAGAGCGCCGCGAGGGGCAGCTTCTCGCCGACGGTCCCGCGCGAGACCTCCATCGTGATGATGCCCTGGAGGATCGTCGTGCCCGCGTAGTTGAAGATGGTCGAGATGAGGCCGGTCGCCGACGCGAGAACGAGGCTGCCAATGGCGCTCGCCAGGCCTGCCTGGTCGAGATCACCGGTCGTGCCCGCGGACTGGATGTAGTCGAGGTACTTATCGAGCGCTCCGACCGTAAAGAGAAAATTCACCGCGATCGCGATGAGCGCGAGCACCACGTGAATCACCAGTGAGAATCCGACGACTGGTCGAGGGTTCCGTCGCAGCACCCGGAAGGCCGCACCCAGCATCGCGCCAAGGCCCATCGGAGCCAGCGGGATCAGTCCCGGCTTCGGTGGCGGGGTCCATCCCGGTGGCGGACCGGACGCGCCGGGCGGCGGCGGTGCGGGCGGCAGGCCGCCGAACAGTGGCGGCGGCGGCGGTGGAGTGCCGGGTGCGGGCGGTTGTGCAGGATCCTGACCGCTCGGTGATGTCCAGCCGGTGTCGCTCACTCGATTCCCCTCGGGTCGCTTCGACGGCGGCCGAGCATCAACCGCACGGGTTTATGGTTGCACACTCGACTACTCTTATCGACAACCTTTCACTTTGCGCTTGGCTGGCAGTATCGAAGGATCATGAACGCTCGAATTCTGGTTGTCGACGACGACACAGCGCTGTCCGAGATGATCGGAATCGTGCTGCGAACCGAGGGATTCGATCCGGTGTTCTGTGCGGATGGAGCATCCGCCGTCGACGCGTTCCACTCGTCGAATCCCGACTTGGTGCTGCTCGATCTGATGCTGCCGGGCATGGACGGAATCGAGGTCTGCGGCCGCATCCGTGAGGAGTCGGGCACGCCCATCATCATGCTCACCGCGAAGGGCGACACGGCGGATGTGGTGCGCGGTCTCGAGGTCGGGGCGGACGACTACGTCGTCAAGCCCTTCAACCCGAAAGAGCTCGTCGCTCGCATCCGTACGCGGCTGCGTCCGACCTCGCACACAGCGACCGACCTGATGTCGGTCGGCGATCTCGTGCTCGATGTTGCCGGCCACGAGGTGCGCCGCGGGGAGACACGTATCAACCTGACGCCGCTCGAGTTCGAACTGCTCCTCGCGCTCGCGGTCAAGCCGCAGCAGGTCTTCACCCGGGAGATGCTGCTCGAGCAGGTGTGGGGCTATCACTACAAGGCAGACACCCGGCTGGTGAATGTCCACGTCCAGCGGTTGCGGGCCAAGGTCGAGCACGATCCGGACAATCCCCGAATCGTGATGACGGTCCGCGGGGTTGGCTATCGCGCCGGGGCCACTTCGACCAGCTGACCGCCATGCGCTATTTCGATTGGCGAAAGTGGTTGCGACGCCCGGTTCGACAGTGGCGGACCTCGCTGCTGACCCGCACCGTCACGCTCACACTCCTGCTGTCCACGGTTGCCGTCGCCATCATCGGGGCCTACATCTCGGTCAGCGTCAGGTCAAACCTCTTCGACTCGCGTCGCGACCAGTTGCTGTCACAGGCGGTTACGGCGACAACGACGGTGCAGGGTGCCTTCAATCTCACCGCCGAGCAGGGCTCCACGTTGAACATCGAGGATGCCAGCAGCGTCGCGTACACGGATGTGCTGCAGACGACGGCGGGCACGGCGAGCACCCAGATCGCGATCCTGCGCAGTCCGCATCAAAGCGGACCACGCGTGCCGGTCGACGTGGCGACCACGCCCTCGACGAAGAACCTGGTGACGGCCGCGTTGCGCAAGGAGGTGGGCGCTTCGAGGGGCACGCACGTTTACTGGCAGTCGATCTCCATGCCGACCGGCTCGGGGCGCGAGCCCGGAATCGTCATCGGATCGAACGTGTCCCTGCCCAACTCCGGCCGGTACGAGCTCTACCTGATTTACGATCTTTCGTCGTCGGAACAGACACTCGCCTTCGTCCAGAGCACTCTCCTGCTCGGCGGTCTCGCGCTGATCCTGCTCATCGGTGCCGTCACCTGGGTGGTGGTGCGACTCATCGTCGGTCCGATTCGGCTGGCGGCCGAGACGGCGGAGAAGCTGGCCGCGGGCGAACTCGAGCAGCGCATCCCGGAGCGGGGCGACGACGTCATCTCGACGCTCGCGAGATCCTTCAACGGAATGGCAGACAGCCTCCAGAAGCAGATCGTGAGGCTAGCCACTCTGTCCCAGGTGCAGCAGCGATTTGTATCGGATGTTTCGCACGAACTGCGCACTCCGCTGACCACCATCCGTCTGGCCGGAGACGTGCTGTACGACCAGCGCGACACGTTCCCTCCGGCGACTGCGCGAACCGCGGAACTGCTACGCACGCAGGTGCAGCGATTCGAGGTCCTGCTCGCGGACCTGCTCGAGATGAGCCGGTACGACGCTGGTGCGGTCAAGATCGATACGGAACCCGCCAACCTGGTTCGGCTGGTCGAGGATGCCGTCGAGGCGGTCGCGTCCCTCGCAGAGTCGAAGGGCTCCGACCTGCGGGTCGTTGCGCCCGGCGGATACTTCGAGGCGGAGGTCGAGGCCCGCCGCGTGCGTCGCATCCTTCAGAATCTGCTGGGCAACGCCATCGACCATGGGGAGGGCCGCCCGATCATTGTGTACGTGGACAGCGATGAATCTGCGGTCGCCCTGGCCGTGCGCGACTTCGGAATCGGGATGACCTCTGCCGCGATGGAGCGCGTGTTCGATCGGTTCTGGCGGGCGGACCCCTCGCGGCAGCGCACGACTGGCGGTACCGGCCTCGGGTTGGCGATTTCCCTCGAGGATGCCGCGCTGCACGGCGGATGGCTCGAGGTGTGGAGCGCGCCCGGCCAGGGATCGTGCTTCCGTCTGACGCTGCCGCGGCGCGCTGGCGGAGTCCTCGCGTCGTCTCCACTCGAACTTCCCCCCGTCGACGAGGAGGTGACCATTGATGACTGAGCTCGCGCGTTCGAGGCGATCGTGGCTGCGGCGGGCCCGGATGACCGCGCTGGCTGCGATCGCCGTGATCCTGCTCGCGGGATGCGTCGGCATCCCCGCGAGCGGCGGCGTGAATGTCGGGCCGATCGTCAAGTCGGGTGGGGATTCTTCCCACGTCGACCTTCCGCTCGGTCCGCCGAGAAACGCGAGCAAGAACGAAATCTTCACCGACTTCCTGCAGGCTGCCACATCATCCGATCAGGACTATCGGATCGCGAAGGAGTTCCTCACCGCGAAGGCGGCGCGCAGTTGGGACCCGACGAAGAGCGCACTCATCCGCGAAAAGCCGGCGAATCCGCAGGACATTGGCGGTAACGACCTCAGCTATACGGTCTCGACTAAGGCGTCAGTCGACGCGCTCGGCGTTTACACCGAGCAGGCGACCGATTCCAACCAGACGCTCGATTACTCGTTCACGAAGGTCGGTGGCCAGTGGCGCATCAGCCAGTTGCCGAACGGGATCGTGCTGTCGAGAGACAACTTCGAGAACTCCTTCAGCGAGTACCCGCTGTACTTCTTCGATCCCGACTTTCGATACCTGGTGCCGGACGTTCGCTTCTTCCCCAACGGCTCGGGGGTCGCCGATCGGATCGTCAACGCGCTGCTTTCCGGACCCTCGGCGTGGCTTCAGGGCGGCGTGGTTGCCACCGCCTTTCCCGCGAATGTCAAGGTCGGCTCACCCGTAGTGGTCAAGAACGCGAGTGCGCGCGTGGACTTCAGTTCAACGGCCGCAAGCGCCGGAAACCTGGTGCGCGCGCGTATGCTGCGGCAGCTTCAGGAGAGTCTGCAGGACGCTTTCATCACGAATGTCTCGATGACGGCACACGGGGCTCCGGTGTCGTTCCCCGACTCGCAGCAGCTGACCACGACGACGGCTGCGGCCGCGAACAGCGCTCCGCTCATACTTGCGGGCAAGCAGTTCGGCTACTCCCCACGCATGGAGTCGCTCGGCCCGATCTCGGCCGGGGTCGCGGCGCTGCGTGGGTCAGCCGCCACGCTGGACCACGCGGGGACCAACGCCGCTGTCCTCACACAAAAAGGCGTCTACCTGGTCGCTGCGACGGGAAGCGCGAAGCTCCTCGACTCGCGCCCCGGCCTGATCGCTCCATCGATCGATGCGTCGGGTTTTGTCTGGACCGTCCCCGCGTCGGATGCGTCCGCCATAGATGCCACGAGCGCTGACGGTGTGGCGCACCCGATCGCCTCGACGATTCCAGGCAGGTCAACGATCGTCTCGCTGGATGTCTCTCACGACGGCACCCGACTGCTGGCCTACATAGCGACGAGTTCCGGCCCGCAGCTGATCGTCGCGGGCATCCTTCGTCGGGCCGGGGTCCCGACCTCGCTCGGCCCTCCGCTTGAGCTGCCGGTGTCATCCGCCGAGCCGATCGATGCGACGTGGGTTGACCCCACCACGGTTGCCGCCCTCGGATCGAGCGGCGACGAAGACACCGTGATCAGCTATGTGATCGGCGGTTCTCCCGGCGATCCCTCAACCACCCAGGACGCCGTGCGGCTGGTCGGCGGGGTCGATTCGGAATCTCTGCGCATTCTTACCTCGAACGGTCAGGTGCAGGAATTGCGGGCGAGCGGATGGCAGGACATCAGGGTGGGCGCCTCGATTCTCGCAACCCAGCAGTGAGCTTTGTTCATAGGATTTCGTTATCCACCGAATCTCTTGCGAGGTAGACCGCTCTGTTCATCGCGTGCGATGCTATCCGGGTGGTTTCCCGCATCCGAACCGCGCTGCTCGACGCGCTCGCTATTCTCTCCCCGGTCGATTGCGCCGGCTGTGGCGTACCGGATCGCGCGCTGTGCGACCACTGTCGTGATGCGCTCGAAGCCGCGGTGACGCCCCGCAGCCTGGCCGACGGCTCGACCGTCTTCACCGCGCTGCGCTATGAGGGCGTGGTTCGGCGCACCGTGCTCGCCTTGAAGGAAAGCGGAAGAACGGATGTCGCCGGGCCGCTGAGCGTTCCCTTTGCCGCCGCGCTGAGCCGTGCCGCTCAGCCCGGCGCCGAGTTTCTGGTTGTGCCGACGAGTTCGGCGGCGTGGCGGCGGCGCGGGTACGACCCGGTCGCGTTGCTTGCGCGACGCGCCGGCATCCGTCATGCCCGGGTGCTTCGCAGCGCTCGATCGACCGCGAGCCAGAAGACGCTGGGTGCGGGCGAGCGGGAGACCAATCTCCGTTCGTCGATGGTCTCCCGCACGGAGCTCACCGGCCGACGATTCGTGCTCGTCGACGACGTCGTGACAACCGGCGCGACGTTGACCGAGGCCGCCAGAGCGATCAGCGCGGCGGGCGGCGAGGTCGTCGGGCGAGCAGCACTCGCCTTCACGCCGCGGCTCAACTAGCGATTTTCCGCACTCTTCGCAATCTTCCAGCGCACTCCTTGGTAATCCAAGGTCGGAGGTCTACGGTGGGGCTAAAGGCGCGAAGAAACCGCCTGGCAACCAGGTCTCGCGCTGAGAAAAAGACGTCCGCAAGGGCGCGAGGGCTGGAGGTCTTCAGTGGAAATTACCATCACCGGACAAGGCCTGGGGGTCACGGATCGGTTCCGCGAGTACGCGACCGAGAAGGCTGAGAAGGTGACCCATCTCGCCGAGCGATCGATCGCCCTCGAGATCAAGGTGTGCAGGCATCACGAGAAATCGACGGGTCCCAACGGTGATGATCGGGTCGAGCTGACGCTCATCGGCCCCGGTCCGCTTGTTCGAGCTGAGTCCGCGGGCAGCGACAAGTACGTGGCATTCGACCTGGCCATCGATCGGCTGGTGGAGCGAATCCGTCAGACCAAGGATCGGCGCAAGGTTCATCGTGGCCAGCACCGGCCGGTCTCTCTCCACGAGGCGACATCCGGCGGCTTCCGGGTGGTCGACATCACTCCCGCCAGCGCCGACTTGCTTGAGCAGGTCAGCACGGGAAGTGTGCCGATCCACAGCGGCGACGCGGACGAGGGGGACTACTCACCGGTCGTCATTCGGACCAAGGTTTTTCCGGCGGTACGGATGTCCACGGAGGATGCCGTGGACCACATGGAACTCGTGGGTCACGACTTCTACCTCTTCATTGAGGCCGAGACCGGTCGGCCCAGCGTTGTGTACCGCCGCAAGGGCTGGGACTACGGCGTGATCGGCCTTGACGAAGAGCTCGGAGATGACTCGGCGGACGATGTACGCATCGCCGCCCGGAGGTAGCTAGCAGAACGTCTCTCGCTTTGATTGATACCATAACAAGTCAATAACGTCACGAAATTGTGGCGCCAAAAGCTTGGAGTGTCATCGGTGGCCAACGTTCTCGAACGCGCGCTTCGTGTTGGTGAAGGTCGACTTCTTCGTCGGCTGGCTCGAACGGCCGAGGCGGTCACTCACCTGGAGGAAGACTTCCAGTCGCTGACCGACGAGGAACTGCGGAACGAGACCACTGAGTTGCGTGAGCGCTACGCGAACGGCGAAACGCTCGACGATCTGCTGCCCGAGGCCTTCGCGGCCGTTCGCGAGGCCGCCGTGCGCACGCTCGGCATGCGCCCGTTCGACGTACAGATCATGGGCGGCATGAACCTGCACCTCGGCAACATCTCGGAGATGAAGACGGGTGAGGGCAAGACCATCACCGCTGTTCTTCCCGCGTACCTCAACGCGATCTCGGGTGAGGGCGTTCACGTCGTCACCGTGAACGACTACCTCGCCAGCTACCAGTCGGAGCTGATGGGCCGCATCCTTCGCGCACTCGGAATGACGACCGGGGTCATCCTGAGCGGCCAGACACCCGAAGAGCGTCGTGAAATGTACGCGTGTGATGTCACCTACGGCACGAACAACGAATTCGGATTCGATTACCTGCGCGACAACATGGCCTGGCAGGCGAGCGATCTCGTGCAACGCGGCCACCACTACGCGATCGTGGATGAGGTCGACTCGATCCTGATC